>JAEWOQ010000092.1 GCA_023460875.1 Pseudomonadota bacterium
GGCGCCTGAGCCGAGAGAAACCAGACGGGAGGCGTCTCTGGAAGGGTCCACGGGGAGGCGCGATCTCCGACCTTGGCCCGGGCGCCCTGGCTTCGGTACGGTTCCCCCCATGGGCCCCCTCTTCGGCCGCGCTCCTTGGGGGGCGCCGCGTCTCCAACGGTTACGCGGCGCTTTGGTCGGAGCGTTGCTCGGTGTCGGCGCGCTCTCGGGGAGCGGGTGTGCGTCGCCTCGCGTGGAGATGGCGGAGGGGCCACGGGAGTACGTGGCCACGGACTACGACGCGGTGTTCCGGAACTGGACGCGCAGCAAGCAGCTGACGAGCATCAACGAGCTCGACAACGTGCTCACCGTCACCGCGACCTTCGAGTCGTGGGATTTCCGCTGGGCCTACGTCGTGCGCTACGCGGAGGACTATCGCCTCACCGTCGACCAGCGGCGCACCCTGTTGGAGCGCGCGCTCTCCTCCACGCAAGAGCGCCATGAGTTCTACGTCGCGCTGTACGCCCAGCGACACAAATGGAACGATCTGAACCTCGAGGAGCCCGCGTGGATCGTGCGCCTCATCGACGACATGGGCACGGAGACGGCGCCCATCGAGATCCGCGCGATCCCCCGGCCGGGGGCCATCGAGCTCACGTATTTCCCCTACACCACGCCTTGGCGCTCCGCCTTCCGCATCAGCTTCCCTCGGGTGCGCGCCGACGGACGCGAGAGCATCCCCGATCGCACCCGCTGGTTCGGGCTGCGCTTCGCGGGGGCCCAGGGCAACGAGACCCTCGTGTGGCGCGTCGCCCCGAGCTCCGGCGACAGGGGCTTGCCCCGGGATCGCTTCGGGCGCCCCGTGGAGGGGGAGCTCGAGCTCAGCCGGCGAGAAGCTCGATGAAGGGCGGACAGGTGGCGAGCAGCTCGTGGGCCTCCATGCGGCTCGCGTAGAGCACCAGGGCGCCCCCCGCGCCGGCCCGCACGGTGGCGGACGCGTTGCCAGCGGCGAGGATCGTCTCCGGGAAGAGGAAGTCGCCGGGCCCCACCTCCTCGACGACCTGTCCCTGGGCGTCGAGGAGCTCGAGCCGCCCGACACCGAGGATGTACATACCGTCCACGGGCTTGTCCGCCTCGAGCAGCACGGCGCCGGCGTCGAAGGCGCGTACGCCACACTTGTCGAGGACCATGCCCCTGAACATCGGGTCGAGGGAGTCGCCGAGGGGTCCCATGACCGCCCCCGCCAAGGCCTGATAGCGATCTGCGATCAGGGCCAGCTCATCGGCCACCCACGGGCAAGCGCTGGTGGCCGCCTCGAGCCGCTCGTCGGACCAGACGGCGACGCGGGTCCCCGGAGCCGCGCCCACGACGCGCACGGCCACCCCGTCCGCGAGGGTCCCCTGGGTGAAGATCACCTCGCCGCGTCGGGCGTGGGCGCAGGAGGCGTCCGCCACGGTCGGCATCAGCTCCACCGTCCCCTGCGTGACGAGCGCCACGCCGAACGAGTTCACCTCCTCACCCGGGGCGAGGTTCCGGAGCTCGGCCACGCGGGCCAGCTCGAGCTGCGCGTCCTCAGGGAGATCCTCGAGCCCGCGCACCCCCGTCAGGGAGACCCCGTCGCCGGTCGGTTCCGTCAGCTCCGCAGGGGCGCTCGTCGACGGGCGACGGGGGGGGATCGAGGGCCGCTCGTACACCTCCGGCAGCTGCGCCGAAGGGGCCAGGGGGAACGGCTCCGGCGGCGGCGCCGAGGGAGCCTGGCTCACCGGGCGACTCGCCGGGCGACTCACCGGGCGACTCGAGGGCGCCGCGAGCTCGGGGCGCTCCTCCGCTCGCGGCGGGTAGTCGGGCTCCGTCAGATCGTCGGCGCCCGTGAGGGGCTCGTCCAGGTCCGAGACTGCATCCAGGACGGCGGGCGGCGGATCCGCGTCGATGTCCGTCGCCGCCTCGTCGCCGTCCAGGGCGAAAGCTGAAGGGAGCTCAGGGGAGTCCGCCCGGAGCTCGAACGTCGGCGGAGGGTTCATCGGGAGGGGCGCCTCCGGGACGACCGACGAGGGACCAGCTTCCCCCGAGGGCCGCTCCCGGCGCGAGAACGGCGGCGAGGAGCTGACGTTCGTGGGCGCCTCCGATTCGTCGAAGCCAGGCTCGTCGTCGTCGTCGTCGTCGCCGTCGTCGCCGGACAGCTCGGTGAGCCCCTCCAGGTCGAGATCGTCGAGGGACACCTCTTCGACAGACAGCTCGGGGGAGCTGGCGCGCGCCATGGCCGCCTGCAGGGAGGCGCTCGCGCGGTCGGTGGGCTCCTCGGTGCGCATCTGCACGACGGGCGGCGTGGAGGGGACCGGCAGCTCGACGACCTCGTCGTCGGCCTCTTCGACGACCTCGTCGTCGGCCTCTTCGAGGAGGTCGCCGTCCTCGATGAGCTCGACGTCGTCGATCTCTTCGACCTCCGACTGGGAGACGGGCTCGATCTCCTCCGGCTCGAGATCGTCCAGCTGGATCTCCAGGCTCGGCAGCGCGGGGCGGAACACCCCGGGCGGCGGGGGCGCCACGGCGCCGCTGCAGTCTCTTATTCACATCTCCGAGCCCACGAGA
>JAEWOQ010000093.1 GCA_023460875.1 Pseudomonadota bacterium
CCTCGAGACGCGGGAGCGCCATGAGCTCCAGAGTACCAAGGATCCGCTAGACTGCGCAAGCGTTCAGTTCAGAAACCTTGCCTGGAAGAGCTGCGTTGCCTCGGGGGGTCGGGGTCGTCCTGAGTGCGCCGACGGGTGGGAGACCTGTCGAGGCAACCGAATCGGGGCTATGTGCCGGGGAGTCCGTGATTGCTCAACAGACCATCGATCGCGTGAGAGAGCAGACCAACCTGGTCGAGCTGATCGGAGAGTCCGTGAAGCTCGAGCGGCGGGGGCGCAGCCACGTGGGCCTCTGCCCGTTCCATCAGGAGAAGACCCCGAGCTTCCACGTGAACGAGGACCGGGGCTTTTACCATTGCTTCGGGTGCAAGGCCTCCGGCGACGCGATCCGGTTCGTACAGCAGGTCGAGGGGCTGGACTTCCAGGAAGCCATCCGCCGCCTGGCAGAGCGGCTCGGGATCGAGGTGCTCGACGACCTCTCGGAGCCCGAGCGACGCAGACTCCAGGCCCAGAAACGTCGAGAGCAGATGCTCTACGACGTGAACTCGGCGGCGGCGACCTACTTCGAGAAGATGCTCCTCGAGCACCCGGATCGGCGCTTCGCCCTCGACGAGCTCGAGCGAAGGGGGCTGTCCTATGGAGGGCCGGCCCAGGAGACGCTCGAAGCGTTCCGGATCGGCTATGCGCCGGAGGGCTGGGAAGGGCTGGTCCAGTATCTGCGGCGCGCCGGGCTCGACCTGGAGGCGGCCGAAAAGATCGGCCTGATCGCCCCACGGAAGCAAGGGCCGGGGCACTACGACCGCTTCCGTCAGCGCCTCATGTTCGCGGTCATCGATCTGCAGGGCCGCGTCGTCGCTTTCAGCGGACGGGCGCTGCCCCCCGTGAACCCGGCTGGAGCCACCGGGGATCCGCCAGCGAAGTACATCAACTCCCCGGAGAGCGTCATCTACCGAAAGCGCGACGCGGTGTTCGGGCTCTACCAGGCGCGGACCGCCCTCCGAGCCGGTGACCCCTGCGTGCTCGTCGAGGGAAACTTCGACGTGGTCAGCCTGCACGCTCGGGGCGTGCGCGGCGCCGTCGCTCCCCTCGGCACCGCCTTCACCGCGGAGCAAGGCAAGCTCGTCCGGCGCTTCACGGGGACGGTCACGTTCCTCTTCGATGGGGACGCCGCAGGCCAAAAAGCCGTCGTCGGGAGCCGCGCGGCCTGTCGAGAGGCGGGCGTGGCGGCACGGGTAGCGACCCTGCCCGAGGGCATGGACCCGGACGATTTCTCTCGGGAGCGGGGAGCCGAGGGGGTGACCGCCGTCGTCCGCGCGGCGCGGGGGATGCTCGAACACTTGATCGAACAGGCCTTGGAGGAGGGCGTCGCCGCCTACGACGCGCGGGCTCGCGTCGACCAGCTGCGTCGAGTCACCGAGCTCCTCATGGAGGAGGACGATCCCGCGGTGCGCGCCCTCGCCGAGCAGCACGCGGATCACGTGGTGAGTCGGCTCGGTGTAGCTGACGCTCGCACCTTTCGTGCGCTCCGTGACACCGTACAGCGCGCCTTGCACGGAGGAGATCGTCGTGGCGGGGCTGCGCGCTCCACCGGATCGAGTGAAGAGCCGAGCGAGACGTCCTTCGGCTCGGAAGACCACCCCAGCGCTTCGCCCAGCAGAGCTGCTCCGCCCCAGCGCGCGCGCTCACGAGCCCGCGTGGAGGCGCTGAGCACCGAGATCGTTGGAGCGTTCCTCGACTTCCCCGAGCTACTCGACAAACCCGAGATTCTGGCCTACGCGGACCAGGTGGAAGGCGATCTGGCAGCTGCCCTCGCCGCCTTGCGACAGAGCACGGCGTCTGCGGGGAACGGGCCGGCGGCGCTAGCGCTGCAGGCGGCCCTTGCGAAGATGCCCCTTTCAATACAACCATTCGCGAGTGCTCGTTTGGCGGCCCCGCGCCACCAACGGGTCGAGGACGCCGAGGCCGAGCTATTGGGAAACCTGAAGAAGTTGCATCAGCTCGAGCTCTCCCGTCAGGCCTTGGACGCCCTCGGAGAAATGGAGCGCGCGCGGCGAGCTGGAGACTTCGAGCAGGAGCTCGAGCTCTTGCGTGAGCAAGGACTCCGCGCACGGCAGCGGCGCGGTCTTTGAATAGAGGTCCTGTGGGAGCGAAGAAGACGCAGCGTTCGACCAGCAAGGCGGCACCGTCGAAGACGACACGGCCCAAGAGCGCCAAGAGCGCCGCGGCCCGGACGGAGGGCGCTGCGAGCGGAAAGGGTGGCGGCAAGAAGGGGCGAGCAAGCCAGAAGCCCCCTGCGAAGCGCGGGGACGCAGCGGAGGCCGACCTGGTCGACGCCGTCGAGCCCCTCGACTCGGAGCGACCGACCGGCACGACCCCCGAAGGCGCTCACCAAGCGAAGCAAGCGCTCATCGATCTCGGCAGGTCCAAAGGCTTCCTCACCTACGACGACGTGCAGGGGGCCATCCCGGACGGCGATGTCGACCCCGACACGATGGACGATCTCCTCGCCGCCCTCGACGAGGCGAGCATCGAGCTGCTGGAGGAAGAGCCCACCCTGAAGCTCGACCCGGCGAAGGTGGCGCGCAGCAAGTCGGAGCCCACGCCGCGAGCTCGCGCGTCGAAGCGCCCCACCTCCCGCGCGCCCAAGACCGAGGACGATCTCTACAAGAGCAACGACCCCGTGCGGATGTACCTCCGCAAGATGGGGACCGTCGCGCTGCTCACCCGTGAAGGCGAGGTCGAGATCGCTCAGCGGATCGAGGAGGGCGAGGACGCGGTGCTCGAAGCCGCGCTGCACTGTCCCGTCGCCGTGCGGGAGATCGTAGCCATCGGCGATCGGCTGAAGCAGCAGAAGCTGCGGGTGAAGGACATCGTCCGCGACGCAGAGGACGAGGAGCAGGAGTTCGACGAGGAGGAGGCGGATCGGAGGGTCATGCGGCTGATCGACAAGGTCCGCCGCGTCGACAAGAAGCTCCAGGACGCCATCGAAGAGCAGCGCGCCGGCGACGGAAAGCGCCAGGACCTCGAAGAGCTCGAGGCGAGCTACCGACAGGACATCGTCAAGACGCTCAAGGAGATGCGCCTCAACAAGCGCACCGTCGAGCAGGTGGTCGCGACCCTGAAGGGGCTCATCGAGCAGGTCCAGGTCGCCGACGAGAAGATCCGCGATCTGGAGCGGCTGGCGCGCTGTAGCCGCACCGAGCTGGCGGAGAAGCTCCAAGCCGCGCGCCAATCCAGCAAGGCCGCGAGAGATTTCGCGGGTGAGCTGCGCATCGACGTGCGCCGCCTGGACCGCATCGCCGAGGAGCTGATCGAGTGCTCCCGGGTGATCGAGAGGATCGAAGCGGAGGTCCGCGTCCCCGTGGACGAGATGCTCGAGACCTACCGACAGATCCGCACGGGGGAGCGACGGGCAGAGAAGGCGAAGGCGGAGCTGGTCGAAGCCAACCTGCGGCTCGTCGTCTCGATCGCGAAGAAGTACACGAACCGGGGCCTGCAGTTCTTGGATTTGATCCAGGAGGGCAACATCGGGCTGATGAAGGCGGTCGACAAATTCGAGTACCGCCGGGGCTACAAGTTCAGCACCTACGCCACCTGGTGGATTCGCCAGGCCATCACCCGGGCCATCGCCGATCAGGCGCGCACCATCCGGATCCCGGTGCACATGATCGAGACGATCAACAAGTTGATCCGCACGTCGCGGTATCTCGTCCAGGAGCTCGGCAGGGAACCTACCCCCGAGGAGGTCGCCGAGAAGATGGAGCTCCCCCTCGACAAGGTACGCAAGGTCCTGAAGATCGCGAAGGAGCCCATCAGCCTCGAGACTCCGATCGGAGAGGAGGAAGACAGCCACCTCGGAGACTTCATCGAGGACAAGAACGCCGTCAACCCCGCCGAAGCGGTCATCAACATGAATTTGAGCGACCAGACCCGGAAGGTGCTCAAGACGCTCACGCCCCGCGAGGAGAAGGTGCTCCGGATGCGCTTCGGCATCGGAGAGAAGAGCGACCACACCCTGGAAGAGGTCGGCCAGGATTTCGAGGTCACGCGGGAGCGCATCCGACAAATCGAAGCCAAGGCGCTCCGCAAGCTCCGGCACCCGAGCCGCTCCAAGCAGCTCAAGAGTTTCATCGACTAGCCCGACGCTGCGGGCTCTGCAGCGGCTCCCTCGAGTGAGCCTCGTGGTAACGTCTTGGTGGCGTCCCGTGGGGCGCCGCGATGAGCATTCGCTTCATCGCGGCGAGGTAATCCCCGCAAGGACGTCGCGGAAAGGGGGCGACGGGAGGAAGATCGCACGTCTCTGAGAGTACACACGCCCGGTGGGTGAACGTCCCACCGCCCCTGGTTCGTCGGCCGAACTTCCTCCGCGGGGATCCCAACGGAGTGAATGTGAGCTTGACGACGAGCCTACATCAATGAAAAAACCTCGATGCGCCGGGTCCCCATAGGTCCGGGCTTTCCAAGACATCCAACAGGGAGTCATCAATGAAGAAGTCACGCAGTCGCACTCAGCTGCTCTCTGCCTGCATCGTCGCGGGAGGAGCGCTGACGCTGGTCGCGTGCGGCGGACAAATGGCGTTCCAGGGCAGCATCCCGCTGACGGTCACGGGCACCCCGCCCGCACCCCCCCCCCCGCCGCCCGAACCGGAACCCGCACCTCGTGTCGAGGTCCGCGACAACAAGATCCAAATCAACGAGAAGATTCAGTTCGAGCACGCGAAGGCCAACATCATGGAAACTTCGCACAGCTTGCTCAACGAGGTCGTCTCCGTGATCAAGGAGAACTCTCACATCAAGAAGATCGCGATCGAAGGACACGCGAGCTCGGAGGGGAACCCTGATTTCAACCGGAACCTCTCGGACAACCGCGCCAAGGCGGTCCGCGCATACCTCGTCAGCCAGGGTGTCTCCGAGAATGTGCTCACCGCGAAGGGCTTCGGCGCGGACAACCCGATCGCGAGCAACGACACCGAAGAGGGTCGTGAGAAGAACCGACGCGTCGAGTTCAACATCGTCGAGCAAGACGTCACCCAGAAGAAGATCGAGATCGATCCGAAGACGGGTGAGGAACGCGTCATCGAGAAGCCCGTCGTCGGCCGCTCGAGGGACTGACCCACGCCAGAGGAGGACTTTTCGATGAAGAATACCTTTCGGACCATGAAGACGCTGGCGCTCCTCGGTCTCGCCGTGACTGCCACGACCGCGTGCCAGTATCACGCGCGCTCCGCGGAGAAGTACCGGGACGCCACGCAGGAGCTCCTGCTCACGCGTCAGAACGAAATCCAGGGCTGCTACGACAACATCCTCAAGCAGGACAAGGCGGCTCAGGGCCTCGTGAAGATCAACTTCACGGTGCAGAAGGACACGGGCACCATCGTGGATCCCGCGGTGGACGCCGACGGAACCACGGCTCCTACCGAGCTGGGGGATTGCATCGTCAACTCGATCCAGGGACTCGCGCTCACGCCCCCGGATGCGCGTGACGGGCTCGCCTCGTTCACCTACGAGTTCAAGCAGCAGGGCTGAGCCTCCGGCACGGCCAGACTTCAGGGCGCGTCCTCTCTCCGAGGGCGCGCCCTGTGTCGTTTGTAGGGGGGTCGGTTGA
>JAEWOQ010000094.1 GCA_023460875.1 Pseudomonadota bacterium
CTTTTGGTCGATCACGCGCCGACGTATGCCGCGAGGTGCTGCCCGGTGAGGGTGGAGCGGGCGGAGACGAGATCGGCGGGGGTGCCTTCAAAGACGATCCGACCGCCGTCGTGACCCGCGCCGGGCCCGAGATCGATGATCCAGTCGGCGTGGGCCATCACCGCCTGGTGGTGCTCGATGACGAGGACGGACTTGCCTGAGTCGACGAGGCGATCGAGGAGGGCGAGCAGCTGCTCCACGTCGGCGAGGTGGAGGCCCGTCGTCGGTTCGTCGAGGACGTAGATGCCGCCCTTCTCGCTCATGTGTGTGGCGAGCTTGAGGCGCTGTCGCTCGCCGCCCGAGAGCGTCGTGAGCGGCTGGCCGAGGCTGAGATAGCCGAGCCCCACGTCGACGAGCCGTTCGAGGATGACGTGTGCAGCCGGCGTGTGCGCTTCGCCAGCGCCGAAGAACCCCGCGGCCTCGCTCACGGACATGGTTAGGACCTGGCTGATGTCGCGCCCGCCGAGGCGATACTCGAGCACCGCGGGTTGAAAGCGCTTGCCTTCACAGTCTTCACAGGGGGTGGCGACGCCCGCCATCATCGCCAGATCCGTGTAGATGACGCCGGCCCCGTTGCAGCTGGGGCAGGCGCCCTCGGAGTTGGCGCTGAACAGGGCGGGCTTCACGCCGTTGGCCTTGGCGAAGGCCTTGCGGATCGGCTCGAGGAGCCCTGTGTAGGTCGCGGGGTTGCTGCGGCGTGACCCGCGGATCCCGGTCTGATCGACGGTGACCACGCCCGCGGTGGCGGGGACGGAGCCGTGGATGAGCGAGCTCTTGCCGGAGCCCGCGACGCCGGTGACGACGCACAGCACCCCGAGCGGTACATCGACGTCGACCGCCTGGAGGTTGTGTTTCGTCGCCTTGCGGATCTCGAGCTTGCCCGTGGGCTTCCGCACCTGCTCCTTGAGGGCGGCGCGATCGTCGAGGTGCCGACCCGTCAGGGTCCCGCTCGCCCTCAGGCCCTCGACGTCGCCCTCGTAGCAGATGGTCCCGCCCGCGCTGCCCGCGCCGGGACCCAAGTCCACGACGTGATCGGCGATCGCGATGGTCTCCGGTTTGTGCTCGACGACCAGCACCGTGTTCCCCTTGTCCCTGAGGTGCAGCAAGAGGTTGTTCATGCGCTGGATGTCGTGAGGGTGCAGCCCGATGCTCGGCTCGTCGAAGACGTAGGTGACGTCGGTGAGGGAGGAGCCGAGGTGCCGGATCATCTTGACCCGCTGGGCCTCGCCCCCCGACAGGGTGCCGGACGAGCGATCCAAAGAGAGGTAGCCGAGGCCGATCTCGGCGAAGGACTCCAAGCTGTGCAGCAGCGCGGTGAGCAGGGGCGCGAGGGGCGGTTCGTCGATCTCCCGTACCCAGGCGGCCAGGTCGCTGATCTGCATCGCGCAGGCGTCGGCGATGTTGAGCCCCCGGATGCGCGCGGAGCGAGCCGCGTCGTTGAGCCGGGTGCCGTTGCAGTCGGGGCAGGTGGTGAAGGTGACGGCGCGGTCGACGAAGGCCCGGATGTGGGGCTGCATCGCCTCTCGGTCCTTGGAGAGGAACGACTTCTGCACCTTGGGGATCAGCCCCTCGTAGGTGAGGTTGACGCCGTCGACCTTCACCTTGATGGGCTCTTTGTAGAGGAAGTCCTGGAGCTCCTTCTTGGTGTACTTGCGGATGGGCTTGTTCGGGTCGACGAAGCCGGACTCGGCGTAGACGCGCACCGTCCAGAAGTTGTCCGACTTCCAGCCGGGGATGGTGATCGCCCCCTCGGCGAGGGACTTCGAGTCGTCGTAGAGCTGCGTCAGATCGAGGTCCGTCACGTTGCCCATGCCCTCGCAGCGCGGGCACATGCCGCCCGCGCGGGTGAAGGTCTGCTTCACCGCCTTGCTGGCGCCCCGCTCGACGGTGATCGTGCCGGTCGCGCGGACCGAGGCGACGTTGAAGGCGAAGGCGCTGGGGGGACCGCCGTGGGGCTTACCCAAGCGGCTGAAGAGGATCCGTAACATCGCGTTCGCGTCGGTCACGGTCCCGACGGTGGAGCGGACGTTGGCTCCCAGCCGCTCCTGATCGACGACGATCGCGGTCGTGAGCCCCTCGAGCACGTCGACCTCGGGACGCGCGAGGGTCGGCAGGAAGCCCTGCACGAACGCGCTGTAGGTCTCGTTGATGTGCCGCTGCGACTCCGCGGCGATGGTGCCGAAGACGAGCGAGCTCTTGCCGGAGCCGGACACGCCGGTTAACACCGTTAACCGACGCTTCGGGAGCTCGACGCTGATGTCCTTCAGGTTGTTCACCCGCGCCCCGTGCACGCGGATCGAGCCGTGGCTGTCCGCCGGGTGGAGCCCCGATCGCGCGGGGGGCTCCGCCGTCGTTCGGCTGGTCGTCTTCGCCGCAGAGGGCTTCTTCGGCGTCGCGGTCTTCGCCGCAGAGGGCTTCTTCGGTGTCGCGGTCTTCGCCGCAGGCTTCCTGGTTGCCGTGCTCATCGTCTCTCTTGCCGTGAAGCGGGGATGGGGGGCTCAGGGTCGTTCCTGGATGCGGATCATGTTGCCCGCGGGATCGCGGAAGGCACAATCGCGCACACCATAGGGCTGGTCCGTCGGCTCTTGGACCACCTCGGCGCCCTTGGCTTGCAGCTGCTCGAAGGTGCCGTTCACGTCGGGCGTGGCCAGGACGACGCCAGCGTAGGTGCCCTTGGCCATCATCTCGAGGATGGCGCGTCGCTCGTCGTCGGTGACGCCGCAGCCGTCGACGACGGCGGGTTGGAGCACGATGGACGTGCCGGGCTGGCCGGCGGGGCCGACCGTGATCCAGCGCATCCCGCCGTACCCGACGTCGTTGCGGACCTCGAAGCCGAGGACGTCGCGATAGAAAACCAAGGAGGCGTCAGCGTCGGTGTGCGGGAGAAAGCTGGAGTGGATGGTGATGTTCATGGCGGGCACGCTACTGCGGCCGCCGCGGCGACGCTTCTCGATTCCTGACCGGGCGGGTGACCCGCTTCGCCACGCAGGGCGGCATGCCCGCCGTCGCCTGGGCCGCCTGCCGCCGGTAGACGCTGGGGGGGACCCCCACCAGCTCCGTGAAGCGGGTGCTGAAGGTGCCCAGGGACGAGCAGCCCACGGTGAAGCAGATCTCCGTGACGCTGAGCTCGCTGGCGCGCAGCAGGGCCATGGCCCGCTCGATGCGTCGAGTCATCAAGTACGAGTAGGGTGACTCACCGTAGGCGAGCCGGAACTGCCGGCTGAGGTGCCCTGCGGACATCTGCTCACCCCGGGCGAGGGCCTCGACGTCCAGTGGTTCGGCGTACTCCCGGTCGATCCGATCGCGCACGCGGCGGAGCTTCGCGAGGTCACGCAGGTGCTGCGCTTCGTCCGCTCGGCTGGCCACCGGAGGATGGTACGCGCCTGCGTTGGGGTTGCCCAGGGGCGAGGGGGCTGGTGGTCTGAGCCGGCGGTCTCCTTGCCGATCGACGCGCCGCCTTGGTAGGAAGTGCTACGAGGACTCTCGAATGCGACGTGGGAACGCCGTGGGAGTGGGCCCCCGTGCCTGAATGCTTCTCTTCCTTTGCCGTTCAACAGGCTGCACTTCGAGGCGGATCACGCAGGACGACGTGCTCGTCATGCGACCGATGGCCTCCGCTCCGAGGGCCGAGCTCGATGAGTCTCGGCGGGCCCCCCCGGGGATGCGATCGACGAGGTGAACGCTGCGATGGCATCGCGGCTCGTGTTGCCACGAGCTCGAGGGGTTTGCACCCAGGGCGCACGACGAACGTAGTTCCATGCAAACCCCACCAGAAGCCCCGGCGCCTCCTGCGCACCCGTTTCTCCTCGAAGTCTAAGGGCTTCGAGCCATCGCGGTGCTCAGCGTCTTGCTCTTCCACGTCTGGCCCTGGGCGCTTCCCGGGGGATACGTCGGCGTGGGCGTCGTCTTCGTCATCTCCGGCTACTTGATCACCGGCCTGCTCCTACGGGAGCTGACGACCAGCGGCTCGATCTCGCTGAGGAACTTCTACGAGCGGCGCGCGCGCCGCCTGTTACCGGCTGCCACGCTCGTGCTGCTGGCCACGCTGGCCGCCCTCCCCCTGCTGCCCGAGGTGACCTGGGACAGCACGATTGGGGACGTCGTCGCCAGCGCGTTCTACGTCGAGAACTGGCGACTCTCCTGGCTCGCCGTGGACTACCTGGGAGCCGACGAGCCACCGAGCCCCGTCCAGCACTACTGGTCCCTGTCCATCGAAGAGCAGTTCTACATCGTCTGGCCGGCCGTCATGATCGCCGGCGCTGCTCTCGCCCGGCGCACCTCGCGAACTCCTCGCTCGGTCCTGCTAACCGTCCTCTGGCTCATCACCGCGGCGTCACTGATGACATCTGTCGCGTTGACGGAGCAAAACAGAGAGTCCGCATACTTCATCACCCCCACTCGCGTCTGGGAGCTCGGCGTCGGTGGCCTGTTGGCGCTCCATTCTTTGCCCCCCCTCAGCGAACGAATCCGTGAGGCGATGCGGGTCGGCGGGCTCTGCGCCATCGCCGCCTCCTGCCTCGCTTACTCCAGCGCTACGGCGTTCCCGGGATACGCGGCGCTCCTCCCCACGCTGGGCACGGCCCTCGTCATCGCCGCAGGTTCGGCGCAGGCGCGGTGGTCCTCCTTTCGCCTCCTCACCTGGCGGCCGTTCCAGCACCTCGGTGACGTTTCCTACTCTCTGTACCTGTGGCACTGGCCCGTCATCGTCATGTACAGCGCCCATCACCCGGGCCCCATGAGCCTGACCGCCGGGATGGGCGTCATGGTCGTCTGCTGGGCGCTCGCCTTTTTCAGTAAACGTCATCTGGAGGATCGGTTCCGCCGCCGTGCGAACGACGCGGTCACTCTCCGCGCCGCTCTGAGCTTCGGAGTCGGATCAATCCTCCTGACGTCATGCGCAGCGGCGGTCGCCGTGCTCGCCACCGACGAGGACGAACCCGACACCGCGCTGGCCCTGCCGACGAGCACCTACCCAGGTCCGTCGGCCCTACTCATGAACACGCCAGTCCCGCCCGACGTGGACGTGCAGCCCACCCTGGCCTTCGTCAAGGAGGACACGGCCGACGTTTACACGAATGGGTGCCATCTGAGATATAGTGACGTCGCCCCGCACCCCTGTGAGTACGGGGACCCAGACTCCGACTTTCGCGTCGTGCTGACCGGAGACTCCCACGCCGCCAACTGGATCCCAGCCTTGGCCTTGCTCGCGGAGCGGCGCGGCTGGCACCTCACCACTCACACCAAGTCCGGGTGTGCAGTGCTCCGAGCTCCCGTGGCACGACGCGGAAAGCCGTATGAGGCGTGCAACGTCTGGAGCGCACGTGTCCTGGAGAGCATACGCCGGTCGCGGCCCGATCTGGTCGTGTGGGCGAGGTCGTCCGGGGGCAGCCTGTGGGCAGAGGAAGGCGACGAGCCGCCCTCCATGGAGGCGGCCATCGTCGACGTGTGGCGCTACATTGAGGAGTCGGGGGCGAAGGTGGTCGCGATCGCGGACACGCTCCTCTTCCCCTTCGACCCGCCCACCTGCTTGTCGAATGAGACGAGGTGCAGCGTCCCGAGGCGCTCGGCCTTTCGCGAGGACCCGATCCCGCCCGCAGCGACGATGAACCCGGCCACTGCGCTCGTCGACATGACTGACACAATCTGCACGGAGGCCGAGTGTCCCGTAGTCATCGGAAACGTGCTCGCCTGGCGCGATCGACATCATTTGACCGCCACCTATGCGCGAATGCTCGGTCCGATCCTGGGGGACCGCATCGACGCAGCCATCCGCGACAAGGACTGGCGCTTCGATGGAGCGCGGCGTTGACCCCGCTCTCCGCCGCAAGGCGAGACGGTGACGCAGCGGTAGGGTGGTCCTCGTGAGCACTGGCTGAGCGCCCTTCTCCCGGCACTTGCCGGGCGAGCGGCCGGTCGGCGCAGCGAGCCGTGGATTCTCGCGGTGATGTGAGGGTGCGTTGCGGCCGCCTCGACGAGGCGGATAGGGTTCCATGCTTGGGCCGAGTGCCCGTGAAGGAGGAACCCCCATGAAAGATCCCAGTCCCCACTCCCCCAAGACGCCCCCCTGTCGTCCCGGACTGGCCGAGGAGTTGAAGAAGCAGCCCGCGTGGCTCCAGGAGGAGCTCGAAGCCCTCCGCAAGCACGAGGCTACGGTGCTCCGGGCCCTGTCCAACGAAGAGGATCGACGGCTGTTCGTTCGCGATCCGGCCGGGTTGTTGGCCCGGCTGAAGATCCCGGTCTCCGGCGCGCTCAAGCGCCGTCTGCGTTCGGATGAAACGCTCGGGGAAGTCGCCCAGGCGCCCTGCGTTCGCCTCCCGAATGGGCAGACGCTTACGCCGCGGATTCGGTTCACCTTCACCAAGGCGGAGGGCTGAGTCATGGCCGGGACGGAGACCGCAGGTTTCGATCTGGTGATGCAGTTTTCCGAGGAGGCCTATCACGAGCTCCTCGGAGTGTTCTTCGACGAGAGCGGTATCATCGGTCGTATCGTCGACCTCATCCCAGGGGTCGATGCGAACGAGTTCACCTTGGACGTCGCCCTCGATCGGCCGACGGACGTCGGCTTGCCGGCGGGTGTCCAGAACACCCTCGACATCCTGTTGGGGCTTGGTGAGTCGGGCAGCGTCGCGACCCTGCGCATGGTGGTCGGGATCGTCGTCGATCGCTCCGCGCCGGACCGCGACACGGTCCGCATCGACTTCAGGAACGGCATCCACTTCGCGCGCGTGACGTTGGGAGGGGCCACGGCGCCCATCCCCAACCTCGAGAGCCGTCTGCAGAACCTCATCCCCTCACTGCCGGTGCTGCCGGTGCCGGTGGATCGCTCCACGGACGATCCCAAGCAGATCCGGCGCGTGGACTTCGCCATCGTCGACGACACGACGGGCGCCGATCGGGACGCGACGTCGGCCATGTTGACCTTCGGCGGGGGGAGCCCCGGCGACGCTGGCGCGCTGAGGAGCATCGTCCCCGACGGTGGACGCGGCGCCATCGGGATCTTCTTTCGTTGGTTGTGCCGCCTGGCGGTGCCTTCCCTGGAGAGCTCCCTCGGGCTGCCTGCGGGCTCCTTCACGATCACGAACGATCGCTGCTCGCTGAACACGACGGTTCGCATCCACGGCGAGGAAGAGGTCGATCTGACGTCGCTCACGCTATCGCTGGACGATGGCTTCATCGCCATCCGCGCGACCATCGCCAAGAGCGGCTTCTGTTACGACGCCTCCGGGGAGGTGGGCGCCCGCCTGCGCTTGGAGATCGTTGACGGTCGGCTGGTGGCGTCCGCGGAGATCGCCGATCCGGACGTCGACGTCAGCATGCCCTGGTACTGCTGGCTCGGCGCGGCGGCGATCGGGGCGGCGCTGGGCGGAATCCTGGCGGGGGTCATCGGGACCATCGTCGGGGCGGTGCTCGTTCCGCTGATCACGTGGCTGGTCGTGGAGGCCGTGGAGGGCACGATCGAGGAGGTGGCGGAGAAGATCAGCGACGCCATCAACTCCGCGGTGCCGGAGGTGGACGTGCCCGCCTTCGGGGTCGAGATCGTCTTCCAGAGAGTGTTCATCGACGACATCGTGATCCAGTCGAACCTGCGGGTGCAGAGCAACGCCCCCGTGCGGGTCGAAGGGACGACCGTGCTGGCGCCGGGCCAGGGCATCGATCTGGACACGGGGCTCGTCGGAGGCGGCGCCGTGGCCGCCGCGGACCTGATCTGGGAGGGCGACGGCTGGAGCGCGCGGCTGCGCACGGGCTGCCAGGCGACCTTGGCGCGCACGGGCTCGTCGAGGTTCGATCTGCCGCGCTTCGAGCTCTACTCGTTGCGCTACGAGCCGCGCGTCACGGTGCCCATCGGCGAGCTCGGCATCCCGAACCCCTTCGGCTTCTTCTCCGGCGACGACGTCATCGAGAGCCGACGCGTCTACGCCCTGCGCACCAACGAGGGGCGCTACGCGCTGGTCCAGGCGGTGGAGATCCAGGACGGCCGCGTCCACCTCCGCTACCGCACGTTCGAGACGCGCCAGGTCTCCGTCCGGATCAAGGGCGACTTTGCTTGTCAGAGGCCGCTGCGCGCCCCCAAGGACGCCCTCGTCGCCTTCGAGCCGAGCGACGTCGCCGCGCAGGGGCGCGCGTTGCAGCGCGAGCGCGTGCTCCGCGCTGCGGCGCCGAACCCCAAGATCGAAGCGTGCGGACGGCAGGTGGCGACGCCGCCCCTCCACGAGGGGCGCTGGGTGGCTCGCTTCCCGGCGCCGCAGAACGCGCGAGCGCGTCTGGAGGCGGTCGGGTCCGGCGCGGGCGCCGGCGCCCAGTACCTGTGGCGGGTCGGAGGGAAGGCCCACGCCGCCGGCGCGGCGGGGGGCGTGGAGGTAGAGGGCACGAAGGTCCGCTACGAAGTGGCCGGGGCGGTGTTGGTCCTGGAGGTGCCAGGGCAGCGCAGCGTCGAGCTGTTCGTCGAGGTCACCCTGGTGGACGACGGGGGCTGCTCGGCGACGGCGGCGCGCTGCCTGCGGCATACGGGGAAGTGTCCGACGAAGGTCCGCACCGTGCCGACCTGGCCGCAGTTCCTGGAGCTCCAGGCTCTGCCGGCGGCGGCGCTGGCCGCGGGCGCGGTGGTGACGGCGGAGGGCAGGCTGGTGCCCGCCGCCGTGCGCGAGAGCGTCTCCTGTTGTTGAAGGTCGGATGAGGTTGCCGCGCCGTGCTCAGGTGACGTGCTCAGGCGACCCCATCGGATCCCCCGGCGGTGCGCTCCGTCGGGGGACCGACGCGCTCCGAGACCGTCGGGGCCGACGCGGGCGGAGCGGGCGTCGGCAACCTGGGGGGGACGGCGGTCCGGGGCCCACGGAGGGCCTCCAGCTTGCGCGCGTCGATGGAGGTGCTCTGCCACACGAGCTCGAGTGGTGAGCGGACGAAGGCGTCGGGCTCGATCAGGGAGCGCTTGAAGCCCAACACCCGACGATTCTCGGGGCCCACGCCGAGGAACGGAGCCGCGGCCTTGGTGGCAAAGTAGACGAGCTCCGAGCAGGACAGCTCGTCGAACCGCTCGAAGTCGAAGGAGAAGTCGTAGTTGCTGCCGAGCTTCCCGAGGGCCGCGGCGAGCAGGCAGGGGAGGACCTCGGAGAAGGGAACGGCTTCCCCCCGCTCGAGGCGGTCGCGCAGGGCGAGCTCCTCGGGGGACGAGCTGGCGTCGGGGACGAGGCTCGCGCCGGGGCCGTGCTGGCGCGTCAAGACCGCGGGAAACCGCAGCACCGCCATGTAGTCGCAGCGGCAGAAATTGATCACGTCCTCCGTGAGGACCCCTTCGGCGAGGGCGTGCACGACCATCTGCTTGCCCGTGCGGAAGTGGGTCCGGTCCCCTTTGCCGAGGGCAGTCGTCGCCTTCGCGAGAGCTGGCCGGTCCACCTCCGTCAGCTCTCCCACGAAGATGCCCACGTGGCTGAAGTATCCGGGGATGAAGTAGCCATCCAGATAGTCGCGGTAGCCGCGCACGAGGATGTCCCCGGGCCGCACCGTCTCGATCACCTCCCGGACCTCCTCGCCTTTCACGCCGTAGCCGACCGGGTGGTAGAGCAAGAACATCGGCCAACGAAAGATCTTGATGTCGCCGAAGATGGTCAGAAATCTCTGAAGTAGCGTCACCGTTCCCTCCTTCGCGGCTGCAGGCGTGACCTGCGCCGCTCGCGTTCACCGTGCTAGTCGACCGCGTGTTGCCTGGATCACATCACCTTGTAGAGGCCCGCGTCGAGATCCCGGTTGATGGATTCCGTGCGCAGCTCGCGAGGGATCAGCAGGTTGCGTTCGTGCAGGATCCGCCGCATCGGCTGGTGTTCGAGGGGGACCCGGCGCCCCTCCCAGGGCTCGAGCTCCTTGCAGTCGCCGAAATCGATCTCGAACTGCTTGCGCACCAAGATCGGAAAGTCGCCTCCGTAGACGACGACGTTGCTCTCCGTGTGATGGAACGTCGAGCCGCGGGCGATGTTGTAGGAACCGACGGAGGCGACGACGTCGTCGATGACGAGGTTCTTCGAATGGAAGGCCCCTGGCTTCTGCCATTCGAAGACGCGGATGCCGTGCTCGAGGAGCCAGGGAAAGTGATTGCTGCTCTCCCAGTACATCCACCCGAGGAGCCCGAAGAACATCAGCGTCTTGGAGGCGTGTTGGGAGTTCGTGATCAGGCGCACGTCGACGCCGCGCTCCACGGCCGCCGCCAGGTGTTCGGCGAGGATGCGGGGGGGACGGATGCCGTGGCAACCCCAGTAGATGTAGCGGCGCGCCCTGCGGATCATGAGCAGCACCGCCTCCGTCATGCGCAGCTTCTGCTCGTCGTAGGGCTTGTGGGGGATGTAGCGTATCAGCTCGTTTCCCGTCGCAGGGTGGTGCGGGAGCTCCACGGGCGCCTCGGCCGTCTCCGCCCCGAGGCGATCGGCCGCCGCCTGGGCGGCTTGCAGGTGGGCCGCGGGATCGAAGCCGGGGCGGTCGCGGTGGAGGTGCGCCTCTTCCATCGCCGTGTAGAGCACGACGTCCCGCTCGAACTGACGTTGGATATCTCGCACCACCGGGCCCGCGAGCAGCACGTCGCTGTCGCGCCAAGCCTTGGGCTCGACGCCACCAAAGGCGTACTTGTCCCCCCAGTTGATGCCGCCGAGGATGGCCGCCTCGCCGTCCACGATCGTGTACTTCTCGTGGAAGCGTCGCTTGATCTTCAGCTTGACGATGCGGGCGGCTCGTTTGAAAGGACGCCCTTGACCGAGCTCGGGGAGCAGATCGCGAAAGACTTTGTGGTAGCGGAGGACCGTGGCGCCGGCACGAGCGAGCTCGTCGAGCCATCCAATCATCAGCGTGCTGTAGACGACGGCATCGTCGACGATTATGCGCACGGTGACCCCCTCCTTCAGCTTGGCGAGGAGCAGATCGCGGAGCTTGCGCGTCGTGCCGTCCCTCATCAGCGAGAAGGTCACGAGATCGATGCGGTGCCGGGCCCCGGCGATGAGCTTCCAGCGCTGTTCGTACGAGGAGACGCCGCTGGATAGGGAGAGGACCGTGTTGCCGTCCCGGGTGGTGGTGCCCGTGTACTGATCCACTTCGTCGACGTGCGCTCGTGACAACAGATCAGGCACGTCCGCGTCGGTCCCGACCTCCCGCTCCGGTGATGTGATGTCCCCAGTCACCGCGCCATCATAGGGACGGGTCGCGCGGGCGCCAATCGCGCCCCTGGCAGGCTGCCCTCGCGCGTGACGTCGGCGAGGACTGCTCTCTCGATCCGCTGATTCGGCGCTGATTCGGCCTTGTGCGACCCGCGTGCTATCTGGCGCGCCATGGTCCGAACGATCGTTACCCACCCAGGTGGGGCCCACAAGGACGACCTCTTGGCGGTGTGCGTGCTCATCGCCGAGCACGGCGCGCCCGTAGCGCGGCGGGAGCCGACGCCGGAGGATCTGGAGGACCCCGAGGTGGCCGTCGTGGACGTCGGCGGGGTGCACGATCCTGCGCGCTCGAACTTCGATCACCATCATTTCCCGCGGGAGCATCCGCCCACCTGCGCGCTGAGCCTGGTGCTCGATCACCTGGGGCTCTACGAGGACGCGCGTCACTTTTGTGACTGGCTCGAGCCCGCGGAGTGGTTCGACTCCCGCGGTCCGAAGAAGACCGCGGAGTGGTTAGGGGTGCCGCGGCAGGCCATCTCGCAGCTCAACTCCCCCATCGACGTGACGTTGCTTCGGCGCTTCGCCGCCAAGCGTGAGCTGGCCGCGGGTGATCCGCTGTACGAGTTCATGCGCTACGTGGGCGCCGACCTGCTCGACTACCTGCGTGAGGCGCGGACCCGCGTCGACTTCGTGGGGCGGCACGTGGAGCGCTGGTCGCTGTCCAGCGCGGGGGGCAGCTCGCCGCGCGAGGGCGACGAGGTCATCGAGGTGGTCTTCTTGCCGCGCACGGAGCCCGCCGTCGACGAGCCGAGCGCCGCCGTGGCGAGCTACGTCCGCGCCCAACAGCTGGGCTCGCAGGTCGCCGCGCTCGTCTACCCGGATCGGCGCGGCGACGGCTACGGCATCGGACGCCACGAGGATCACCCGAAGCTGGACTTCTCACGGCTAGACGGCGAGCCCGACGTGCACTTCGCCCACAAGAGCGGCTTCATGTGCAAGACGAGCGCGACGGAGCCCGAGCGACTGCAAGCGCTCGTGCGCGCCGCGTGGATCCCGGGCTGAGGCTCTCGAGCCGGGGGCGCCTGCGGGGGCGGTGGGGGGCCGAGGACGGGCGCGGGGTAGCCGTGACCCTCGAGCAGAGAAGCACGCCGAGTCGGGTGCGTCGCGTTGTTCGGAGCGCGGGGGCGGCGCGCTCGCGGTGACGCCGACCGCTAAGCGGGCGGTGTGAGGGGTACGACGACGCACGTCGGGCGCGGCCGAGGGGGTGACGGGGCGCCTGACGGCGCGGAGACGCGTGGACGGCAGGATAGGTGCGACGACAGGTGGGTTGAATGTCGTAGAAGGACAAAAGTCTGACAAAAGTCCTTGGGGCATGAGCCTGTAGCAGACTAGATTACTAGGAGCGGCATGCGGCTCTCGACAGAATCGAAGCACCTGGAGGTGGCGCCGGGCGGGTTCGCGTCCGCTGGAGGCAGCCCTCTACGGGTGGCGCCCACCTCTGACCATGTGGTGGGAGCGCTGCTCGAGTGCGCACGGCTCATGCCTGAGGCGCCCGCCTTTCAGTTCCTGGGTCAGGGTCTCCGGAGACCGGCGCGCGGGGCCCGAGCGCGCCACGCGGCGCTGACCTATCGAGAGCTCTTGGAGTACGCCGCGGGGGCGGCGCGGCAGCTCCGCGAGGCGGGGGTCGGGCGGGAGGATCGCGTGCTCCTCCTCTGCCCACCCGGGCTCGAGTACGTCGTGTCGCTGTTTGGCTGCTTTCTTGCTGGGGCGGTCGCCGTGCCCGCGTATCCGCCGCGGTTCAACCGCCCGGCGGAGCGCATCGTGGCGCTCGCGCAGGACGCGTCGCCGCGGCTCGCGCTGACCACCGCGGCGCTGGCGGAGCGCCTGCAGACGGGGGACGGGGCGCTTCGGCTCGGCGTGCCCCTCGCGCCCGTGGAGCTCGTCCGGGGGGGAGCCGTCGGACGTGCCCTGGAGCGGGGAGGAGGTCGCGTTGCTCCAGTACACCTCAGGCTCGACGAGCACCCCTCGCGGGGTCGTCATCAGCTACGAGAACCTCGCGTGCAACGTCGCTGCGCTGCGGGCGGGCGCGAGGATCGGTCCGCTGGATCGGCTGGTGGCGTGGCTGCCGCCGTACCACGACATGGGGCTCATCGGCGCCATCATCACCCCCGTGTGCACGGGGATGGAGGCCGTGCTGATGACGCCGAGCGCCTTCATGCGGCGCCCCCTGGCGTGGCTCGACGCCATCTCGCAGCACCGGGCGACCGTCAGCGTGGCGCCCAACTTCGCCTACGAGATGTGCGTGCAGAGGACGACGCCCGAGGAGCGCGGTCAGCTCGATCTGTCGACGTGGCGCGTCGCGCTGAACGGCGCCGAGCGGGTGCACCCGGACACCCTCCGGCGCTTCGCGGAGGCGTTCGCCTGCGCCGGCTTCTCTGCACGGGCGGCGATCCCTTGTTACGGGCTGGCGGAGGCCACCCTCGGGGTCACTATGGGGTCTCCTGAGGAGGAGGCGGCGCCCTGCGTGTTCGACGTGGCTGGTTTGGAGCGCGGGGTGGCGCTGGCGCCGGCTGCGGGCGCGACCGGGAGAGAGCTCGTGAGCAGCGGGTGCCCGTTACCGGGTGTGTCGGTGCGCGTCGTGGACCCAGCGACGTGCTCCGTGGTGACGGACGGGACCGTCGGGGAGCTCTGGGTGGCGGGGCGCGGCGTGGCTCACGGCTACTGGAACCAAGCGGAGGCGTCGGCGGCGACGTTTGGAGCGCGCGTGGGCGCAGCGCGAGCAGGCCCAGCGCGAGCAGGCCCTGCGCGAGCAGGCCCAGCGCGCCGAGGAGGGGACGGCGAGGCGTACCTGAGGACCGGTGACCTCGGCTTCATCCATCGAGGGGAGGTCTTCGTCACGGGGCGGCTCAAGGACCTCATCGTCGTCCTCGGAGCCAACCACTATCCGGAGGACATCGAGCGTACGGTCGCGGCGGCGCACCCGCGCGTGCGGGCGCGAGGCGTCATCGCCTTCGCCGCGGACGTGGGCGCCCGGGAGCAGCTCGTGGTCGTGGTCGAGGTGGACAGGGCGGCGGGGCTCGACGGCGCCGGGGAGACCGCAGGCGAGGTCAGTCGCGCGATCCGTGAGGCGGTCGCGCGCGCCCATGGCCTGCCCATCTCCGATCTGGTGCTGGTCGCGCCGGGCACTACGCCGAAGACCTCGAGCGGAAAGCCCCAGCGGCGGCTGTGTCGCAGCCGCTACGAAGCAGGCGAGCTCACGCGCCTGACGCGTTCCGAGGCGCCAACTTCGGCGGAGGGCGGGGCGCGCGCGGAGCACGTCGTCGAAGCCGCGGCGGTCATGGCGTCCGTTCTCGGGGTGGACGCCATGGGCCCTGACGACGATTTTTTCTCCCTCGGAGGACACTCGCTCATGGCGACGCAGGTCGCCTCTCGGCTCGAGGTGCAGTGGGGGATGCACGTGCCAGTACGCGCCGTGTTCGAGGCGACGACCCCGAGGCGCCTCGCCGCTCGCCATCGGGAGCTCTCTCCCCGGTCCGACGTGGTTCCCCTCGCGCGAGTGGAGCGGCGCGGCCCCCTCCCGTTGACCCACTCCCAAGAGCGCATGTGGGTCCTCCACCAGCTGGATCCCGAGGGCGCCGCCTACAACGTCTCGGGTGCCCTGCGTATCCGGGGCCCGCTGGATGTGGCGCTGCTCGAGGTGGCGCTCCAGGACTGCGTAAAGCGCCACGAGACCTTGCGGATGCGCTTCCCCGAGGAAGAGGGGCGACCGCTGGTCGAGATCCTCCCGGAGCTCCTCCTCGCGCTGCCCGTCATCGACCTCTCCGGCGAAGCGGATCCGCGCGCCGCGGCGAGCCGCCTGGGCTCCGAGCTCGCGCACCGCCCCTTCAATCTCGAGGAGGGTCCGCTGGTGCGCGCGGCGCTCTATCGCCTGGGGCGGCAGGAGCACGCCATCGTCGTCTCTCTCCATCACATCGTCTCCGACGCGTGGTCGATGGGGGTGCTGCTCTCGGAGGTGCTTGCGCGCTACCAGCGCGCGGCGGCCGGCGGCGCGCTGCCTCCGGCGGCGTTCCAATACGTGGACTATGCCGCGTGGCACCGCCGCTGGGTCGAGGCGGAGCGCTTCGAGGGCGAGCTCGATTACTGGCGGGGGCGGCTCGAGGGGGCGCCGCTCCTGGAGCTGCCGACGGATCGACCGCGCTCGGCGGGGCTGGGTTCCGCGGGGCTGGGTTCCGCGGGGGAGCTCGAGCCCCTCGAGCTGCCGAGCGAGCTCCTCGAGGGCGTGCGCGAGCTCGCCCTCGCCCGCGGGGTGACCCCGTTCATGGTGATGCTCAGCGCCTTCCAGATCTTGCTGTACCGCTACACGGGACAAGCGGATTTCGTGATCGGTGTGCCCATCGCCAACCGCAATCACGCCGCCTCGGAGGACCTCGTCGGGACCTTGGTGAACACCCTCGCGCTGCGGGTGCGTCTTCAACCCGAGCAGAGCTTCGAGGAGCTGCTCCGCGTGACGCGGGATCTCTGCCTCGAGGCCTACGAGCACCAGAACCTGCCCTTCGAGCGGCTGGTCTCCGAGCTGCAGCTCGAGCGCCGCCCCGGCCAGTCGCCGCTCGTGCAGGTCATGTTCGACTACCAGAACCCTCCGATGCCCGGCGGTCGGATCGGAGCGCTCGAGATGGAGCCGCTCTTCATTTCGCGGCGCGCGAGCCACTTCGACTTCAGCTTGCTCATCCTCGACACGGATCTCGGCCAGGTCGCGGGCGCCGAGTATCGGAGGGAGCTCTTCGAGCGCGGGACCGTGCGGCGCATGCTCGCCCACTACCGCGCCATCCTCGAGGGCGCGCTGTTGGATCCCGGGGTCGCCGTCTCGCGGATACCGCTGCTGACGGAGGACGAGCGTCGCGCCCTCGTCGCTCTCGGCACGAACGAGCGGGCGGTGCCGCGCCCGGACCAGACGGTGCTGCAGCTGATCTGGGAGCAGGCGTCGCGCGCCCCCGACGCGCCAGCGGTGAGCGACGCGGCGCAGACCCTCACCTACCGCGAGCTCATCGCCGCGGCGAGGCTCGTCGCTGGTGGCCTCGCTCGAGCCGGCGTGGAGGGCGGGAGCCGGGTGGCGCTGTGCCTGGAGCGCTCCCGGTGGCTCCCGGTGGCGCTGCTCGCGATCCACTGGCTCGACGCGACGTACGTCCCGTTGGATCCGGCGTTCCCCTTCGAGCGCTCACGAGCGATGCTCGAAGACGCCGCGCCCGCCGCGCTGCTCGTCGACGCGTCCTCGCGGGCTCGCCTCGGAGGGCTCCCGGGCCACGTCACCCTCGCCCTCGAGGAGCTCCTCGAGCCGGCGGAGACACCCAGCGCGCGCCCGGCGGAGGAGCCCGCGGCGCGGCCGAGCTCGCCCGCCTACGTCATCTACACGTCGGGCTCCACCGGCGAGCCCAAGGGCGTCAGCGTCACCCAGCGGAACCTGAGCAACTTCATCCAGTCGATGGCGCAGGCGCCCGGGCTCGCGGCGGACGATCGGGTGCTCTCCGTCACGACGATCTCCTTCGACATCGCTGCCCTGGAGCTGTTCCTGCCGCTCTGCGTCGGGGCGCACGTGACCGTGCTCTCTCGGGAGACGACGATGGACGGGGCGGCGCTCGCCCGCGCCATCGATCGCGCCGGGGCCACGCTGATGCAGGCCACGCCAGCGACTTGGCGCATGCTGCTCGCGAGCGGCTGGCAGGGGCGCGGCGAGCTCACGGTGCTGTGCGGCGGGGAGGCGCTCCCCGCGGCACTCGCGGACGAGCTCCGCGGCAAGGTGCGCGCGCTGTGGAACATGTACGGCCCGACGGAGACCACGGTCTGGTCCACGCTCCAGCGCGTTGACGGCGCTGGACACCTCGCGATCGGCAGGCCGATCGCCCGCACCAGCGTCTACGTGCTCGACGAGCACGGCGTGCCCGTCCCTCCCAACGTCGCTGGCGAGCTCTACATCGGCGGCGCGGGGGTGGCGGAGGGCTATTTCCGGCGGCCCGAGCTCACCCGTGAGCGCTTCTTGCCAACCCCGTTCGTCGGCGCGCTGGGGGGCCGCATGTACCGTACGGGCGATCTGGGACGGATGACGGCGAGCGGCGTCCTCCACCACCTGGGTCGGCTCGATCATCAGGTGAAGATCCGCGGCCACCGCATCGAGCTCGGCGAGGTCGAGGCCACCTTGAAGCGCGCCGCGGGGGTCGAAGCCTGCGTGGTCGTGGCGTGGGAGGTGGCGCCCGGCGACACGCGCCTCGTCGCCTACTATGTGGAGGGCGGCTCGCAGCGGCCCAGCGACGAGCTCCGCCGCGCACTCGCGGAGGTGCTGCCGGGGTACATGATCCCGAGCGCGTTCGTGGCCCTCGAGGCGCTGCCGCTGACCCCCAACGGCAAGGTCGATCGCAGAGCGCTCCCGTCCCCCGAGCTCGAGCGGCGCGATCACCCGGTCGCGCCGGTGGCGCCGCGTACTACGACGGAGCGGGTGGTCGCGCGGTTGTGGGCGGAGGTCCTCCGACAGCCGGATCCGAGCGTCCACGACAACTTCTTTGACTCGGGCCACTCACTGCTGGCGACGGTCCTGTTCGCGCGCATCGAGAAGGAGCTCCACGTCAGCTTGCCCCTGGCGAGCTTGTTCGAGGCGCCGACGATCGAGGGCATCGCGCGGCGGATCGACGAGCATGGTGGCCGGCAGGCGCCCTCGCCCGGGCGCTTCGAGTTCCTCGTGCCCATTCGCCCGGAGGGGACGGAGCTCCCGATCTTCTGTGTGCACGGCGCGGGGGGCACGGTCCTGAACCTCGAGCGCTTGGCGAATCATCTGGGCACCGACCAGCCCTTCTATGGTCTCCAGGCCCGGGGCGTGGACGGCGTGAGCGCGCCCTTCGTCAGCATCGAGGAGATGGCCGAGGCCTATCTGGCCGAGGTGCGGGCGGTGCAGCCAGAGGGGCCGTACCTCTTGAGCGGCTATTGCGGCGGCGGGATCGTGGCCTTCGAGATGGCGCGGCGCCTGCGGGAGGGCGGCGCCGACGTCGCGTTCCTGGCGCTCATCGACGTCCAACGGCCCGGGGTGGAGGTCGAGCCGTCGGGGCGCACCGCCCGGCTGTTGAGGCGCGCGGGCCAAGGACCCTCGGCCTTGCTCTCCCACGGGCAGGAGCGGCTCCGGGAGCGTCGCGCGTCGCGTGTCGCGCACCGCACCATCGAGCGGCACCTCCGTGAGGGGAGCCCCGTGCCCCTCGAGCTCCGGGATCGCTGGCTCGCCTCCCTGTTCCTCGACGCTGTGGCGCGCTATCGGGTGCGGCCCTTCGCGGGGGAGGCGGTGATCGTGGTAGCGGCGGACGTGGACGAGGAGCCTCAGTGCAAGGTGCCCTACCTGGGCTGGGGCGACTACGTGGACGGGGAGCTCGAGCTCATCGAGGCCCCGGGAGATCATTTCAGCGTCATGGAGGAGCCCCACGTGCGCGTGCTGGCGGCGCGGCTGCGGGAGCGGCTCGTCGTCGCGCTGGGCCGCGCGGGGGCGCCGCCGGCGTCGGTGCGGCGAGCCGCGAGCTCGCTCAGCGAGGGAGCGTGGGAGCCGCGCCGAACGGCGCGAGCCGTCCCTCCCGCATCACGAAGCGACGATCCGCGACGTGAAAGTACGCGTCGTCGTGGGAGATGACGAGGACGGCCTTGCCGCGGGCCTTCAGGTCAGGGAGGAGCTCGCCGTAGAATGCCCGCTTGAAGGCGGGATCTTGGTCGGCGGCCCACTCGTCGAACACGTAGATGGGACGATCTTCGAGGTAGGCCGTGAGGAGCGCGAGCCGCTTGCGCTGGCCGGTGGAGAGCTCGACGGTGGACAACGCTCCGCCCTCGACGCGGACCTTGGAGCTCAGCGCCAAGGTCTCCAGGAGGCGCGCGGCGCGAGCGTCCAGGGCGGGATCTTCCAGGCCGAGCAAGGTCTCGAAGAGGTAGAAGTCTGAGAAGACGGCGGAGAAGAGCTGGCGATAGCCGTCGCGGTTCTCGTCCGTCACGGCGCGCCCGTCCCAGAGGAGCTCCCCACTGTCCGGATGATAGAGCCCTGTGAGGAGCTTGGCCAAGGTCGACTTACCGCTCCCGTTGCCCCCAGCGACCAGGACGATCTCGCCGGGGCGCAGGGAGAAATCGATGGGCCCGATCTGGAAGTCCTCGGGGCTCCCTGGCTCGCCGTAGCGGCACCCGAGTCCCCGCAGCTCGACGCGCTCGAAGCGCTCGGGCAGCGCGTTCGTGGAGGTCGGCTCGCGCTCGCGCTCGCGCACGGCGAGGCCGAGCTGCTCCAGCCGATCGAGGGCGACGCTCGCTTGGCTGAACACGGGGAGGGCCGCCGCGGCGCCGCTCATCGGGCCCATCAAGTACAAGGCGGTGAGGACATAGCCGGACACGGCGGCGCCGGAGAGGTCCAGCGCGCCGGGTAGGACGAAGATGACGAGCCCGATGAGCACGAACAGGAGCAGGTGTGTCGTGATGTGCGCCAGCATGAAGCGGGCGTGAGCGTCGACGTCCAGCTCCAAAAGGCGATCCGCCGTCGCGCGGAACTCCTGCTTCGTGAAGGCGTCGCGTCGCGCGCGATGGAGTTTGAGCTCCTTCATCCCCTGGGCGAGCGCGATGAAGTGCCGTTGCAGGACGTCGCGCACGGTGCGCGCCTGTCCCAGCAGCCCGTAGGCGCGCCGCAAGACGCCGCGGTAGAGGACGGCCCCGAGCAGTGAGTAGAGGCCGAGGAGGAGCAACGTCGCCGGGGAGAGATAGACGAGGTACGCGGCGCCGCCCAGGATCATGGCCACGTTGATGGCGAAGGCGGGCAGCGTGTACATGGCCTGGTTCAGGGCGCCGATCTCGTCGGTGAGCGCGGAGAGCACGCGCCCTTGGCCGAGCTGCTCGAAGTCGCGGAAGGGGACCCGCTGCAGGCGCCGCACCAGATCGAGCCGCAAGGTGGCCAAGGATCGCTGAGCGCTGCCCGTGAGGAGGATCTCGCTGAGGTAGCCTGTGAGCAGCTTCCCAGCCCCGACGACGCAGAAGGCGATGAGGAGCCAGCTCGGGAGCCCCTCGTCGAGCCTGGTGAGGGCCTGATGCACCACCACGACCAGCCCGCCGTTGAAGGCCCCGCTGAGCAGCGAGACGATGGCCGTCAGCGCGGTCATCCTGGGGGAGGCACGGAGCAAGAAGCGGACGATCTTCACGGGCGCGCGGCGAGCAGGAGGGACAGGCTTCGTACCCTCCGAGGAGGACGAGCGAAAGGGTGCCGCCCAGTCGTCGAGGACGAGCGGCGCCTTCAGAACGGCTGCGATGGACGTTAAAGAGGGGGCCGATGGCGTCCTTCTTCGAGCTCATTTTCTACACGGTGGCCACGCTGCTGCCCATCCTGAACCCGTTCAGTACGGCGCCGCTCTTCCTCGCCATCACCGACGGCTTCGACGAGGCGAAGCGCAGGGATCAGGCCAAGCGCGGCGTGATCTACATGGTCGCCATCCTCGGCGTGTTCCTCGTGGCGGGGACCGTCATCATCAACGCGTTCGGGATCTCGTTGCCGGGCGTGCGGATCGCCGGAGGGATCCTCGTGGGGCGCGTCGCGTTCCGCATGCTCTACCCGAAGGACCGCGTGGGGCTGACCCCGGAGGAGGAGAAGGAGTCCCGGGACAAGGCCGACATCTCCTTCTTTCCGTTGGCCATGCCGAGCCTGAGCGGACCAGGGTCCATCGCGGCGACCCTCAGCCTGGCCACGATCGTCGAGCACTGGTGGCAGTACATCGCCATGTCCATCGGGATCCTGGTGATCGCGGCGATCGTGTTCGTCACCCTGCGGCTCTCGGGGAGGCTGACGCAGGTCTTGGGGGTCAACGGGACCAACGCCATGACGAAGATCATGGGCTTCATCATCTTCTGCATCGCGGTGCAGTTCATCGTCAACGGGGTGACGGACCCGAGCCTCATCGCGAAGTTTCGGGAGGTCCCTGAGACGGTGTGCCCGTGATCCCGTCTGTCCGTCGGCGGGGCCGCGAGGCGCGGGGGCGATCCATGCGGGACCAACGATCCATGCGTGGCGCGCATGAGCGGCGGTGAATCCATGCGTGGGACGCATGGGAGGCGATCGACTCACGCTTGAGATTCATGCTTGAGACGAACGATTCATGCGTGGGGCGCATGAGCGGCGATGAATCCATGAGTAGGACGCATGGATAGCGGTGAATCCATGTGTGGGACGCATGGGTGTCAACGGTCGCGCGGCGGGCTCCTGAGCTCGGTGGGGCTCAGCGGGCTCGACGGGGCTCTGCGGGCTCGGCGGGGCTCAGCGGGCTCGACGGGGCTCGACGGGGCTCGACGGGGCTCAGCGGGCTCGGCGGGGCTCGGCGGGCTCGACGGAGCGGGGCGCGGCGCCGTGGTTGGGGCGGAGGCTGGGGCGCCTGCGGGGGGCGGGGTGAGGCTGGGGACGGGCGTCGGGTAGCCGTGACCGATGCAGGGCGGATAGAGGGTCTCAGTCCGCGAGGCCGCAGCGCTCGAGCAGGGCGTTGGAGAAGAGGCGGCGGCCGGCGGGGGACAGGAAGGTCCGTCGCTGCTCGATCCAGGTGTCGAGGGCGCCGCCGTACATGCGCTGGACGCGCTCCCGGGAGAACTCGCCGCGCTGTCCCCAGTGTTGGGTGAAGGGGATGTCCTCCCGATCGAGCCGCTCACGCACGGCGGCGTAGAAGTCGAGGGTGGCTTGGCCCTCGGCGCCGGGCAGGGCGATGGTGCAGGTCGTCGGCTCGAACCTCGTGAAGGCCAAGGTCGCCTGGGAGGCGCGCACGAAGCGCGCGGCGATGAGGCCCGGGAAGGTGTGGCGGACGGCCTCCTCGACGATGGCGCGCACCGCCGTGGGCGCCTGCGCGAGGGACACGCCGATCTCCGCGCACTGCACCGGGCCTTGGATGTTCGTGTTGTTGAAGGTGTTGCCGGGGGTGGCGCGCTCGTCGGAGGCGTCGGTGAGCAGCGAGGACGCGAGGTCGCTCACCAGGCTCGGGACGGACCCCGAGCTCGGCGCCCTGAGGCGCGCGACGAGGTTCATGACGTCGTCGCCCGGCTCGAACGCGCTGTGCGGCGGCATCGGCGGCGACGCCTGCGGAGGGACCGGGTACATGGCCGTCACGTAGGCCCCGTGCTGCAGGGCGCCAGCGCTGTAGGGATCGAAGATCACCTCGAGGTGGTGCGGCACGGCGGGGGGCAGCCGCGCCTGCAGGGCGAACTGCTGAAACTCGAGCCCGAACCAGGCCAAGGCGGTCTCATGATCGACCCGGAAGCGGTACTTGGACAGCTCGTACAAAGGGGCGGCTTCGAAGACGTAGCCGTGCACCAGCCCGAAGCTCCCGAAGCTGACCAGCGCGGCACGAAAGAGCTCGTCGCTCTTCACGTGCTCGGCGCCGAGCATGGTCACGAAGTCGTCCGCGACCAGGGCCTGGGAGGCGGGCTCGAGGTACACGTGGCGCCCGCCCTCGGTCACGAGGTGAACGCCGCGCACGAAGTCCTGCATCGATCCGACGGAGACGGAGGCGCCGTGGGTGCCCGTGGCGATGGCACCGGCGAGGGTCTGCCGGTTGCTCGCGCCGCTGGTCGGCAACGCCAGCCCCGCGGCCTCGAGGGCCAGGTTGAGCTCCATCAAGCGGATGCCGCCCTGAGCGAACACCATGCTCTCGGCCTTCTTCGCCTCCAGCGGCAGGAGCTGGCCGGGCGCCAACCCCAAGGAGAGATAGTTCAGGGGTTTGGTATCGATGAGGTAGTCGCGGGTGGAGGAGTCGTCGGACAGAGACCAGGTGCCGCCGTAGGCGCGGACCCGGCGATCGTCCGCCTGGGCTTGGGAGGCGATGGCCCGGAGCGCGTTGAGCCCAGCGCGCCAACGGTCGTGGGGCGGTTCGCGCCCGTCCGCCGTGCGATTCCAGACGTCGTAGAGGCGGGCGGCCGTGATCTCGACGTTCGTCTCCTGGTTCTCCCAGCGAAAGTCCCGCTCGAAGTGGAGCAAGGGCGGGGGATCGAGCTTTATGGCTGGTGCCGATGCCGAGTCTTGGGGGGCGCTGGGGCGGTCGTCGCTCATGTCCATTCGAGTTCGGGGGCGCAGGGCGCAGGGCGAGCGCCACCACTCCCTCCTCCTGCGGGGAGTGTAGCCCTGACGGTGGAGGGCTGACAGTTCGGCCAACCGGTCGGCCGTCCGGGGCTCGGGGAGGTGAGGGGCAGGCTCCGTGCCTCGGGGGCGCCTCGGGGGCGCCTCGGGGGCGCCTCGGGGGCGCCGTGCGCGAAATGAGATATGGTCTTGGGATGAATCAGGATTTTCTGATCATCGCCAGCCATCTGGGGGGCGCGATGGTCGCCGGCGGGGTGATCGGCCTCGAGCGGACTTACCACGCGCGGCCGGCGGGCTTCCGGACCCACACCCTCGTCTGCATCGCCTCGAGCCTGCTGATGCTGGTGACGCTGTACCAGTGGCAGTGGCTGCCGGGGGTGCCGCTGGAGACGGTGCGCACGGATCCGACGCGCATGGCTCAGGGGATCATGACGGGCATCGGCTTCCTCGGGGCGGGGGTGATCTTCAAGGAGAGCCTGAGCGTGCGGGGTCTGACGACGGCCGCGTCGATCTGGATGACGGCGGCCATCGGGATCCTGTTCGGCGTCGGGTTTTGGGGGCCGGCGGTGCTCGCTACGGTGCTGACGATCGGCGTCCTGTCGGTGTTTCGCTGCGTGGAGAACTGGATCCCCCAGCACACCTACGTGCATCACCACCTCAGCTTCGACCGCGAGGCGACCATGCCCGAGGACGAGGTGCGCGCGCTGATCAAGAGCTACCAGTTCACGATCGCCAACATGAGCTATCGGGTCACCGCCGACGGGGCCGAGTTCGAGTACCGGATGATCCTGCGCACGTCGGATTCGGACAACGCGAAGCGCCTCGCCGAGACCCTGCGGACCTTGCCGAGCGTGCGCGCCTTTCGGATCTCGCCGACGGGGGACTGAGCCGCTCGACGAACCTGCTCGAGTTTGGCCGAGGCCGTGATGTATGATCGAACGAATGACCTCTGAGCTTCGCCCTTGGCAGCCCGGTGAGCCCGTGTCCTTGGAGACCCGCCGCCTCGTGGTGCGCACGTTCACGACCGCGGACGTCGACGCGCACGTCTTGCGCTGGTCCGCGGACCCCGCCGTCGCCGAGAACCTCTGGCATCCGCCCATGCCTCCCGAACGGTATTTCGCGGGCCTCGTGGGCGCCTCGGATCAGCGGACGCGCTTCACCTTCATCATCGTCCACCGGGGCACGGAGCGGGCCATCGGCTACATCAAGCTGCAGATCGACCCGAACCGTCGGACCCAAACCCCCAGCGTCGCCCTGGGGGAGCGCGAGTACTGGAACCTGGAGCTGGGCACCGAGGCGGTGCGCGCCGTCCAGCGCTTCGCCTTCGAGCAGCTCGGCGTCGAGCGGATCGAGAGCCGGGTGTACACGCAGAACCGCAAGGTGCGCGAGCGGCTCCTCCGCTTCGGGTATGGCGAGGTCGACGTGCTCTCCGAGATCGTGCCCGGGCGCGCGCTGCGCAAGGTCCACGTGTATGGGATCGAGAAGGAGAGCTGGCTCGCTCGGGCTCCCGAGATCGACGCGCGGCTCGCGGCGCTGCCCGACGTCCCGTCGTCCGCGCTCGAGTCGAAGGCGCTCGATGCGCCCCGGAGCGAGGACTCGTGAGCGGCTCCTGGCAGCCGGGGAGCCCCGTGAGCCTCGAGACGGCTCGGCTCTGGATCCGCACGCTCACGGAGGCCGACGCCGTGGTGATGCGCGACTGGCTCGCCGAGCCCGCGTTACGAGAGAACCTGTGGCTCCCGGACGTTGACCTGAGCATGTACTGGGTCTGGATGGCGCGGGGGGCGGATCAGCGGACGCGGTTCGCCTTCGCGCTCGCCCAGGCGGAGCAGCTCGTCGGCTTCGCCAAGCTCGCGGTGGACGAGGCGCAGCGCACGCAGATCCCGACCGTGGCGCTGCGCGACGCCGCGCTCCGCAGCCGCGGCCTCGGCGCGGAGGCGACGTGGGCCCTGCTCACGTTCGGCTTCGAGCACCTGCCCGTCGATCGCGCGGAGCTCCGCCTCTACGCGGACAACGTGCGGCTCCGCGAGCGCCTCGAGCTGCTCGGCTGTCGCGAGATCCGAGTGTACGAAGAGCACGCGCCCGGGCGCTCGCCGCGCCGCGTCCACTCGTTCGCCCTCGAGCGTGGAGAGCTGCCGCGCGTGGCTCACGCGCTGGGGTTGCCGCGCGACTGAGCGGCGCCCGAGTGAACCAGGGGCGGTCGCGCGTTGGGACGGCGGCGGCGAGAGCTGGACGAGACGGTGAAGCAGAGCGTTCCCCGGGGACGACCTTCAGGCGGCCGTCCCCGAGGGAACACGCGGCATCAGGGGGGCGGGGGATCGTCGCAGCTGGCCGCGCCGTCCGTCTCGGTGCAGCCGTACGAGCAGTAGTTCGAGCCGAACTGGAGGTTGTGGGAGCCGCAGGTCAAGAGGCTGTCGCCGTCGCACTTGGTCTCGCCCGCAGCGCACTCGTACACGGCGCAGCCTCGCTGCGGGTAGTTCGGAGCGCACGCGGTGCCTTCGCCGCAAGTCGTGACCTGCAGCTTCATCGGTACGTAGGGCGGGAGGCCGCTGCACTGCACCAACGTCTCGTGGGGCGACTCGTCGTCGGGGAGGCCGCAGGCGCGCACCCCTGCTGAGGATTCGAAGAAGGCGAAGGGAGCGGATGCGTAGCTCAGCTCGAGCGCCTCGGCGCAGGGGTCTGCGACGCAGGACGCCACCGCCGCTGGGGAGAGCGTAGGAGGCTGCGGCGAAGGGGGGATCGCCCCCGCGTCACCGCTGCTCTCGAAGAAGATCATCGTGTTCATCCACCAGCTCTGGACCTCCGACTGGTAGCGCGCCGCGTCGGCAGGGTCGATGCCCGAGTACCCGCACAGCTCGTCGCTGGCGCAGGGCTCGACGGTCCATTCCTGCCCGTCCTTGCAGGTCCAAACGACGCTGAAGTTGGGGGGCACGCCGCTGAACAGCATGGTCGTCAGGTCGTGGGCAGTCGTGTCGCAGCGGGTCTCGCCGACGGTGCACTCGCCGACGCAGGCGCCGTCGCTGCAGGCGGTCTTCGACGGACACTTCTGCTCCTCCCACTCACCGCCGGCGCAGGTCTCGCGGGTCTTTCCGTCAGCGCAGCGGACCTCGCCGTCCGAGCACGGAGGCACGGGCTCGGGGATGGTGACGCAGGCGCCGTCCTCGCAGCGCTGGTCCGGCTGACAAGCGACGGGGATCCACTGCCTGCCGTCCCCGCTACAGGTCCGGTAAGCGTGCTCGCCGACGCACTCCGTCGCCTCGGGCTCACACTGGCCCACACAGGCTCCCTCTTGGCAGAGTTCCCCCTGTGCGCAGGAGAATTGCACCCCCTTCGTGCTGCCCTCGGCGCACACGATGCCGGAGCTCGAGCCGTTACAGTAGCTCTGCCCCGCTTCGGCGCAGGTGACGTTGTTCTCCACTTGGATGGTGTCGCCGTCACCGCAGCCCATGAACAGGGACGTGGCGGCGATGGCCGGCGCAATCAAAGACAAGACATGACGCGTGATCTTCATGAGGCTCCCGAGTGTGATACGAGAAACCAACACCGCGCCGTCGAAGGCGGCAGGCGTCGGATCGGCCCAGGATAGGGAATCGTTCGAGCTGAAGCTAGCTGCTAGTTTGAGCGTCAGCGCGCCGTCGCTGCGCGCAGGTTGGCCTACAGTAGAGGTTGGAGTCTCACGTGGTCCCTGATTTCAGTCGCATTACCTTGCTACTTGCTCAAGGGGGCCCAGGGGCGCGCGCGCAGATCCTTGATGCGTTGCGTCAGCACGAAGGCGCCTCCTTCGACGAGCTTCGGGGCGCCCAGCTGCGCCATCTGGCGCAATGGTTCCCCGCGATCGCGCGTGGCATACCGGCGTACCGGGAGCGCCTCGCCCCCGTGCTCCGCAAGGGGGCTGCGCTGAGCTGGGGGGACCTTAGTGAGCTCCCGCTGCTCACCCGCGGCGAGCTCCAAGAGCGCGGCCAGGAGCTCGAGTGTCGGCAGCCGCCCGCCGCCTTTCGGGTCGTATCGCGGACGAGCACGTCGGGCTCCACCGGGAGGCCGCTGACGACGCCGGGCAGTCGCGCGAGCGGAGATTGGGCCGACGTGCTGCGGCTTCGGTTCATGTCGTGGCAAGGGTTCGACCCGGACGCCACGTGCGCGTTCATCACCGGGCCTACGCCGCCCGGGCAGGCCGATCCGCCCGAGGGCGCGGTCGCCGGGCGCTGGGCGGAGCCCCTGGGGCGAGGGCTTGGTCTGACGCTCGATCTCAGGGCGGATACTCACGATCAGCTGACATGGCTCGAGCGCAAGCGGCCCGCGTACTTGGTGACCTATCCGTCCAACCTGCTCGCGCTGTTGAAGGCGAGCGAGGGGCAGGGCGAGCGCTTTTCGTTCCTTCGGGCGGTGACGTTGTCGTCGGAGCCGGTCTCCCAGGAGCTCGTCGAGCTGTGCAGGAGCTCTTGGGGCGCGCGCTGTCTGGCGACTTACAGCGCCAACGAGGTGGGCTTCCTCGCCACTCAGGTGCCCGACGAGGACGGCTACCTGGTGCAGTCGGAGAACGCGATCGTCGAGGTGCTGCGAGGCGATGGCTCGCCCTGTGAGCCGGGGGAGGTCGGGCGCGTCGTGGTGACGACGCTGCACGATCTGTTGCGCCCCCTCGTGCGCTACGAGGTGGGCGACTACGCGGAGGTGGGGCCGATCTCCGAGCAGGCGGGCGATCGTCCGCGCCGGGGATTCCCGCGGCTGCGCCGCGTCGTGGGTCGTGAGCGGACGATGATTCGCCTGCCCGACGGCCGCCGCATCTGGCCGTTCTTCGAGTTCGCCCCGCTCATCGAGATGGGCGCGCTGGCCCAGTGGCAGGTCGTCCAGCGCCGAGACGGATCGCTCCTCGTGCGGCTGGTGGCGAAGCGCGCCCTGAGCGAGGCGGAGGAGGCGCGGATCCGCGGCGTCGTCGAAGAGGCCCTGCCCGGGCTATGTCCGGAGCTGAGCTACGTCGCGTCGATCGAGCGCACCGCTCGCGGCAAGTACCTCGAGGTCGTGTCGGAGCGGGACGACGACGTGAAGTGAGGGCCGCAGGTGCTCTTGACACAGGCAGAGAGCGCGCCCGACGTCGTCCCTCGCGCACGGCTCACCGATAGCTGACTCGGACTCGCGCGAAGTCGTCGCCGTCGTGGGCGCCTTCGAGGCACTCCACCGAGACCTCGCGGGCGCCCGCCGCTAGCAGCGCGCCCTCGACGCCCCCGAAGAAGTCCTGGAAGATCGCCGCGTCGAAGCCGACGCATTGAGTGAACGTCAGATCGAGCACCCCTTCCCGCCCCGGGGCGCGCTCCACCTTCAAGCGACCCCGCTTGACGTAGGAACGAAACAGGACCGAGCCGCGCTCGATCAGGAAGCCGGGGGAGACGATCTTGAGGAAGCTCCGGAAGGGGCCGCGCGTCAGATCTTCCTGCACGGACTCGCGCCCCACCTCCCGCGCGAGCCGCTGCGGGTCCGCGGCGTCGACCCGGAGGACCTCGAGGAGGAGGCGATACCAGGAGATCGGATACCAGGTGGTCATGCCGATGGCCTCGGAGTCCAGGAGGTCAGCGAGATCTTCGTTTCGATCCCAGACGCGTCGCCGGAACGCCTCGAAGTCCCCTCGGCGGGCGCGCGCGATGAGCGGCAAGAGCGACACCCCCCGACAACAGTTGGGCTCACTCGCACACAGGGCGCGGAGCCAATCGTCGTTTCTCCCGCGGACAGCCCCCGTGGCGCGTTCGCGTCGGTGAGGCCGCTGAGCTGGAAGGTCGGGCCTCGTCTGCTTGCGACTCGGGTCGTCCATGGACAATCAAACTCCTCCGCCCGACGCGTGCGGGCAGACGATTGGCCATCGTAATCCGATTCGAGGGCCCAGCCTATGCCCGATCGCCCGTGAACGGAGGCTTGCCTGACGGAGCCTTGCCTGACGGAGAGAGCCCCGCTCGGGTTCTCTGGTAGAAGCCAGTCCCATGTTCGGCGTGAACCAGCCAGAGCGCCATCGCCGGTATCTTTCGGCCGCGGTCACCAGTTCTGCGAGCGGCCCTCGACGGCTCGCGCAAGGAGCCGCCCTCGCTCTCGAGGAGGCCCTCGGGTTGACGCAAAAGCTGCACCTCCCTGGACGGCGTGAGCGGTACCGGGGTCTGCTCGAAGACGCGATCACCCAGGCGCGATCTGCCCTCGGCTCGGCCCTCGCGTCTGCCGGACAGGAGCCGCCAACCTCCACGGAGCAGGACCTCGAGCTCGGTGCGCCGAGCGTCACCGTCGCGAGCCGCTGTACCTTGGCGCGGGCCCACGCGGCGCGGGCGGAGGACGCGCTCCACGGAGCCGGACAGCTCTCACGGAGCGCCCAGCGTGCGCCGACGCGTGAAGACTGCGACGACGGGTGGAGGTGCGTGGAGGCCATCGTCGTCGGCGCGGAGGGGTCGGCGCGCGTCGCCGCGGAGATGGCCGCGGCGCTGGAGCTCGATCCTGCCGCGGTTCGGCTGGTTCCCGTGGTTCGCGCGGCTGCCCAGCGGGCGAGCGAGGCGGCCGCGAGGGCGCGCCGCATCGTGGACGAGCGGAACGACGCCTACACCTTTCATACGAACAACGGCTTCTCCTTCGGCGAGGGCTGGTACCTGGCCGCGGCGGCGCTGCTCGCAGGCGTGTCGATTCAAATCGAGCCTGGCCAGCCGGGAGCTCCTCGCGCCGAAGGGTTCCTCCGCGACGCAGGCCTGGGCGGCCATCTCCAACCCTACCGTCCGCGGCCGCGGGCGATGAAGCAGGTGACGGAGATCGTCGCGCGGGCCTTCGAGGCGGATCCCGTCGGCGCGCAGCGGGCGCTGCGCGCCGCGTTCCTCGGCGCCGCTCCGATTTCGGACGTGGTGGCTCGATGGGGGGCCGCTCGGCTCGGCGGCGCTGTCACAGCGGAGGAGAAGCCGATGGTGCTCCTGTGGATCCGCCAGGGGGTCCACGACGCGCACCGGAACACGCAGCCCGACGAGCTGGTGGCGCTCACGGACGTCGTGCGGCGCGCGGGGCTCACGCCCGCGTGGATCGGTGATGCCCCCGCCGACGTGCGGACTCCCGCCGACGTCGTCGACCTCGTCCTGTTCTGGAAGGACCCGACTTTCCAGCAGAGCGACATGCGCAGGGCGCAGCTGCAGCTCTTCGAGCACCTGAGGGTAGCTCACGGCCTCGTCGGTCAACTCGGCGTGACGACCGCGGGCATGGATGGACCGGCGCTCCTGGGGCTCCCTACCATCTATCTCACGGACGCCCCCAACGTGCGGATGCGCGAGTGGGTCGGCGCGGTCCCTGGCTACGAGGAGCTCCTGCGTCGAGACGGCTATCTCGATCGCGTCGCCCAGCGGCTCGCCGCGTGGGCCAAGCGCGCGTAGCGGGCCGCACCGCCCTCTCTGCGCTCCGAAGGGGGAGCGAGAGAGGGCGGCCGTCTTTGTCACTGACCGTAGTAGCGGAGCTCGACGTTGCCCGAGCCGTCGCCGTTCAGGTTGATCAGGGTCGCGCAGTTCCCGTTCGTGGGGCTGAGCGTCTGCGACTGCCAGCTGCCGTTGAAGGTCCCCTGCCCGGAGGAGCCGGCGCACTGGTTCGACCAGGAGAAGGGCACGGGGTAGGAGCCGCCGCTGCCGGTCTGCAGGAGCATCGTGCGCTGCGTGCCCCACCAGTTCGGGTAGTTGTCGCGCACGCGGACGCACCCGTTGTTGGGCACGGTCACGGCGTTGCCGGGACCGCCCAGGTCGACGGCGGTCGCCTCGGTGCACCCGCTGGAGCACTCGTCGATGTGAACGCAGGCGCGCGTGTTCGCGAAGCAGAGGTCGCGGGTACACGGGTTCCCGTCGTCGCACTCGGAGTCGTCCGCGCACTCACAGGCGCTGTCGTCGTTGTCGCAGATCCCACCGGCGCCGCACAGGGGCACGACGCAGCTCGGGAGCTCCGAGCCCCCGCAGTCCGCGTTCGTTTGGCAGCTCGAGCAGCCCTCCACCGGCGCGTTGGTGCACGAGTACTGGTCGCAGGAGTCCACCGTGCAGGGGTCCCCGTCGTCGCAGTCCGGGCGGAAGAGGCACTCGCAGCTCTCCGTGCCGAGGTTCCAACAGCTGTAGTTGGAGCAGTAGTCCGTGGTGCACGCGATGCCGTCGTCGCAGTCCGAGTCTTCGTTGCAGGCGCAGGACTCGGAGTCATAGGTGCACTTCTGGTCCGCGCCACAGTAGGGGACGTGACAGCTCAAGAAGGCGCGGCAGTCGCTGTCCTGCTGGCAGCCCCAATTGGGGATGCAGGGGGCGCAGTCGGGTCCGCCACAGTCGATGTCCGTCTCGTCGCCGTTCTTGATGTTGTCGAAGCAGGAGCGCCCCTCCAACACCTTGACCACCTCGTCGATGTACGTGGCCATCGCCCAGTCCCGGACGTCGGGACCCACGAAGCAGCCGTCGACCTCGTCGCAGGGGTAGGTGCGGGCGCACTCCTGGCCGTTCTCGATCTCGAGCTGGTGGGACAGCACGCCGCCGCTCACCAGGATGCCTTCGACGAGGCCCGTGGTGAGGTTGAAGACGGGTCCGCCGCTCACGCCGGGGCCCGTGTCGAGGCTGGCCTCGAAGCGCGCGGTCCCCGAGGTGCCCTTGACCGTCGCTCCCCCGGCGACCTTCAGGGGCAAGCCGAGGTACCCGCCCGCGGCGCCGACGGAGGCGCCGTTCGCGAGCGTGCCGTTGGTGCTCAAGGCGAGGGACATGCGGCCCGTGACGGGCCGGTCGAGCTTGAGGACGGCGAAATCCCGGCGATCCGCCAGATCCCCGGAGGTCTCCAGGCGCATCGCCAGGATGCTCTGGCAGGTGTAGACGTCGTCGGCGGGAACGGAGGTGCTCACCGGTTGCCCCTCCTCGGCGGTGAACCCGAACACGACGTTGGTGTTCGCGCAGCCCCCGCCGCCCATGCAGTGCGCCGCCGTCACCAGCGTATCCGGCCCCACGAGGAAGCCCGTGCAGAACGAGCCGCTCGGCTGCCCCGCGAAGCGCTCGCCGGAGCACAGGGGCTTGTAGACGGAGTTCGAGACCTCGCCGGTCTCGTAGGGAAACGTCGTCAAGTCACAGGTGCCGCCGGAGCAGGAGATGCGGTTGTTCCGAAAGAGCGACGCGGTCGATTGGACCCGCATGTACCATGCATTCGAGGGGCTCACGTCCCCCGCGTCCTGGAAGTCGTCGGCGCCATACACCATGCGCTGCTGGTGCGCTTCGATGGCCTCCTGAGAGGGCTCCGAGGTGCCGCAGGCGCCAGCGAGGCCGACCGCGAGCAGCACCAGAACGGCGCCGTGGAATCGACTCGTGTGTTTTTTCTTGTGATCGTCCATCCCAGCGTTGGAGTCGATGGAGCCACAAACCTTCACGGCGCCTCGCAAAAAATTGTCTCGTGTGCGGCCCAGAGCGAGCTAGAGAAACTCGCTCTTGAAGCGATCGGGGTTGACCATCCGGACTGATCTGGACGAGGGCGCGCCGCGACCCGGGCGCGCCTTGTCCGGGGAATGGGACGACGCGGGCGCGCGCTGCGGGTGCTCGTCGCCCCTACGCGTTTCCACCTACGAAGCAGGTCACCAGGTGACCGTCACCCACGGCGCCGCCCTCGCCGAAGACGTGGAAGCCTGGCTGCGGCGTCCCACCGTCGATCCCTGAGCGTGCGAACGCGAGGGGGGCGGGGGCGCGTCCTAGTCTCTGACCGGCTCCGTGGGGGGCCAGACCCCCTCACGTTGCGCCTGCTGCTCGTCTTCGCGCGACGCGCTGCCAGAGGAGGCCGCCTGCGATCAGAGCGGTGCCGGTCGCCCAGATCCGCGGCTCGACCCAGAAGGCGAGCCCGAGGCTGCAGAGGAGGCCCAGGGCGGGGATCCAGCGGGGGTACAGGCGGGCTTCGGAGGGGAGGCGCAGGGCGGCGAGGTTCGTGATGGCGTAGTAGACGAGCACCGTGAACGCGCTGAAGGACCAGGTGGTCTCCACGCTGCCGAGGGTGGTGAGCCCGGCGATGAGCGCGCCGACCAACCAGACCGACGCCGTGGGCGAGGAGCGCTCTGCGTCGACGCGGGCGAACACGGTGGGCAGATCCCCCCGGCGCGCCATCGCCAGCACGACCCGCGACAGCCCGAGCAGCAGGTTCAGGAGGACACCGAGCATCGCGGTCACGGCGCCCGCCGCCACGAGCCAGGCGACGCCGGGGACGTCGAAGTTCCGGGCGATCACCTCGAGGGGAGCCGCGGCTCGTCGAGTCGCTTCCGCGAGGCCTGCGGGACCGGCGGCGCCCACCGCGACGAAGGCGACGAGGGCGTAGATCACCGCGGTGCACACGAGGGTCACGACGATCGCGCGGGGGATGCTCCGGCGCGGCTCGTGGACCTCCTCACCGAGGGTCGCGATCCGGCCGTAGCCCGTGTAGGCGACGAACATCAGGGCGGTGGCCTGGAGGAACGCGGAAGTTTCGCCGTGGGGACCGCTCCCGGCGAAGTAGTCCTCGAGCTGAGTCGTGGCGCCGGTGAGGGCCGTGGGCAGCCCCGCGAGCACGAAGCCGCCCAGGGCCACGAGGGTGAGGGTGACGATGATCGAGTTGGCGCGGTTGGAGCGGCTGATGCCGCCCGCGACGACCGCCGTCAGGGCCACCACGGCGACGACGGCGAGGACGATCCGGGAGGTGACGGACGAGTGCCCCGTCGCGGCGAGAACGTAGCCCGCGAAGCCCAGGGCCGCGGTGGCGGCGGAGGCGGACTTGGCGCAGAGGAACATCCACCCTGCGGTGAAGCCGAGGGCGGGACGGAGGTAGCGATAGCCGTACTCGTAGGTGCCGCCGCTCACGGGGTGGCTGGCGGCGAGCTGGGCGCTCGACAAGCCGTTGAACGTCGCTACCGCCGCGGCGAGGAGCACCGCGACGACGATCGACGGCCCCGCGATCCCCGCCGCGATCCCGATGCTGACGAAGATCCCCGTGCCCAGGATGGAGCCGAGCCCCATCAGCACCGCTCCCGGCACGCCGACGGCGCGCTTCAGCCGCGGCGCCTCAGCGCCAACCTCCGCGCTCACGGCTCCCGCCGCCGGGCGATGGCCTGATCGACGATCCCGGGACCTGCGCCGAAGAACACTCCGTCACCCATCACT
>JAEWOQ010000095.1 GCA_023460875.1 Pseudomonadota bacterium
CCACGAGCGCGACCGCTCGACGTCGGGACGAGAGCTGCGCCGCAGCGCGCGCACGCGGCCGCCCAGGGCCCGCGCCACGTCCCCGAGATCCACCTCGCGCAGCACGTCCCGGAGGGCGCGCCCCAGCTCGTCGATGCTCTGCAGGCGCCGGCTCTCCTCCGGCTCCACCGCCGCCAGGAGAGGGGCGTCCAGGGGCGCCAGCGAGGGGTGGGTCCTCGACGGGGGCTCAGGGAGCACCTCCACGGCCCGCAGGCTCTCCCGCTCCGTGGCCCGACGGAACGGGGGGTGGCCGGCGCAGGCCTCGATGATGAGGGCGCCGAGGGCGAAGACGTCGGCGGCGGGACCCAGCGGGCGGCCGCGGACCTGCTCCGGGGGCATGTGGCCGGGCGATCCGAACACCTCCGAGCCCCCGCCGGCGGCCACCGGCCGAGCGATCCCAAAGTCGATGAGGCGCACCGCGCCCTCGTCGTCGATCAGCACGTTCCGCGCCGTGACGTCCCGATGGATGATCCCCGCGCGGCGGTGGGCATACCCCAGGGCGCGGGCCAGCTCGACGCCCAGGTACGCGCCCGCCTCGAGGCCCAGGGCCCCCGAGGCCGCCAGCAGCTCCGCGAGCGTCACCCCAGGGCACAGCTCCATCGCGATGAAGTAGACGCCCTGCTCCACCCCCAGCTCGTACACGGGCACGATGTTCGGGTGGCTCAGCTCGACCGTCGTCTTCGCCTCCTGCACGAAGCGCTCCACGAACCGCGGGTCGCTCGCGAGCTCCGGGCGGATCTGCTTCACCGCCAGCCGCTTCTCGAACCCCACTGCCCCACGGAGGGTGGCCACGAAGACCCGCGCCATGCCCCCGGACGACAGCTCCCGCTCGAGCACGTACTTGCCGAAAATCTGGGGGAACATGACGGAACAGCCAGCAGCCGGCTATCGTAGCGCCGTGCGCTCCCGGACGCTCCCCCCTCCACCTCCTGGGCGAGACTGGGCTGGGCGAGACTGGGCTGGGCGAGATCGGGCCGGGCGAGATCGGGGGCTGCTTTCCTGGGGCCCGTTGCGCTGCGCCTTACTGAGCAGTGTGCTCTCTGGGTGTGGGGACAGGGTAGTGGAGGTGCCCCGCACCGTGACCCTCCACGAGCTGCCGAGCTGCCCGCTGCCTGCGCCAGCTCCCCTGATCGATCTGGAAGCCCTCGGTGACTTCCCCGCGGGGGGGCGCTCCGGCGAGGCGCCCCGGGCGGCCGGGCAGCGCCTGCTCTTCCCCGCAGAGACCCGCTCCATCGTCGCGCGCACCGGGGACGGGATCTTTCAGGGCGTGACGGAGGTCGGCGCCGCCGGAGACGTGGACATCCTGCTCTGGCCCCTGGCCCGCCCCTGCGCGCTCGCTTCGGCCCCCCACTACCCGGCCCCCGGCGGAGGCCGGGCCATCGCCTACCACCCCGGAGAGCGCATCGTCCTCATCGCGGGGGGCGACGCGGGCCAGACCTCCGCCGTGGTCGGCGCCCTCACCTTCCGCACGGACACCGGGACCGCAGCGCCCGTCGACGCAGCGGCGCGCCACGTGCTCTTCGAGCCGCGCGCCTACGCCAGCGCCGCGCCCTTCGGCGACGATCTGATCGTCACCGGCGGCGAGGATCCCTTGGTCCCCGTGGAGCGGTCCCGGAGGGTCCTGGGGAACGCGGAGGTGTTCTCCGTGGAGGACCACAAATTCCTCACGGAGCTCATCGAGCTGCACACGCCGCGGACCCGCCACCGTTCTGCGCTCTTGCCCTCCGGCGAGGTGCTGTTGATCGGCGGCCACGACGGAGGAGGCCAGCCGCTGGCCTTGCTGGAGGCCATCTCCCCCGTGAGCCGGAGCTCGAGCCTCGGGGGCCTCGCGAACCTCGAGCTGCCGCGCGTCGCTCCCGAGGTGATCCCCCTGGAGGGCGGTGGCTTCCTGGTGCTGGGCGGCCTCGACGCCGCGGGAGCCCCCGTGCCAGGCGCCGAGTGGCTCTCCCGAGACGCCAGCGCACACCTCGGGACTAGCCCGATCCCCGCCGCTGCCCACGTGACGGCGGCGCCCCTCCCCGGGGGTGGGGCGCTGGTCGTGCTCGGGTGCGTCACGCCGTCGTCGCTTGGAGACGACGACTGCGACGGGTGCGGATGTGAGGCTCCTTCCGCCGCGCTGTGGCTGGAGCCCAACCTTTCAGTGTACCCCATCGAGCTCCCGCCCGTCGAGCGGCCATGGCTCGTCCCTGCGCCGGACGGCGCGCTGCTGCTCGTCGCTGGTGGAGTCGCGGTTGGCGACATCGGGGCGGGCAGCATCGATCGGGGCGGGCAGCGGATCTGGCGCCGCTTCAACCCATGGCGCGTCCGCTTCGAGCCAACCAACCTGCCTCCCCTGCCCCCGGTCGGGGAGACCTCGCTCGAGACAGAAGCCCCCGACGGCGCTCCTGACAACGCTCCTGACAACGCTCCCAACGGCGCTCCCAACGGCGCTCCTGACGACGGCCTCACGGACGGCGCCGCCGACG
>JAEWOQ010000096.1 GCA_023460875.1 Pseudomonadota bacterium
GATCTGGGGAACGCCCCCGGTGCACACGTCTGCGCGCCCGAAGGTCTTGACGGGCTCGGCACCCTCGGGCGCCACCGCGTTCGCCAGCTCGATGAAGAGATCGTTGTGCGACACATCGAAGGGACGAAAGTACTGATCTGGCGCCTGCTGCGCCTTCCAGTCCGGCGCCCGCGCGAACCCGCTGCGGTGCGAGCCCAGCAGATCGATGTACTGCCCGGTCTTCAGCTTGCCGCCGGCGTTCCCGGCGATGATGATCGGTAGATCCGCCAGGTGGTGCACCGTGCCGCTGATGCCGAGCTCGCTGATGCACAGCACCACGGTGTGGTCGAGGAGGGAGCTCCCGTCTTCGGCGCGCGCCTCCTGCAGCAGCCCCAAGAACCGCGCCAGCTCCTCGGCATACACCCGATCGTGCCCCGCGGTCCGCCCCTCGTGGGAGGAGACGTGGTGGCTGCGCAGACCGCCGTCCCAGCCGTAGGGCGAGCCGTGCACCGCCGTGTGGGAGTACCACTGCATCGTGCCCACGCGGGTGATGTCGCACTCGAGGGCGCGCACCAGGACCTCCAGGTGAGCCCGCCCGATCTGCTGCCCGCTCGAGATGGAGCGCGCGTCGAAGCGACCGGGCGAGCCGGGGACGGTGCACTGGGCGGCGACGACGCCGCCTCCGCCTTCCATCTGCTGCTCCATACCGCGCACGTAGTCGAGGTGCGCTTCGAGGCGCTTCTTGTCCTCACCGCCGACCTTGCAGCTGAGCGCCCTGTAGGACTCGCGCACCGCGTCGACGATGGAGGCGCGCCGCAGCCGCGCCAGATCCACGCCCGCGTCCTCCTCGTCCGTCTCCGGAGCGGTCGAGACGCCGCCGAAGAGCCGGGTGAAGGCGACGACCGGGTCCTGCTCCGCGCGCAGAGAGCTCACGGCGCCGCTGGGCGCCCGCGCCCAGGACATGTTCCGCTCGTTGACGACCCCGTGCAGGCTCGACGCGATCCGGGTAGGCCCCATGCGGTTCGCGATGAACTGGTCGATGGACTCGTTCTGGGCGCTCAGGATGTCGTCACCGCGCACATCGCAGCGGTTGCCCGTCAGCATGTGCCCAAAGCCCGTCGGGTGGGGCGGCGTCGACTGCCCGGCGATCGACTTCATGGCGAAGCCACGGGTGACGATCAGGCGATCCGCGTAGGGCTGCAGGGGCTCGAAGGCCGTGCCCGCAAAATCCAGGCGCGTCGGGTAGGCGCTGGACCCCACGCCGCAGGGCGTGAACCAGACGACGAAGCGCTTGGGCACCTCGACGGTCTGCGCCTTGGAGATGGACGCCTCCAAGAAAGGCAGGGCCAGGACGGCGCCTCCGGCGCCTCTCAGGAACACGCGCCGAGGCAAGGGCTTTCGTTTGATGAAGTTCATTCGCACGCCTCCTGGGCAGGGACGTCCCGGTACAGGAACGGCTCCGAAGAAACGATGTTCAACACGATCTCCCTGAGGTTCTGGGTCTCGCTCGCGATCCGCTCGACCGTCGCCTGGTCCGGGCGCCTCAGGGTGCGGCCCAACATGTAAGCCATCGCCTGCTGCGTGAAGCAGGACCCGGCGGTGTTCGACTCCGCGAGGGCGAGGGAGAGATCCGCGCCGCCGTCGACGGGCACCCACACGTCGTCGATGAGCACCTCCCCCGTCGCGTCCACCGCGGAGCCGTCGTCGTACACGCCGCGATGGGCCCCGAGGGCATCATAGGCCTCGAAGCTCAGGCCCACGGGGTCGATCATCCTGTGGCACCCCGCGCACGCCCCCTCGGCGTGCTGCTTCAGCATCTCGCGCACGGACTGGGCGTCCGAGCGCTCCTCGGGCAGCGCCCCGACGTCGTTCGGCGGGCTGCCGAGCTCGAAGCACATGATCTTCCGGAGAGTGTAGACGCCCCGCGCGATGGGGTGGCTGCGATCGAACACGCTGTGCGCGGTCAAGTAGCTGCCCTGGGTGAGCACGCCGCGGCGCTCCTCGGGGAGGCGCGTCTCGACGAACTCGGCGCCGAAGTCCCCGCTCAAGCCGTAGAGCTCCGCCAGGTCGGCGTTGATGAAGCTGTAGTCCGCCGAGTACAGATCGTAGACGTCCCCGTCGCGCTTCCAGAAGAGATCCTCGAAGAAGAGCCGCGTCTCGGTGTACATGGCGGCGCCCAGCTCCGTCGACGCCGTCGGGAAGAGCTCCGGATCACGGTTCAGGCGCGGCGCGTCCTGGATCCCGAGCCACTGATCGACGAAGTGCAAGAGCCCCTGGCGCGCCTGGGGAGAGGCGAGGAGCCGCTCTGCTTCGGCGCGCACACCCTCCGGGCTGTCGAGCGTCCCGTCCGCTGCCGCCTGCAGCAGATCGTCGTCGGGGGTCGAGTTCGTGAGGGCGAAGGACAGCCGCGAAGCCACCTCGAAGCCCGTCAGCCGTGACCTGCCGCCGGCGCCTTCGCCCAGCTCCGTGCGGAAGAGAAACGCGGGCATCTGCAGCATCGCCGCGAGCACCCCCTCCGCCGCCGCCGCCGGAGTGTCCTCGATCGGCGCCGCCCGCAGGCTCTCGAACAGCCGCGTCAGGATCCCGACCTCATCCTGCGTAGGCGGCCGCCGGAAGATCCGGAGGCCGT
>JAEWOQ010000097.1 GCA_023460875.1 Pseudomonadota bacterium
GGTGGTGTTCAGGGCATCGGTGCTGGAGCCCGTCGAGTGTTGCTTCGCGTCGTAGATCGCCAGCGTGTTGCCCTGGATGTCCAGCTCCGTGCGCGTGCGGTAGAACTCGTGCACACGCGACGTGCCCATGCCCGTCACGTTGTGCGCCACCGACAGGAAGGGTCGCCCCAGCGTATCCAGGTGAATCACCGTCGGCGTGGCCGCGTGTTGGGCCGCGAGCCACGCTGCGCGTTCCTGCGGGTCACTCGGCTCACCCAGGTCAGGATCGGGCTCGCCACGTTCCACGTACCATCCGCTCTCCAGGACCGTGTCGTTCTGGTCCCACTCCTCCTGGCGCCACGCGTCGAACTCGACCCGCGAGATCGTCCCGTCGGGGAAGTCCGTGCGGATCACTCGGTCCAGAGGGTCGTAGTGAATGATCGGCGTCACGCCGTGCTCGACGATTTCGGCTTCGTCCTCGTACTCGTGAGTGCTCGAGAAGAACGGCTCGTACTGCTTGACTGGGTTTCCCTTGTTGTTGAAGACGGTGCGCCCCGTGCCAACCCAGCGCGGGTCGATGGTACCGGTCATGCCCGGCACCTCTCCCGGCTCTGCCTGCACCTTCTCCATCACGACCCGCCCAAACCCGTCGGAGTACGTGTACGTCTCCTGCCAGCGCGTCTGGGGGTCCTGATGCTCCTCGCGGGCTGACACGTGCACGTAGGCTGGCTTCGGGTCCTGCTCCGTCCATCGGTGCACTTCGTACTCGAACCGCACCGTCGGATCGGCGATCGTGTCCCCCTCGCCGGCCCCGTCCTTCCCCATCACCGCCATCGCCACCACGCGGCCCAGCGCGTCGAACGCGACCTCCGTTCGGTTCAGGTTGGGATCGGTCACGCGCCGCGGTGCGAGCACCCTGTAGTCGTTCTCCACCGTGACCTGGTTGCCGAGGGGATCCGTCGTCGACTCGACGAGCAGGTCGAAGTCATCGTAGCCGACGTGGAAGTGCTCCCCGAAGGGATCGATGGCTTCGACGGGCAGGTAGAAGTGCTCCTCGTCGAAGACGACGCGGCCGCTCGGCGCCCAGTATCCGCCCGCCCGCTCCACGTAGGCCCCGTCGCCCGTCAGCAGCGCCGTCGTCAGCGCGGTGCCCGCGGCTGTGAGGGCCTCGGACTCGCTCACGAGCTCGCTCACCTGGCCCGTCGTCAGCGCAAGCTGATAGGTCTCATACGGCAGCGCCAGAGATTCCAGCGCGCCCAGCGCCAGCGGAGTCGAGCTCAGGTCGTCGCCGTAGAACACCTGCTGGCGGTGAGCGATGAGCCGTCGCTCCAGCGTCGTGTCGCCTGGCTCGTCCTCATAGGCGAGGTCGTCCTGCGGATCGAGTGCGTCGAGCGCGTCTTTCAGGGCGTCGAAGGCGAGCAGGGCAGCGCCGGTCTCCAGAGCCGGGAGGGTCGTCAGCTCGAATGTCTTCTCCTCGTACTCCACGCCGATCCGGTACCAGTGGTTCTCTGGGTCGGGGTCGTTGGGGTTGGTGGGACCTGGGCGGTTGACGAACCTCCGCTCCGTCAGCGTCGCCCACGTCCTCCCTTGCTCCGCGTGAGGCGCGTTCACCCTTGCGTAGGCGATGCTCGCCTCACGGGTCACGTTGCCAAAGTCATCGACGTCCAACGTGAACTGATGAGTAATCCGCGGGTCGTCTGGCTCTCTCTCTGTGTGAATGCTCACGGCCTCCCGCGGATGCGTGAAGAACACCCCGTGGTGCTCCCGGGCAACGGACGACTGCCTCCCCAGCTGGCTCGATTGGAGGACCCGCACCGCGAAGTTCTGCTCGGTGATGACGTAGGGGTTCTTCTCCAGCTCCGAGCCGTCCTCGGCGTACACCTCCTGGCGCAACATGCTGCCGCGCAGGGCGCGGGCCGCCTCACGCTGGTCCTGAGTCGACCGAAGGCCTGCCGGCAGCACCGTGTCCGGGACCAGCAACTTCGGCGGCCCCTCCTCGAAGTATTCCTTCTGCAGCGCAAGCTCGAGCCGCTCCTTCTCGAGCCAAGCGCCCGTGTGAAACCAGCTCACGGTCCGCACGGGGGCCTGGTAGAGCTCCGCCTCCGGAGCCCCCGTGTCGAACTCCTCGGCGTCCCGCTGCTCCACCCGCGCGAACCCCCGGAACTCCCGCTCCTCCCCGTCGAAGTAGCCGTGGCGGTAGCGGTACGTGGAGGCGAGGCGGCTCTTCGAGATCCCGTCGACGTGCTCGATGCGCTCGACGACGTGGACCGGGAAAGGGAGCCGGGTCAGCCACTCGATGCCTGCGGCTCGGTCTTCCAAGTAGAACTTCGTGCTGGGGGCGTAGGTGACGTGTGTCTCGGCGCCCAGATTGTTGACAACTCTTGTCAACAAATGGGGCTTCACCCCTCCCATCAGGTCGACGTACAGCACCTTCTCTGCCGGGCTCTGCAGGGGCGACGACCAGACCAGCGTGGCGGTTCCGGTCCCGAGCAGGTCGACGACGCTCACCTGCGCCGAGTTGTGCACGCGCGGGAGCGATCGGATCGGGAGCCCGTCCGAGAGCCGGTTGCCGGATTCGTTCAGGTACAGCGTGACCCCGTCGGCCCCCAAGTAGAAGATGTCGCTCGTGCCGCTGCCGTCCACGTCGCCAAAGCGAACGCGACGCGCGTCGAACTCCCTGTGGTCGTCGAAGCGGGGGCCGTTCTCGAGCGTTACCTTCGCTCCGAAGCGCCCGAACCCCAGGTTGGGCCAGTAGCAGACCGAGCCGTTGCGCACCCGAACGATGTCCACGAGCCCATCGCCGCTCATGTCCGCCACGTGAATCGTCTGCTCCGGGTCCGAGAACACCACGTGCGGACCTCTTCGATCGTCCTGGGGAATCGAGACACGCTGGGCCGACTCGAAGCCTTGCTTCGCCCGCGAGCGATACCAGAGGAAGGAGTCCTGCTCGGAGATGAGCAGGTCTCCGTGTCCGTCGCCGTCCAGGTCGATGACGCGGAGGTTCGGGTCGCCCCAGTTGACCTTCGGCATCTCCTCGAAGGCGCGTAGCGGACGAAACTCCCCCTCTGTCGTGCGCGAGAAGTACCCCGCGAGGGGCTCCGAGTACTGCACCAGGTCGAGCTGGCCATCGCCCCCCAGGTCCTCCAGCACCTGCCCCCCCGCGAGACTCGCGGGTGATGGCATCGAGTGCACCACCTGGGGCCGGCGGAGCTTTCCTCCGCCAGCGTTCCGCTTGTAGTACCAGGCAGAGCCCTGGTCGATCAGGACGCCAGGAATGCCCTCGCCGTCCAGGTCGAGCCATTGCTTGCGGCCGCCGTCCACGCCCCCTTCCAGGCCGGCGAGGCTCTCCTCCGGAAGCACGCTCAGCTCGTCGTGGATCTCCGCCCGGGTGTAGTCGAAACCGAGCTCCGGCAGCGTCTCACGCTGCCACTGTTGCTCCGCCTCGTCGAACAGATGGCCCACCTGCGTGACGCCAACCATGTACGTCACGACGGGGCTCGGCTCGTAGCGGAACTCCGTCGAACGCACCAGCAGCGGGTCACGCTGCGCGTTGAGCCGGTGGAACATCAGTGCCCGCTGGCAGAGGCGATAGGTCCGCACCTCGAAGCCCGGTCGGTACGTCGAGAACGGGTCCTGTCGGACCGCCCAGTCGTGATCCTCGTCGGGCGTCGCTTGTTCGTCGTGTTCCCCGTAGTCGAAGACCAGCTCGAAGAGAAAGTCCGCCGCCGCGAAGGGCTGCATGTTTCCGTAGCGGACACGCTTCAAGTACTTCTGGGCTGTGGCGGTGAAGACGTAGCTCCCCCCCTGTCGCTCGAAGCGGGATGCTTCGCTGGGCTGTTTGAGCTCGACCCCCGCGCCGTCCTCCGCCTTGTACTCGTAGCGGACGATGTTGCCCTTGTCTTCGCGGGTCTCTTCGAGAAGCCACGTGAAGATCCGAGCCTTCGCGCCCTGGCTGGGAAATGACGGGTCCGCGATGCGCGTTCCGGCGCTCTGCCCATAGATGTGCGTCACGTTGTCGCGCGTCGTGACGCGCCAGTGCAGGTCTCCGCGCTGCTCTCCCGACACGCGTTTCCAGCGCTCGACACGAGCGAAGAGTCCCTCCACTCGCGGGCGGTAGTGCCGGGCCACGTACTGCACCTCGCCTTCGCTGCGGTCGAACTCCTCGATCTCTCCCGTGTCCGGATTCCGGGTGGGGACCAAGTCCTCCGCGCCCGAGAGCAGGAAGACGTCTGACTCCGCTTCGTCCAGATAGCGAGGCAACCCGCGCTCCGTCTTGCGGCTGATCGTGGGGACCGACAAGCCGAACCCGAGCCCGAAGGATCCGTTGGGGTTGCCGCTGTCGTAGGACAGCTCCACCTGTGGCGTCAGGTCGCCGCGACCGGGCGAGATCGGCAGCGGGACGCCGACCGAAGCCGTGCCCGTCGCTGGGTTGACGGAAAACTTCTCTCCGATGCCGCGAATGGCCCCGCCGCCTTCCGGCAACGTCGCCGCGGGAAGCAGCGAAGAACCACCCGATGGGCCGCTGCCCTCCGTCCCATCCTTGCCTCGTGCAGCTCGACCGCTCGAGCCATCCCCGTTCGAAGTGGGCGCGCCCGCCTGCGCCTGGGTCCCCGGCGCCCGCGTCTGTACCCCTGCGGCACCTTCTGGCTCACCTCTGGACGGCTGTCTCATCGCTTCACCCCTTCGAGTCTCACGGAAAAATCGAGTCGACCGCTCCACTCAGGGTGCGAGCACGCCTTGAATCACGGCGAGGCTCGGCGCCTCGGTCTCTTGTTGCTCGAAAACGGCCCGCATCTTGGCCAGGTTCTTCTTGATCCACCGGCTCGCCGTGGCTTGCGTGAACAACTTCCGGAGCTCGGTCGGGCTCAGGTCCTGAGCCCTCGAGACCACCCCGATGCCCTTGCGACGGATGCGCATGGCGTTGTCCATCTGATCCTTGCCGTGGGGCATGATGATGATCGGGACCTCCTCCCAGACCGACTCCTTGATCGTGGCGAGCCCTCCATGCATGAAGATGGCCTCCGCCTTCTCCATGATGTCGAGCTGCGAGACCCAAGAGTACATGCTCACGTTCTTCGGCAAGGTCGTGCTCGAGGAGCCAATCTTGAAGTACTCGGTGAAATAGGACATCAACCTGTCGCCTACCGCCAACACCAGATGGTAGTCGCCCATACCCGCGGTCTGCATCATCTGTACCAAGCGCACGAAGTACTGCCGGGCCAACCCCTCGTAGTCCTGCACCTGCGACCCCGCGGTGCCGAAGATGAGCCTCTTGCCCTCCGGAAGCTCCCCGATCGGGTCGGCGGGAGGGTCCCCAGGTCCGAGAAGGTCGCGCTCGATCATCGGTTCCACGTAGTGCACGGTCGCTCGGTGCTCCCCCCGCTCCTCGTCGTCGAAGTCGAAAACCCGTGGGCAGGGGATGAGCTCGGGGAAGTCGTCCAGTGGAGCCACGAACTCCTCGAGGCTCATGTGGGAACCACCCGTCGTCTCCGAGATGAGCCGCTGCGCCACAGCCGCTGGCATGTGCACCAGCTTGGTCATGGCGTGGGTGAGGGGGTCCTCCGCCGGGTTCCGCAGAAAGGTCGTAGTGAACACGAAGGGTACGCCGTACTTCCGGTGCAGAATCAGCGTCTCGAGCGCCGTGAAGTATCCGCTGATCAGCAGGTCTGCCTTCCCGGCCCCCTCGAACAGCTCCCCGAGATCTCCTCGCGCGATGGGGAGCAGGTGGTGCGGTTTCCAGCGCTGATGTTTGGGCTCGAGACGATTCTCCACGGAGTGCCCGAGGGGATAGATGTCCGCCAGGATCGTGTTGAACGTCGCGTGGTACGGCGCCACGATCGACTCGGTGTCGGGGATCCCCATGAACTCCACGTCGTGGCTCTCACCCTGCAGCTTCTTCGCCAGGTGGATCGTCGGGAGCCAGTGCCCGTGCTCCTTGTAGATGTCGGGCCAGATCATCACTTTTGCCATGTCAGCTCTCCTTCTCGTTGATCCGTGGGCTTACTGCTGCGCCGCCTCTGCGATGGTGTAGCGAACCACGAAGACGAGGTCGTCGACGTTGTCCTCACTGAGGCCAGTCTGACTCAGCGCCCACGTCTCCGGAGCTCCACCGGAAAGAAGTGAGCTCGAGTCCTTGTCCAGGGTTCGCGTGATGACCCCATCCCCCGAAATTCCCGACACGACGTTGCCATTGATCCCGACGCTTGCGTTGCTCACGCTCTGCCCCTTCTTCGTCTGGATCCGGAGGTCCACCTCGTTGCCCTCGAGCAACGTCATCACGAACCCTCGGTCTCGGATCAGGTAGGGGAAGTGTCTCTGTTCGAGGGTCATCTCGACCTCGTCCTCCTCAGTCTCCGGTAGGTTCAGGAGCCTGTGGTACTCGTCCGGGAACTCCTGCTTCATGCTGAACACTCGCACGAGGCCCGTCGGCTCCTCGGAGACCACCTTGAGCACGCTGTTCAGGCCCTCGGTGATCTGCTCCTCGGCGCCCTTCTTGAGTAGACCGCCGCCTTCCCGTGCCGTGTAGCTGACGTTCAAAACGACGTCCGAGATCGTGTGATAGTCGAACTGCCGCGCGGCGGTCGGCAGCTCCAGGCGCCAACGGCTGATCGCTCCGGCCCCCTCGAAGGGCAGGTACCGTTCGTCCCGGAAGTCGAATGTGAAGAGACCAGCATCTTCCTGGGCCGTGCTGGTGGCGATCGACTGAATACCGACGAGGTCGTGCACGAACCGCGGGTCGTCAAAGCCCTTGTAAGAGTAATCACCCGGCTCGGCGGTGCTCTCCTTCCGGATCGCACTCCCCAGCAGGCTGAGCTTCGCGCTCACGCTGGTGTGCGGCCCCGTCACGCACGGGATCGTCACCCGCACCGCTCGGATGCGCCGGAAGTACTGCCCCGGGAAGTCGAGATCGAAGAGCACCTCTGGAAGCTCGATCTCGCACGAGCCCGTCTCCCTCAGGCGCTGCAACGCATCGGCGTTGAGCGCTGCCAGCGAGATCGGTTTGGTAATCTCGAGCTCGCGCTTGTTCCTCTCGAGATAGGCGATCTCCATCCGTTTCAGATCGTATGCGAGCTTTTCGCCTGCCAGGAGACCCTGGCGGAGGTTGTCACGGTAGTCGAACTGGATGAAGTTGAGATCCGGCGTTCCAAGCTCGAACTGCATCGTCCGCTCGGCGCGCTTCGCTACGTCGAACGCCAGTTTGTACACCTGCTGGTAGGTGCGGCTGAGCTGACTCACCATCCACTGATACAGCTGGCGGTTGGTGAACTTCTCCTGGAGGAACTCCCGCACCTGCTGAGCCTGCTCCATCTGCACCTCGTGGTTACGGAGCTCGGTCTCGGCGATCTCCCGGCGGACCTCCGCCGCGACGATCTGCTGGTCGATTTGCTCCATCTCCTTGAGCGCGAGTCGCTCCTGCAGCTTCCAGTCGACCCAGCGCCACTCGATGCCAGCTTCGATGCCGGCGATGGTCGCGTTGCCTCGCGAGACGCTCGCGGCCGCACCAAAGGCGAAGGCCGTTGCCGTCGCGACACCGCTGAGACCTGACCCAACTCGCATGACAGCTAAGCCCGTAGGGAACGGACCAACCATCCCTACGTATCCGTCGGGGATAGGCGCCATTGCTCCTGCGACAGCATGTGCTGCCCCTTGCGACACCTCGAATACCGTTGCGGCTTTGGTAAGAGCAATCTGAGTTCGTTCCCGCGCGTTCTCCCTCAGGCGGGTCCTGTACTCTTCGTACCGCTCCTGGGCGACCGCCTTCGACAGCTCCAGGGCCCGGATGTTCTCCTCTGCCTCCCGCACCTGCTGGCGGCGCACGTCCCGCGCCAGCTCGAGCATGCGGATCTCGTGCCCTTGCCGCAGCAGCGAGAGGTCCTCAGCGTCCTGCTTCTCGAGAGCTGCCAGCAGAGCGGCGCCGAAGCTCTTCAGCTCGTTGGCCAGGTCCACCGCCTTCTGGATCCAGACGTTGAAGCGGTAGCTGGGCAGCGGGGTGTTCAGCTGGCTGAGCACGCTCCCGAGGTCGATCCCGGCCGCGGCCGCGCGAACGAGCATCGCAGGGTCGATAGGCGGATCGAACAGGGCGAGGGTCCGCTTGACCCCGTCGATGTTCATGCTGTTTCGGATCTTGAACAGCCGGTCCTGCACCGTATCCCAGTAGCGCTCGAGGCGATCGTTGCGGGGCACCTGGAAGTAGAACATCCGCATCGTCAGGCTGTTGGACTGCTTCATCATCGGGGAGGCCGGAGGCAACGTCTGCCCCTTGAGGTACCCTTGGTTCGAGACCATCAGGTTCTCGACCTCCAGGATGGCGTTGCCGAAAGGACCGATCCCCTGCGCCTTCAGCTCTCGGTAAGTGTGCTTCGGGGCTTGGGTCATCGGCTCGATCACCTCGGGGCGCCTGCCAAGGAGCTCGTCCGCGAGGACGTAGAGCTGTGTCGCGCGGTTGATCGACTCGATGGTGTCCTGTCGGAACAACTGATCCGCCCACGCGATCAGGTTGTCCAGATACTTCATCACCACGCTCTTCTGGTAGGCGACGATCCTGCTCCGCGCGATGAGGTGCGGATTGAACGGATTTCGGCGCCACTCGTCGATGAGCGCCTGCATCTCCTCCTTCTGGTAGGAGCCAGCGCTCTTCTTGAGGCCCAAGGTGGCCAGCAGACTCTCGGTGGCGTTCGCGTTGGCGAAGAACGGCAGGAAGTTCCAGTACCGACTCCCCGCAGGCAGGTCCCGCGCCCAGCGCCAGATCCGCTCGTACGAGTTCAGCGTCTGCCTCGGGTCGAAGACGTAGTGGTACCACTTCATCGCCTCCTCGAACTTGAGCTCCTGGCTCAGGCGATCCGCGATCCACAAGGGGACGTGAAAGAAGAGCTCCCAATTGTAGGTCCCCATCGACGTGCCGTAGGCGAACTCGATTGTCGGCATCGGATACCTCCTCTGCACGTTGCGCGTGGGGAGATACTCCTCCTCGAACATGATCTGGGTGGTCCAGAAGGCGTTCCTGTCTTTCGCGACATGGTAACCCAGGTAGATGTTGCCGTAGTAGCTGTAGTAGTAGCTGGGGTAGTAGAGGTTCTGGGCCACAGGAAGCGCCTGCGTCAGCCTCTGCATCAGCCCCTCTGGCCCCTCCGCTTGGAACTTGTCCTGTAGGGTCCCTATGAGCGGGTGGTGAGACGTCCAGAATCGGACGATCTGCCGCTCCCTACCGTCGAGCCCCACCTGCTCGGCCGACCCCCGGTTGAGCCCGAACAGGGTCTTCGTTCTCTCCTCGTAGAAGAACGGCTGATACTCGGCCGGGTCTAGAAACCCGAAGTTCGTCACGAACACCCGATAATAGTCGGGCGTCGCTTCGAGAAACGCCTCGCTCGACCCGAGGCGGAGCGGAAAGTTGGCCTCGTTCCCCTGCGGCTCGAAGACGACTGCGTTGTGCATCAGGGCCGAACGGTGCTCGTAGCGGTATGGGTTCGGCACGTTTGCTCCGAGCTTCGGCTGCTCGTAGATCATGTTGCCGCCGACGGGGACCTTACCGCTCTCGAAGCTGTCCGTCCCACTCAGCCACACCTGCAGGGTTCCCAGCTTCTGCAGCCCGGGATTGGCTTGACCGATACCTCGACCAGTGCTCGAACTTGGGCGGGACTCCCGGAACTGATAGATCTCTACCGAAGCGAACTCGTCGTGGACGTGAGCAACGCGCAAGTTGTACCGCCACGTCTCCGGCTTCTCCTCACCGGGGTCTCGGTCCGATAGTCTTTTCGCGAACTCGTCGACCGCGAACCGATTCGAAATCCGCGGTTTCGACCATTTGTTCTCCGACGTGCGGTACTCGCTCCACATCAGCTTGATGTGGTTCTCATATTGGACGCGTTCGCGAGCGACATTGGCTCCGTCGATGTGTTCGCTAGCCTTCTGCGCCTTTTGCTTGGTCTGCACCATCGGCCAGAACAGGTACACTTTCCCCTGGAAGACAGCCGGCGCGACAGCGTCCGCGTCGATGTCCAGCTCCACCTTGCGCCAGGGCGTCCACCGACCGTCATAGGACTGCTTCATCTCGAACGTTCGATAATAGAAGCTACGCGGCTGGAATCGGGTCCGCCCCACCACGTGCAGGGTCGCGTTCGTCCCGTCCGCGAACACGCCTTCGGCATACAGACCGATCACCTCGAGGTTGCCGAGCTCCCCCAGCTTGTCGAGGTAGTTCGACAGCGCGCTTCGGGCCCGCTCGTCGTCGATCTCGTCTTGGAGCAGCTCCTCCTCGAGCTGGCGGAATGTCTCGGTCTTGTCGTCCCTGAGCTCGGGTTCGATCCAGTTCTCGGGGTAGAGGAACACCTTCCGGTTCGCCTCCCACACCCGGTAGTTCCGCATCCACTCCCACTGGGCGCGCGCCTCTTCGAGGGCCTTCTCGTCGAGCGAGACGTCCGCCTCGAGCCCCAGGAAGGTGCGCTCGACGAACAGCTGGACCGCGTTCAGGGCGAGTCGGATGCGCGAGATGAGGACATCGGGCTCGTTCTGCACATCGATCAGGTAGAACGCGTACAGATCGTTGGCGTCGAAGAAGTGCTCCGGCTGCGCCTGGCCTGTGATCGGGACAGGGCGGCTGGTGAGGTACCCCACCAGCGCATCCCGTTGACGCTGACGAAGTCGGTCTCGAAGGGGCTTGAACGTGTCCTTCCACGCGTCCCGGCTGAATCGCGGCCGGTACGCGTTGCGGACGACGTTCGCCACCTCGATGCTGGGCTCCGCTTCGACCAGCAGGGCGCGGATGCGTTCCGCGGGCAGGTCGAGACGTCGGACGACGTCCATTCCCGAGCGAAGCACCGACCAGAGCTTGGGGTGCTGCCATCCGGCCTCCGGCGCCTCGAGGTCCCCGAACAGGGCTCGAAGGGTCGTGACATCCTCCGCGCGCCACCCGGTGCGCCGCGCCACCTCGTCAGCCATCTCCCCGGCGTCGATGGTCTGCGGATCTGATGCCTCTACTTCGCGCCACAGCTCGAACACAGACCCGCTCTTGAAAGCGATGGACCGCTGGAGCGACAGGAGGTCCACGAAGCTCGCCAAGTCCTCCCAGGCCACCCAGTCTCCCGGATCGACGTCATCAGCCAGCGGCAGCTCGTCGATGTCCAGGTCGACGTTCTCACCATCGATCAGGTAGTCGAGCTCCACGCGGGTCAGCCGGAGCGCTCGCGCGAGCTGAGCGGCCTTGAACGCCTTGAGGTAGACCTCTTCGCGGAAGGGCACGAGCGCCGCCACCGGGACAACCGCGGCGTCGTCGTTGTCGATCCGCCACGAAAGCGTGACCTTGGACTCGCCCTGATAGTTGAAGAGAATCGGCAGCACCGCGCCCGCTCGGAGGTCCCGGGACTCGAAGGTGAACTCCGTGCGCTCGGACACCACGGTAGGCGAGCCGTGGTCGAGGCTCTCCCCCCCGAGGGACAGCTCGACCTCGTGCTCACCTTGGTCGGCGTCAACAACGGCCACGAACGCGTAGCGTCCATCCCGGGGCACCATCAGCCGTGCGTGGCGGGGCCCGGAACCATCGAGGATGGCCCCTTCACCCGTGTCCCAGCCCCCCCGCACCATCAGCTTCCAGTCCGTCTCGGCCATGCTGGCCAGCTCCGGATCGACGCTAGTCAGGGCGCGGCTCAGCAGCGCCGACGCAGTATCGCGCTCGACGGACAGCAGCTCCGATACCGCAGCGAGTGCCTCGGAAGCCGTCGCGCGGTCGACCAGGTACCCTTCGAGCTGTTCCCAGACGTGAGCATAGCGGTCGGCGAGTTCCTGTTCGGGCGACACCTGCTCCGCTTTGAAGTCGATCAGTCGCTTCAGGAACTCGTCGCGCTCCTGGGCATCTTCGGGCAAGAAGGGCTCGAAGTAGCGCTCGAGAGCAGCCCGGTTGACGATCGAGAGGGCGTCGTAGGCCGCCAATGCTTCCTGATATTCTAGGGGGTCGTCGAAGTTTCCTTCCTCAGGCGGCGCCTCCGGACCCTGGACGATCTCGATAACCCGGGTCACCTTGTCGGCTGGCATCATCTGCCCCAGCGCGTCCTTCAGCACCACGGCGTCGGGTGCGGTCTGATCGGGGTAGGCTTCCTTGATCGAGGTCACCGCCGCGGCGAGGCGCCGAACCGAGTCGTCCAGATCATCCTGCGTAGGCACGAAGGGATCTCCGGCCTCGAACTGGTGACGCAACACGTAGGCCACGTGACCAGCGGAGAGGCCGACCTTTTGCGCCCGCCTGATCTCACGGACCGCCGCGAACGTGTCGAGCACGTCACCGGTGAACGGCTCGACTCCGAGCAGCAGCTTCAGGTCATAGTATTCGCTCACGGGCAGACCGAGCGCCTGGCACAGGGTTACGACCCGGAACATCTCCGACAGCTGAGCCAGACCAAGATCGCTGCCTCCGCCGATCACCTCTTCCCACAGGCGGTCCATGGCCGAGGACCGGATCTCCAGCGCGGCCTTGAGGTGCGACCGGAAGTCCACGCCGGCGCTACCCTCCAGGTCGATCACTTCGCCGGTCCGCGCCAGCCGGTCCAGCGCCTTGTATTCGGCGCTGTTCGGGTCGCCCACCAGGAACACGTCATCGAAGAAGCTGCGCGGCCCTCGTTCGGTGCGCTTCGTGTCGATGTCGGCCCAGAGCGCATGCATCGAGCCGAACGGGAGCCCCAGCTCCTCACTCAGGCGTCGCACCTGGTAGAGCTTCACCAGGTGCGATGGCAGGCCGTCCCCGTGCCCGCCGTCGAGCTTCATCAGGTAGCGGTCGAGCTCGCGCATGCTCACCCCGAGCCGCCGCCAGAGCCGCAGGAAGAAGCTGATCCGCAGCAGGGTCGGTTCGTTCAAACCCGCGAGCTGAAACTGGTTGTAGTTGCACTCGAGGATGTCGTCACCGTCTCCGGTCAGGTGAACCAAGCGCAACGCGGTCTGGTCCGGCAGCTGCACGTCGGGGACCACGTCGGCCTCTACGTGGATGAAGGTCGTATCGAGCAGGTCGAGTAGCTGTTCGTACTTGAGCCCCGTGCGGTGCAGGAAGACGACCACCTGCTGCATCAGCTGGACCCAGTCGCCGATCATCCGTCTCGTCGGCTTGTCAGGGCGCGGGATCTCGACGTCCACGTCTGCATTGAAGCCCCAGTAGCTCCAGGCCGGCTCTCCACCGGAGGTGGCCAGGATGGCCTGAGCTTCGCCCGCCGTGAGATTGAGGTAGGCGAGCGCGATCGCCTCGTCAGTGAGCTTTCCCGCCTCTTCCGCCGTCGAGAACGCCGACAGGATCTCGTGCTTCCGGATCCGCTTGTGCGTGAGGAAGATGTCGAGCTCTTCCTTGCCCAGGTGCAGGGGAAGGTTGAGGGGGAAGAGGGCGGTGGCGAGCTCGTTGTAGGCTGCCTTGTTGAAGTGCTCCGGATAGACGTCCAGGTCGCGAGCCGTTTCGCTCGTCTGGGGCGCCCCGAAGACCGTCAGCACGTCTTCCACCGGACGAATCGTGAAGCGCCAAGACGTCTCTTCGACCACCCATTCGGCACCAATCTTCTTCACGACCGCCTTGTCTGTAAACGGATAGTCGTGGTTCGCGAAGGCCTGCTGAAGCTCATCTCGGGCTGTTCCTGTACCAGCCACCGCGTCGTTGAGCGTCGTCTCGTCGAGGCCTAGAGCAAACTCGTGCGGAGCTATCACGGCCTCGAGCACCTCGTTTCCGAGGTCGATGTAGGGGAGAGCCGTGTTCGTGTTGGCGCAGGTGAGCTCAATGTCCAGAAGGTCCGGTCGGCGACCTACGAGGGAGCGCTTGAGCGTCTTTTCGACGAACTCGAGCAGGTCCACGAGGTAAGCGCCGGGCCCGAGAATCGTCTGGCAGTGCTCGCTCGCGCACTTGTTCAAGTCCCCGAACAGCGTGATCCAGTTCGGGAAGCGGCGCGTGTCTTCTTCC
>JAEWOQ010000098.1 GCA_023460875.1 Pseudomonadota bacterium
ACCTTGTGCCAACCCGCGGCGCGCGCCACCGTATCGTAGGGCTCACCAGCAAGGAGCTTTTCTCGTGAAGCCGGCGGATCACCCCGAGTTCTTTTTACGCCCGCCCCCTCCAGGGCGGAGCCGGGAGAGCACCCTGCGCCTCGATCGCGAGGGCCGCTTCTGGCACGACGGGCGGCTGGTGGAGCACCCAGGCATGGCGCGCTCCTTCGCCGCGTGGATGGATCGTCACCCGGCGGACGGGCGTTTCATCCTCAACAACGGCTACGACTGGACCTACCTCGAGGTGGAGGACGCCCCCTGCCACGTGCGGACGCTGCACGCGCGCACCGTCCCCCCTCGCACCCCGCCCATCCCCGGCGGCGGGCTCTCCGGAGACAGTGCCCCGGGAGAGCCTTGGCTGGAGCTCGCTGATGGGAGCCAGGAGCCCCTGGATCCGAGCACGCTCTGGGAGGGCGCGGGCGGCGCCCTGTACTGCCTCGTCCGAGAAGGGCGCTTCTCCGCTCGCTTCAGTCAGGCGGCGCAGCTGGCACTCGAGCCCTATCTGGTGGAGACTTCTGAGGGAAAGGTCGCGGTCGCCGTTGGCAGGCGGCTCCATCCCGTGGGACCCGCGCCGGTGGGCTCCACCCCCGGGGGCGCTGCTACGCCAAGGGGTAGGGTGTAAAAGACGACCTGCGGTGACCCCGGGTGCGGAAAAGCGTTCGGGGGGTGGGTTTCGATGGCGACGGCGAGTTGCGCTCGCGCTCTCGTTCACTACAATTGGCGCACAATTTGGGTGGATCCCCACGGGCCCCCGCAGGAGGGTCCGTTTTTTTTTGCACGAGGCCCGCCGCGGGAGCTCCTTTCGGGGGCCTCGAGGTCCCGCTTCTGGCGACCTGTCCACCCAGAGCGCCTCGGTTCTCCTCAGGTGTCCTGAGCGGCTCACCCTTCGATCCAATGTCCATCGCCTTCGTGAAACTGTCCGGTCTCTCCAGCGAACGCGTCCTCGCGCTCGTCGAGCCGGTGCTGCGCGCTCATCGCGTGGAGGGGGTGGAGCTGGTGTGGCGCTCCGATCGCCACGGTTGGTTGCTCGAGCTCACCATCGAGCGGCCCGACGCGAAGATCCCCGGTGAGGGGATCACGGTGGACCTGTGCTCGGAGATCTCGCGGGACCTGTCGGCGGCGCTCGACGTGTCGGACCTGATCGGGCCGCGCTATCGCCTCGAGGTGGGCTCGCCCGGTGTGGAGCGCGCGCTCTATCGGTCGGAGGACTACCAGCGCTTTCAGGGGCTCGGCGCCAGAATCAAGCTGAAGCGCCCCTACGGCGCGCCAGAAGAAGAAATTGACTCGTCAGGAGAAACGGACCCGGGCGCCAGCGATGGCTCGGCGGTCGCGCCAGAGGCGGCGCCGAAGACGCCCTGGACGGGGCAGCGGGTCCTGCGCGGCACGCTCGGCGGCCTCGACGAGGGTGGGCGCGTGATCTTGGAGACGGAACAGGGAACGTTGAGCCTTGACCTCGGATCCGTGGACAGCGCCCGCCTGTTGTTCGACTGGCAGGCGGCGGTCCGTGGCGGAGGTCGTCCACGTTCGACCGGAGGCGGGCGTAAGCCCCGCGGAGTGAAACGGAGTAAGTGAGCATGGCAGCGCAGTCAGGTAGCGACGACACCACTTTGATCGCGATGGTCGACACGGTCGCCCGGGAGAAGGGCATCGATCGTCAGGTCCTCATCGAGACGATGGAGGCGGCGATCCTCAAGGCGGCTCAGGCGGCGTTCGGTCCCACTCGCGAGCTCGAGGCGCGCTTCAACGACGAGAGCGGCACCCTGGACGTCTTCCAGTACATGACCGTCGTCGAGGAGGTGGAGGATCCCGAGCGCCAGCTCTCCCTCGAGGAGGCGGAAGCTCACGGGCTCGAGGCGGAGGTCGGCGAGGAGCTCGGCTTCCAGATCTTCTGGCATCCCCGCGACGCCGCCCAGGCCGCCCAGCAGGACAAGGAGTTCGGGGATCTGCTCGACATGAAGCAGGCCCGCAGCACCTTCGGGCGCATCGCCGCGCAGACCGCCAAGCAGGTGCTGCTGCAGCGGGTGCGCGACGCGGAGCGCGACCTCATCTACAACGAGTACAAGGACCGGCAGGGACAGCTGATCCGCGGCATCGTGCGGCGCTTCGAGCGTGGTCACAACATCATCGTGGATCTCGGCAAGACCGAAGGGATCCTGCCGGGGCGCGAGCAGACGCCGCGGGAGACGTACCGCCCAGGAGATCGCATCGTCGCGTTCGTGAAGGACATCGATCGCGAGTCGCGCGGTCCGATGATCATCTTGAGCCGCTCGGCTTCGCAGCTCGTCGAGAAGCTGTTCGAGGCGGAGGTGCCGGAGATCTACGAGGGCATCGTCAAGATCGTCGGGGTGGCGCGGGAGCCCGGATCTCGCAGCAAGATCGCGGTGGCGTCCCGAGACGGCGACGTCGATCCGGTGGGCGCGTGCGTGGGCATCAAGGGCTCGCGCGTGCAAGCCGTGGTCCAGGAGCTGCGCGGTGAGAAGATCGACATCGTGCCGCACGACCCGGATCAGGCGCGCTACATCATCAACGCCATCCAGCCGGCGGACGTAAACAAGGTGATCGTCGACGAGGCGGACCACCGCATGGAGCTGGTGGTGCCCGACGAGAAGCTGAGCCTCGCCATCGGCCGCAAGGGCCAGAACGTGCGCTTGGCGGCGCAGCTCACCGGCTGGAAGCTCGACATCATCAGCGAGAGCAAGTTCAAGCAGATCGAGGAGGAGGCCCTGAGCACTCTGCAGGAGATCGAGGGCGTGAACGAGCACTTGGCTCGCGCCTTCTATCGGCTCGGATTCCGGGCGCTGGAGGAGGTGGCCGAGGCCAGCGCCGAGGAGCTGATGGGCGTCGACGGCGTGAACAACGAGGAGCAGGCCCTCACCCTGCGCGGGGCCGCCGAGAAGGCGATGGAGCGTCTGCGGCAGGCCCGGATCCAGGAGGCCTCCTCCGGCACGGAGCCTCTGACGGAGCGCGAGAAGCTCCGCTTCGTGGAGGGGGTCGGGCTGCGGACCCTGCAGCTCCTCGAGGAGTCGGGGTATCGCTCGGTGCAGGCCGTCGCCCAGGAAGACCCGGATCGGCTGGCCATTCGTGCCGGGCTCGGGGTCAAGAAGGCGCGCCGCATCCAGCAGGCCGCCCAGCACTTCCTGCAGCACGAGGCGCGGGAGATCGAGGCAGCGCGGGCAGCCCTCGCCGCTCAGCGGCAAGCAGGGGGCGGCCCAGAAGAGACGGCTGTGGGGGAGCAGGGCTGAGCCCACCCCACGATGGACATCGGAGGAACACACTTGGAGGTCATGACAACGGAGTCACGAGGTTCGGTGAGCGGCGGGCAGCGCGCCCGCGGCGGAGCCGTGCGTGCTCCGGAGCGGACCTGCGCGGCGTGCCGAAAGGTGGGCCCCTCCGAGAGCATGGTGCGCTGGGTGCGGAGCGATGACGGCTCCGTGGTGCCCGATCTCAAGGGGTCGGGCTTCGGGCGAGGCTGCTGGCTGCATCCGCGGGTGCAGTGCCTGGCGAAGCTGGTCCCGGCCCTGTCACGGAGCTTTCGCGCGCCCATCACGACCTCTCCGGAGGCCGCGGTGGAGCTGCTGAGATCGGCGGCCGACAAGCGGGTCCGGGACCTCCTGGGCACCGCCCGTCGTCAGCGGAAGCTGGCTCTGGGCAGCGCGGCCGTGGAGGACGTCCTGGGGAGCGGGGAAGCCTGTCTCGTCGTGGTGGCCCAGGACGCCCGGGCCGCGGCCGAGACCTCGCAGGTGCGCCGGGCGGTGGCCGAGGGCCTGGCCTGCGCCTGGGGTTCGAAAGAGAGAATGGGCCGGATCGTCGGACGCCCCGAGGTGGGGGTCGTGGCGATCTTGGATGATCGCTTGGCGGCAGCGCTTTTTGACGCTATCGCCTTGGCCCATCTGCAGGGACCCCCGCCGCGTGCGGGAGGGAACCCGGGGCGGGCAGACGTGTCGACGGAGGTTGAATGAGCGGCAAGCGGCGTGTCTACGAGGTAGCGCGCGATCTGGGTCTCGAGAACAAGGCTCTCGTGACCTTGTTGCAAGACTTGGGTGTGAGTGACGTGCGCAATCACATGAGCGCAATCAGTCCCGAGGCGGAGGACCGGCTCAAGCGGCACCTCGACAAGAAAGATGCGCCTAGCAACATGGTAGAGGAACGAATTCGACCGACAGTCGTCAAGCGTCGTGCCGCCGTCGTGAGACGTCGCAAAGCGGAAGACACCACCGAGGAGGCCACGTCGACAGAGGTGGCCACCGCAGACGCGAAGACGTCGGAGGCGCGCCAGGTGTCGACACCTGCGGCGTCGCCACCCGCAGCTGCGACGCCTCCAACCCCGACACCCGCGGCGGCAGCTACGCCAGCGGTGACGCCGCCCGCGGCGTCCACCCCGGCGGCGGAGATGTCGCAGGCGGAGCCCACGCCGACCACGCCGACCGCCGAGCCTACGCCCGACGCCGCGGCGGGGCCGACGGCGGAGTCGTCTCAGGC
>JAEWOQ010000099.1 GCA_023460875.1 Pseudomonadota bacterium
GGGGGGGGGGGGGGGGGGGGGGGGGTGCGGGCGGGGCCCCCCCCCCCCCGACCACACCATCCCCACGACCCACTATCGCACCCGGCAGGCGGTGGCTCACAATCTGCTGCCTGCCGACTTCTACCAGACGCACCCGGAGCACGCTCACCCGCCGCTGGTGCTGATGTTGACGCTGACGCAGCTCGCCGTCGGCGCCTTCGTGATCTCCTACGGGGGCGAGCTCGTGAGGGGCTCTGCCGCGGCGGGCGTGGCGGCGCTGGTGCAGGCGGGGTTCGTCGTCGCGGTGGCGGCGCTCGCCCTCGGCGCGAGTTTGTTTCACTTGGGGCGGCCGCACCTCGCCTGGCGGGCCGTGCTCGGGCTGCGCACCTCCTGGCTCAGCCGCGAGGCGATCGGCTTCGCGTTCTTCGCCAAGCTGTGTGCGCTGTACGCCGTCGGCAAGGCCGTCGAGCGCTGGCCCGCGCTCCCCGGGGCGGAGCTGCTCCGAGCCATCACGCCGGGGGTGGGCGCCGCGGCGGCCGTGCTGGGACTGCTGAGCGTCTTCGCCTCGGTCATGGTCTACGCGGCGACGCGGCGGGCCCATTGGCGCGGCTCTCTCACGGGCTTCAAGTTCTTCGCCACGACGTTGGTCCTCGGCGCGTCGAGCGTCTACGCGGTGAACGCCGTCACGGGACCCGAGCAGCCCATCTACGCCGCCCCCCTGCTCGGGGTCGTGGTGGTGACGACGCTGTGCAAGACCCTCTTCGAAGCGAGCATGCTCCTGGCGCGGCGCGCGCGGCAGCATACGGCCGAGAAGCGCATGGCCCTGCTGTTGACCCGCGAGCTAGGCAAGCTGACGGCGCTGCGCTTCGCCTGCGCCGTGGCGGGCGGCCTGGTCCTGCCTGGGCTGCTCTGGTCGGCCGCGAGCCCCTCGGTCCTCCCCGTCTTGGGTTGCGCCATGCTGGCGCTCTTGCTCGCCGGCGAGCTCGCGGAGCGCTGGTCGTTCTTCGCGGCGGCGCCCGCCTCGCGCATGCCAGGAGGCCTCAAATGAGCACCCTCCGCAGGTGGACCCGCTCCGTCGCGAACCTGCTCCTGGCGCGGGAAGGGAAGCTCACCAGTGAGCTCGAGCTGACGCCGGGCGGCCACGGCCTCGGGCGAGTCCCCGCGCGCCTCGCGCCAGAGCGGACCTCCACGAGCGTGTGCGGGTTCTGCTCCACGGGTTGTGGTCTACGGGTACACCTGCGCGACGGTGAGGCCATCAACCTGTCGCCGGACACGGACTACCCGGTGAACCTCGGGATGGCTTGTCCGAAGGGGTGGGAGGCGCTCGCGCCCTTGGCCGCCAGCGATCGAGGCACCGTGCCGCTCATGAAGAACGCGAAGGGCAAGCTCGGCGCGTCCACCTGGGAGGAGGCCGTGACGACCATGGTCGAGCGCTTCCGCGCCGTCCAGGAGGAGCATGGCCCGCAGGCGGTGGCGTTCCTGGGTACGGGGCAGCTGGTGACGGAGGAGCTCGCCTTCCTCGGCGCCTTGGCCAAGTTCGGCATGGGGATGGTGCACGGCGACGGCAACACGCGCCAGTGCATGGCCACGGCCGTGGTCGCTTACAAGCAGTCCTTCGGCTTCGACGCGCCGCCCTACACCTATCGAGACCTCGAGGAGTCGGACGTCATCGTGCTCGTGGGCTCGAACGTGTGCATCGCGCACCCGATCCTGTGGGAGCGCGTCTGCAAGAACCCCCACGACCCGCGCATCGTCGTGATCGATCCACGGAGCACCGAGACCGCCATGGCGGCCACGCACCACTACGGGATCCGCCCCAAGAGCGACCTGGTGCTGCTGTACGCGGTGGCGCGCCTGTTGCTGGAGCGGGGCTACGTGGACCAGCGCTATGTGGCGGAGCACACCGCGGGCTCAGAGGCCTTCGCGGTTCACGTGGAGCCCTTCACCCTGGAGCGCGCCGAGCGGGACACGGGGATCCCCGCGGCTCGGATCGAGGAGCTGACGGAGCTGATCCACCGGGGCGAGCGCGTCTCGTTCTGGTGGACGATGGGGGTCAACCAGAGCCACGAGGGGGTGCGCACGGCGCAGGCGCTGATCAACCTCGCCCTGATGACGGGCAACATCGGCCGCCCCGGCACCGGCGCGAACTCCATCACGGGCCAGTGCAACGCCATGGGCTCGCGCCTCTTCAGCAACACGACCAACCTGCTGGGCGGCCATGACTTCGGCAACCCCGAGCACCGACGCAAGGTCGCGAGCGTGCTCGGTCTGGACGAGGCGCGCATCCCCGACCGGCCCAGCCTCGCCTACGATCAGATCCTCGAGCAGATCCTGGCGGGTAAGATCAAGGCGCTCTGGGTCGTAGCGACCAACCCCGCCCACTCCTGGATCAACCAGGGCGACCTCGAGGCGGTCCTGTCCAAGCTCGATTGCTTGGTCGTGCAGGACATGTACTCGACCACGGAGACGGCGCGGCTGGCGGACATTTATCTGCCCGCGGCGGGCTGGGGTGAGAAGGAGGGCACGTTCATCAACTCCGAGCGCCGCATCGGGCTCGTGAAGAAGGTGGCGCGGGCCCCCGGGCAAGCCCTCAGCGACTTCAACATCTTTCGGCTCGTGGCGGAGGCGTGGGGGGTAGGGGGAGCCTTTCGGAGTTGGAGCAGCCCCGAGGCGGTGTTTCAGCTCCTGAAGGAGGTCTCCCGGGGGCAGCCCTGCGACATCACGGGGATCGCCGACTACGCGATGCTGGATCGCGAGCGCGGGGTGCAGTGGCCTCTCCCGGAGGGCGCGGAGCTGAGCGCTCGTGAGCGGCGCTTGTTCGAGGAGGGGCGCTTCTACCATGAAGACGGCAAGGCGCGGTTCCTGTTCGAGGAGCCCCGCCCCCTGCCGGAGCCGACCAGCGAGCGCTACCCCTTCACGCTCTTGAGCGGGCGCGGCAGCTCGAGCCAGTGGCACACCCAGACGCGCACGGCCAAGTCCGCGATCCTGCGCAAGCTCTCTCCGACCGAGATTTACTTGGAGATCGCGCCCGCGGACGCTCGCCGGCTCGGTATCGCCCCCGACGAGCAGGTCGCGGTGGTGTCCCGGCGGGCGCGCATCCGCGCGCGGGCCTTCGTCACCCACAGCGTGCAGCCCGGGCAGCTCTTCATCCCGATGCACTACGACACGATGAATCAGCTCACGTTCCCCGCCTTCGACCCCTACTCGCGCCAGCCCGCCTACAAGGCCTGCGCGGTGCGCGTCGAGCGGCTCGAGGACACAGCGACGGCGCCGCTGCTCTGAGCTGTCTGAGCTGCTCTGAGCTGCTCACTGCTTGAAGAACTCGATCCAATCGAGGTTGGCGACGTACATGGTCTCGGTGGCGACCACGAAGACGTCGTGAACCCCTTCGACGGGGGTGATCTCGATCTCTGCGTCCGCGTAGGTCGACCAAGCTCCCGTGCCCGTCGGAGTGAGGGTGCCCAAGAGGGTCCCCGTCGCGGAGCCGATGCGCACCTCGATCGAGCCTCCGGTCGACTCCTTGGCGTAGTGGAACCGGAGCCGGTCGTAGCCGGTCAAGTCGACGCCGGAATAGCTGAGCCAGGTGCCGTCACTGAAGTAACCGACGGCGGTGTCGCCGGGCTCGAGCATCGCGTCGCCCAGGGAGCTCCCCATCCTGCCGTCGCAATCCCCGATGGCGGCGCCGAAGGCGCACTCCGCTTGGATGCGGAGGGGATCGACGACCGGTGACTCGCCGGCGCCACCGCTCCCGTCGCCGCCGCCGGTGCTCGGAGCTCCGCCCGTACCCGTGGCGCCTCCCATGCCGCCTCCGTCGCCTCCGGTCTCGATGACGTGCGCCACCCAGTTCTCGATGCACGTGCGCTCGTTCTCGGGGAGCCCTGGGGGATTGGGCGTGGGCATGCCCGTACCGCACTGGTGCGTGTTGAAGATCTTGGTGAGGAGCAGGCTCTTGGTGGGATCGTCTGGATCGATGAGGAGCTCGGGTTGCTCCGGACAATCCTCCAGGTTCGAGACGTTGGTGTAGGTGGCCGGCACGGCGAGCAGGCGTTGCTCGACACCTGGAGCCAGGAGGTCGACGCCGCCGACCGCGCTGTTGCCGTCGCCCTCGTGGCAGATGCTCCCGGCGCACCGCGCCGCGAAGATCGGCTTCGCATCGCAGGCCTCACCCGCATCACCCCCCACACCTGCGGGTTCGAGGAAGCGCTGGGGGTCTTCGAGGGCGCTGCCTTCGGGGCAGGCGACAGCAAGCAAGCCGAGGAACGAGAAGAGACAGGCGGAGTGGAGGGGATGGATCCGTCGAAACACGAGGGGCCTCTGGGAAGGAGCGGCGTCGCTCGCCGCTAACGTGACGCGGAGCCCGAGCGATAGCCCGGTGCCCCGCCCCTGGAGAGTGTCCCAAGTGGCGGGTTCTACTCAAATTACTTTTTCTCGAGGAATTTTGCAGAGGCGCAAGAAGGGCGCCTCGAGAGGGTCTGTGCGGGCAGGTGCGGACGAGTGTGGTAGCGGAGCGTCGACCGGTTTACTGTCTCGTCGCATCTATCCGAACCGGCTGTTTTTTCGGGTCGCGCGCCGAAACAGCACGTCGTTTTTGTGACCTGGATCGGGCGCATCCGACCCTGCTTGGTCATGCGAACGCTAAGGCAGCTCTCGTCGATCGGCGCGACGGCAGTTTTCACTTCGGCGATCACCCTCGCTGCCTGCCAGGGTGTCGTCGATGAAGGAAGTGGTGGCCCTGGAAACAGCGGGGGCACCGACAACAACGGCAACGACGTGAACCGTCCCGGCGACGGCGGCGGAGACCCGCGCGTCTGTGTACCAGGGATCCCCGCGACCTCGCAGGTGCCTCGGCTCCTGAACCGCGAGTACGACGCGGTGGTCCGGGATCTCCTCGGTGTCACCTCTGTCGGTGGCCAAGTGCCTTCGGCGCTCCTCAACCCTGACTTCGACGGCGCGATGAACGCGTACGCGTGGAACGCGTACCTCGACGCCGCCGACAAGATCGCCGCCGAGGTTATGGCTGGGCCGAGCCGCGCGCGCTTTATCGACTGTGATCCGGTTCAGGCTGCCTGTCTGGAGGACACCATCCGGAAGTTCGGGCGCACGGCCTTCCGCCGCCCCGTGACGGACACCGAGGTGGCGAGCTTCATGCGTCTCAATAACCTCGAACCGGCGGGGACCCCCGACGAGGTGGCGGAGGCGATCCTCTACGCGTTCCTGGCTTCGCCCTCTTTCATCATGCGCCTCGAGCTCAACGACGAGCCCGAAGGCCAAGTGCTGAAGCTCTCTCCGCACGAGGTGGCGTCGCGGCTCTCGTTCCTCCTCTGGGGAAGCGCACCAGACGACATTCTCAGCGCGGCCGCGGACGCCGGCGAGCTGGAGACGAAAGAGCAGATCCTCGCGCAGGCGCAGCGCATGCTGCAGGAGCGCTCGAAGACGGGGCCGCTCGTGGCCCAGGCGCACCGCGCCTACCTCGGGATGGACGGCTCGGTCCCGCACTGGTGGAACCGCGTGCACGATACGGACAAGTTCCCGCTGTACTCCGACGCGGCGGTCCCCGCTCTGCAGGCGGAGCTCGACCTCTTCTTCGAAGAGGTGGCCTTCGGGGGAGGTTCGTTCCGTGACCTCTTCCTGAGCAACGTCGCGTACGTGAACCAGAACACTGCGGGGCTCTACGGGCTCGACCCCACGGGGTATGGCCCCGACCTGCAGAGGGTGGAGCTGGATGCAAATGAGCGTCCTGGGTTCCTGACCCGCGCCGGCTTCCTGAGCTCCTTCTCCAGCTATGACACCACGAGCCCGATCCTCCGGGGGTCGTTCATCACCGCGCACCTGATCGGTGTGGATCCGGGGGCGCCCGATCCGGAAGCGCTCAAGGTGCCCTTGCCCGAGGGAGATTTCCAGACGCAGCGGGAGGTCATCGATGAGCTCACGTCGCCGCCTGGCTGCGCTACGTGCCATCGCAAGATCATCAACCCCCCGGGCTATGTGCTCGAGTGGTACGACTCCGTCGGCGGCTGGCAGACGGTGGATCCCCTCGGCGGCGAGATCGACGGCTCGGCAGACGTCATCTTTGGCCCGGACACCGTCGCGACGATCACCTCGCCTCGCGAGCTCATGGAGCAGATCGGGGACGGTCCGCTCGCCTCTCGCATCTATGCGGAGCGCCTCGTCGCCTTCGCCAATCAGCGGCGTCCCAACTCGAACGACGCGTGCGTGGTCGACGAACTCGACGCGAAGCTGTCCGGGGATGGCTACACCGTTCTCAACCTACTTGCCGACTTGACCCAAGCGGACTCCTTCCGCCTGCGCGCCGTTGGAAACTGAGAGGAACCTGGTAATGATGACGAACCTGAATCGACGACTATTCCTCCGAGGCTTGGGTGGCGCCGTCGTGGCCGCCCCGTTCTTGAGCTCGGTCGCAGAGCGCGCCGCGAAGGCCCAGTCCACCTCCGTGGACACCCCCAAGCGGTTGATCGTGATGTTCACGCACTATGGCTGCCTGACGAACCGCTGGTTCCCCCAGACGGCTCACGGTGCCCTGAGCGCTGCGGATCTCGAGCCCACGACCCTCAAGCACCTGGCGCCGTACGCGAGCAAGATCCTGCTCCCCCGCGGCATCCGGGCCATGAACGAGTGGACCTCCAACGGCGCGCGCGGCCAGGGGAACGATCCCCACACGCAGGTGACGGGGAGCTACTTCACCTGTCAGCCTGTCACGCCCCACGAATCGAACCCGTTCAACAACGGTCCCGGGAAGATGAACGGGCGCCCGATCGGCCGCTCCCTCGACCACGTCTGTGCGGAGCAGATCAGCCAGAACGGCGTGCCGCTGTTCATGCGCGTCGGCGGCATCGCGGAGAACACCATGTCCGCGATCTCCTACTCGGGACCCGAAGAGCAGTTCACCGGGATCGGGAACCCACAGCAGGCCTTCTCCAACCTCACTGGTCTGTTCCAGGACGACGAGCCCATGTCGCCCGACACGTATCGGGTCGTCCGCGGCAAGAGCGTGCTCGACATCGTGAAGGACGATCTCGAAACCCTCGAGCGCTTCGACATGAGTTACTCGGACCGACAGCGCCTGGAAGCTTGGAAGCAGCTGCTCCACCAGACGGGCAGCGGCATGGCCTCCGCGCAGTGCAACGAAGAGACCGCCACGGCCTTGGGGTTGCCCCAGGGTTCTCAGGCCAACATCATGGCAGAGGTGGGCAACGGCTGGGATGTCGCCGACGTCTATTCGAATATCGCGGTGCTCTCCGCCATCTGCGATGCGAACCGCGTGATCTTCCTGAAGTACCCGGGCAACTACACGTTCTCCGGGCTGGGACACACCACGGAGAGCCACTCCCTGTCCCACCGTATCGGCAACGCGGGTATGATCGGGAGCTGCGTGCCCGGCGTGCTCGACATGCTGGCGGACATCGACGACTACTACGCCCGGAAGTTCGCGCACCTCGTCGGCCAGCTCGACAGCTTCGGCGAAGGGGACGGGAAGACGGTCCTCGACAACACCGCCGCGATCTGGTTCCAGGAACTGTCAGATGGGAACGCCCACAACCTCAACAACCTGCCCGTCGTCCAGGCGGGCAGCTGCGGAGGCTACTTCAAGACGGGCCAGGCGGTGAACCTGGACGGCGGGGGCGCCACCCTCTCCGGTGGCAACAGTGAGTCGGTCTGTGCGGATGGGACATCGAGCGAAGTCAACGGCACGACAGGGTCGACCGGGACGCCGGCGGACACCGCCAACGCGCCGATCAACAAGTACTTTTGCAACCTGATGAACGCCCTCGGCGTCAAGGCGGGCCCTGACGGGTACCCGCTGGACGGAGGCTCTGCAGAGGTCACGCACTTCGGCAGGTGGGACAGGACGGAGGACTTCAGGGATGGTGAGGCCGGGGGCGCCGCGAACATCACCAACCCCGGCGGCTTCGACGCGCTCCGCGCGAACGCGTGAGTGATGGTGGGGGCGAGGTGGACTCGCCCCTGAGGCCCTCGAGCGAGGGACGGTGAGCCTGAGAGAACGAAGCCCTTTCCAGGCGAGGGGCTTCGTTCTCTCATTTTTGGGGTCCGTGCGCGCTGTGATAAAAATGTGATTCGGTGGCGCTCCGGGTTGAGTCGATCGTCGAAGCTCTTTATCCTGTTAGGTAACTTCCGCTTCGCCTCTGGTACGTACGATGAAAATCAATCTCTCGAAATTGGCCCCGGTCGCCCTCCTCTCCACCCTGGTCTTCGCTCCCGCTTGTTCTGGCGATCCGGGGTCTCAGGAGGACGCGAGCAGCGGAGGGGCGGCGAGCACTGGTGGTGTTCCTGGGAACCCGAACGTGGGCGCGGGGGGCGGCACGACGGGGGGAGCAGGCGGGACCGGGGGATCTGGCGGATCTGGGGGAGGGAGCACAGGGGGCACGGGCAGCGGAGGCGACGTCGGAGCCGACATCGATCCAAGCTTCGAGACCTTGAAGTTCGTCATCAGCGGCTACCGCCCGGACGTCAACTGCGCGGCGTCCGATTGCCACAGCGGCGGCCATGATCACAGCGCGGTGCCGCTCCGCCTGGTCCCGGACGACGACCTCTACGCCGAGCTGCTGAGCCACGTGTCGGTGAAGTGCGGCGACATGCCCGTGGTCGACCCGGGCAACCCGGCGAACAGCGCCTTGGTGAAGCTCCTCAGGGGCCCGTGCGAGGACGTGGTGCCCCCGGAGAAGCCGATCCCACGAATGCCCCACGGGTGCTTCGAGAACGAGTGGGAGAACAACTGCGTCGAAGAGGCGTACATCGCCGCCATCGAGGAGTGGATCGCCAACGGCGCGCCGGAGCACTGAGGGACTTGCCGGCGGACCTTCAGGTTCTCCCGCAGGTTTGGTGGGTGCGTGGCATGAGCTGCGCCGTCCAGCTCTCGTCGGGCGCAGCGCAGAGTTTCCACGGCCTCGAGAGCCTGCGGGACGACGAGATGGTCAACATGCGCGTGCACGGCAGCCAAGCTACGGTGCGGCGCCAGCCGATCTTCTCTGCGGCTGCCGAGCCGTAGCGGAGCGCCGAAAGCACCCTGCCAACGGGCAACACCGCTGCCCGCGGCCCGGTCGGCTCTCCCCGCGGCGCCGCGCCCGCGCCCGCCTCGCGCCGCCCCGTCGTCCCGCCGCCCCTGAACGGATGCCGTGCTCGGCCGTCCACCGCTCATGACGGGAGCACACATCGCCGGCTCCCGCCTCGGTCGTGGCCACGCCGATGACGGAGCTGCTCATCATCTTCGTGCTCATCCTCGCGAACGGCTTCTTCGCAGGGGCCGAGATCGCCATCGTCACCGTGCGCAAGACGCGGGTCGAGGAGCTGGCGAAGGAGGGACTGCGGGACGCGGAGGCCGTTCTGGCGTTGAGACGGAACACCGAACGCTTCCTGGCCACCGTGCAGATTGGGATCACCGTGGTGGGAGCCACCGCCGCCGCGTTCGGCGGTGAGCGGGTGGCCACGCGGCTGGCGCCGAAGCTGGCGCGCGTCGACTGGATAGGGGAGCACGCGGGAGGGGTGGCGCTCGCGATCGTGGTCGCGGGGATCTCATACCTCTCGATCGTCGTGGGGGAGCTGGTGCCGAAGTCCCTCGCGTTGCGGCGCTCCGAGAGCTATGCGCTCGGGGTCGGGCGTGCGCTCCTGACGCTCTCCTGGTTGGCGCGGCCCGCGGTGTGGCTGCTTGGCTGGAGCGCGAACCTGCTGTTGAAGCCCTTCGGGGATCGAACGACGTTCACGGAGACGCGGCACTCGGCGGAAGAGCTGCGGGAGCTGATGGAGGAGTCCACCCAGGCCGGCGCGCTGCCAGCGGAGGTCGGGGAGATCGCCTCCCGCGCCTTGGAGCTGCCCGTCCTGAAGGCGGCGGACGTGATGGTGCCGAGGCTCGACGTCGTGATGATCCCGGGTGATGCCTCGCCGGACGAGGTGCGCAAGATCGTGCTCGAGGAATCTCACAGCAGGCTCCCCGTATATGAAGGCCACATCGACAACGTGGTCGGGTACCTCAACGTCAAGGACCTCCTGCCGGCGGCCTGGGATCGGCAGCTCGTGACCCTGCAGAGCGTCCTGCGGCAGCCGCACTTCGTCCCCGAGTCCAAGCCGGCGGTCGAGCTCCTGAAGGAGATGCGGGGCCCGCCCAAGCCGG
>JAEWOQ010000100.1 GCA_023460875.1 Pseudomonadota bacterium
AGCGAGCACTGGAGATGACCTCCCTGCTGGAGGGAGCGGCGGCTCCGACGGCAGCGGCGATACGGAGGGTGGCGGCGGCTCTGACGGCGCAGGCGGCTCTGACGGCGCAGGCGGCTCGGACGGCGCAGGCGGCTCGGACGGCAGCGGCGGCTCCGATGGTTCAGGGGGTGGCGCAGGGGAGGAGTGTCCCACGGCGCTGGTGGGGTGGGCGACCGTCTCCGGCGACGGCGTCTCGAACACGACGGGCGGCGGCGCTGCGACCCCCGTGCGCCCGACGACGGTGCAGCAGCTCTTGGACTACGCCAGCGACCCCACGCCGCGCGTGATCGAGATCGTCGGCACCTGGAACGTGCCGCGCCTGGACATCAAGTCGAACAAGACCCTCGTGGGCGTCGGCGACGACGCCACCATCAACGGCGGGCTCCGCATCCGCGGCAGGTCGAACGACAACGTACAGAACGTCATCGTGCGCAACCTGCGCGTGAACGGCGCGACGTCGAACGTCGACAACGACGCCGTGCAGATCTACTTCGCGCATCACGTCTGGATCGACCACTGCGAAATCTGGGACGGCCCCGACGGCAACCTCGACATGACCCACGCCGTGAACTGGGTCACCGTGTCCTGGACCAAGTTCCGCTATACGCCGGACTACCAGCGCCCCTCGGGAGAATCGAGCGACCACCGCTTCAGCAGCTTGCTCGGGCACTCGGACGGCAACTCCAGCGAAGACGCGGGCCGCCTGAAGGTGACCTTCCACCACAACTGGTGGGCAGAGCGGGTGATCGAGCGGATGCCGCGGGTGCGCTACGGGCAGGTGCACGTCTTCAACAACTACTTCGCCTCCCCGGGGAACAACTACTGTGTGCGGGCCGGGCGCAACGCGAGCCTGCTCATCGAAGGCAACTACTTCCAAGACGTGAAGAGCCCCTATGAGTTCAATAGCTCGACGGACGAGGGCACCGCGCACATCACCGCCCGCAACAACACCTTCGTCAACGTCACTGGGACGCAGGCGACGGGCGGCGGAGGGACCCCCTTCACCAGCTATCCCTACAGCGCCACCATCGAGCCTGCGGCGGACGTCCGCGACGTAGTGCAGCGCTGCGCGGGTCCGCGACCCTGATCAGCCCGCGCGCCCCAGCGGCGGCCTTCGTTCGGCTGGAGGAAGAGGGGCTTACGATCGCCTTTGGAGGTCATGGGTGCCCAGCCTCAGCTGTCTAGCCCCGCGGCGTGGATGACGCGGTTTCTCCCGAGGTCCTTGGCCGCGTAGAGGGCGCGGTCCGCCGCGGCGACGAGGCTCGGACCGTCTTGGGGTGACGGGCTCTTCGCCGAGAGGGTCGCGATGCCGACGCTCGCGGTGACCTTCAGGGACCTGCCGTTCGGATCGACGACAGCGGCGGCGACGGCGGCGCGGATGCGCTCGCCGAGGATGATGGCCTTCTCCCGCGGGGTGCTGCGGGCGATGACGGCGAACTCTTCACCGCCATAACGGGCGACCACGTCCTCGGTGCGCACCGTCTTCAGCACCCGCCCGCCTACGCAGACGAGCACCTCGTCTCCCGCTTGATGGCCGTAAGTGTCATTAAAGAACTTGAAGTGGTCGATGTCGAACAGCAGCAGGGACAGCTCCGCGCGGTGGCGCTTCGCGAAGGCGACCTCCGCCGCGAGGCGATCTTCGAAGACGCCGCGGTTGTACACCCCGGTCAGGCGATCGCGCAGGGCCGCCTCGTAGACGGACAGAGCAGCTTCTTCTTCGAGCTCGTCGTGAAAGCTGATCGATAATAGGGTGCGGGTGCCCAGGCGGATGCGGGCGCCCGCGCCGATGCGCACCGGGGAGCTCACGGGGAAATCGTCGAGGAACGTGCCGTTGGTGCTGCCCGCGTCCGAGAGCAAGAACGCGTCGCCGGTCCGCTCGAGCCGCGCGTGGACGCGAGACAGCCCCTGATCCGGAATGCAGATAGTTGCCTCGTCGGAGCGCCCGATGGTGAGGTTTACCCCCTGTAGGCGGTGAATCGCCCCCTTCTCCGGCCCCGTCAGCACCGTAAGCAGCGCGCGATTCTTTGGAGTCCGCGTGCTGATGGGGATGGACCCGAGCTCGATGGGATCGATGAGGGTCGGCATTTCAGAGCGGAACCCTGAGTCATCGTCCTCCTCATCATCAAGGAAGGAGAGCTCGTCGGTGGGCGCATCGGGTCGAGTCACGAGGACCCAGCATAACGCGGCGCACTGGCGAACGCGACTGGGGAGAAGCGGAGAAGGAGGCAATGGCGTCTTCAGTAGGCCCTTGTATGACTATGGTCAGGCCCATGGCCGAGAAGACCCACGAGGAAACTCCGTCGAGGGCCTGGATCTCGACCTCGTGCCCCCTGGGCGGTCGCTCCCGCGGGCCAGCCTCGCGCGGCTAGCCAGCGCACCCCACAGCCACCGCAGCGTCCGGAGCGCAGCGTCCGGGGCGCAGTGTCCGGAGCGGAGAGCTCGGCGAGGAGAGCTCGGCGAGGAGAGGGCCCGACGAGGAGAGACGAGGAGAGACGAGGAGAGACGAGGAGAGCTCAGCCCTCTGCTGGGAGCGCGTCGAGGACCTCGGCGGCGATGCGATGGGAGCGGAGCCGCGCGGCGTGATCATAGACCTGCGACACGAGGATGAGCTCGTCGGGGCTCGTGCGGTCGATGAACGCGCGCAGGGCCTGGCGCACGGTGTCCGGGCTCCCGATGGCCGCGCAGGAGAGCACCTGGCTCAGCAGGGCGGCCTCCGGCGGAGAGAGCTCCTCCGCGTAGCCCGCCACGGGGGGCTTGAGCGCGCTGGGCTGTCCGCGCCGCAGATCGACGAAGGCCTGTTGCATGGAGCTGGCCAGGAACTGACCCTCTTCGTCGCTGTCCGCGGCGAAGACATTGTAGCCGAGCATGACGTACGGGCGCTCCAGCTGCGGCGACGGGCGGAACTGGGCCCGATACAGCTGGATCGCTTGCATCATGTGGGTGGGCGCGAAGTGGGAGGCGAACGCATAGGGGAGGCCGAAGGCCGCCGCCAGCTGGGCCCCGAACAAGCTCGAGCCGAGGATCCAGATCGGCACCGCGAGCCCCTCTCCGGGGATGGCGCGCACCACTTGGCCGGGAGCGGCCGGCTGGAAGT
>JAEWOQ010000101.1 GCA_023460875.1 Pseudomonadota bacterium
CGACGCCCGAGCGCGACGCCGACCCCCGCGGGGATTCCGAGCTCGTCGCAGCGTCCGAAGTCGGTCCCGACCCCGGGGTCAATCCCGAGCGCGTCCACCAGCCGACTGTCGGTGCCGTCGTCGGCGCTGGAGGATCGTTGGGCTTCCTTACCGCCTCAGGGTGAGCTCGAGTCGGGCCCAAGGCCTTCGGCGAGCCCCGGAGCCCTCGCGGGAGCGTTCCAGTCCGTCGTGGGCGGGCGCTCCGACGACGGACGGAGCCCGGCTCGTCCGAGCGCCGTTCCCAGCTCGGGGCAGCCCTCAATGGCGCCCACGTTCAGCGAACCGCCCTCGCTGCTCGAGCTGTGGTTCGTTGGGATCGAGGGGACGCCGACGGGACCGCTCACACCGGAACAGATCCGAAGCCACGCCGCCGCGGGAGCCGTCGGACTGGAGAGCCTGGTGTGGCGGGAGGGGTTCGAGGATTGGCTGCCGGTGAGCAAGTTCCCGGAGCTGGCAGCGCTGGTCCAGGAGGCGCGCGGGACGTCGCTGCGTTCGGAGCAGGTGGCTGCCGCGCCGGCCCAGCGTCTCGAGCAGGGGGAGCCCGTCCCGGTAGAGCCAAGCCCCCCAGAGCCTCCGGGTTCGACTTCTCCTGGAGCTACCGAGACCTCTCCGCAGTCGGGTGAGGCTTCCAGCCCCGCCACGGTGGTGCGGCCCGTTGCGCCTGGCCCGACGGCGAGCTCGGAGGAGGAGCCGCGTGTATCGATCGCGCGGAGCCGCTCTGGGTTCTCTGCGGCGGCCTTGGTGGCCATCGCGGTAGCGGTGGCGTTTGGAGTCACCGTGGGCTTCGTGGTGTCAGGCGGGGAAAAGACCAAGGTGATCCGAGAGGTCGTGGAGGTCCCCGTCCCGGGCGAGCCTGCCCCCGCCGAGAACGTGCCGCCCCCGGAGGCGGAGCCTGAGGTGGAGCCGGCGCCGGTCGTCCCCGACGACGCCCCGCAGCCAGCGGCTGCGAAGACGGCGTCGGCCAATCAGGGGGCCAGCACGAAGGCGAAACCCTCGGAGTCCGCTCAGGTGGGGCTGAGCGGACTCTCGGGGCTCAAGGGGCTGAACTCCGGGCCTGAAACCGGGCCGGCGAGCAAAGGGGCGGGGACCGCCTCACAGCCCCTCTCGACGAGCCAGATCCAGAGCACGGTGAGCCGCTTCACGCCGAGCGTCCGCCGCAGCTGCTGGCAGCCGGCCCTCGACGCGCGCGAGCCCAGCGCACCCACGAGCGCTCGCGTCACGGTGAGCATCACCGTCGGCGCCGACGGCACGGTGCAGGGAGCCAGCGCAGACGGCGATCCTCGGGGTTACCCTGGGCTAGGGAGCTGCATCAGCCGCCGTGTGCGGGGCTGGACGTTTCCGCCCTCGAGCGGCACGACGACGGTGCAGGTGCCCTTCGTCTTCGCCGCGCAGTGAGCCGCGCGCCTCGACGGCGAGCCACCTTCGACCGTGGAGGTTCGAGCGCAGTAGGACAAAGAAATCACGCCAGCTCGAGAGCTGGCGTGGACCGAGTGGCTCGTAAGCCGGGTTCTGTGGAGGTGCTCCGGTCACCCCGAGCACCCTGGCGATCATTCCTCTAGGCCAGCCGTCACCGGCTGGCTCGAGCAGCCTACCCGGAAGCATCGAGCGGGCAGCTCTCGAGCGCTTCCTTCTTGGCCTTGCTCCGGATGGGGTTTGCCTAGCCGCCTGCGTTACCGCCGGCGCGGTGGGCTCTTACCCCACCGTTTCACCCTGACCGAGCGCGCCTCCGCTGGAGGGAGCTCGGCGGTTTGTTTTCTGTTGCACTTTCCTCGAGGTCGCCCTCACCGGGCGTTACCCGGCATCCTGCCCTGTGGAGCCCGGACTTTCCTCCCGGCAGCGCCTCCCGAGGGACGCGCTGCCCGGCGACCGCCTGAGCCACTCGGTCAGGCCTCACCGTAGCATGTCGCCTAGCGCAGGCGAAGGTGCGCGTCCCCGCGCTTCAAGCGGCGAACATCGCGGATCTGGCGCAGCGCCCGGCGCGGGAGAGCTCCTGGATCCTGGCGCGGAGCTTCGCCTTGCCGCGGACCTCGAGCTGCCGGGCGCGTTCGCGGCTGATGCCCAGCTCGCGCCCGAGATCCGCGAGGGTGCGCTCGTCGTCGTCGTCCGCGAGTAGACGATGTTCAATCACCAGCCGCTCACGGGGATCCAAACTGCTCATGGCCTCGCGGACGAGGAGCCGCGCGCAGGCGCCGTCGCTCTCCCGCTCGAGGCGGTCGTCGGGCAAGAGCTCGTTGGCGGGCAGCTGATCGCCGATGGTGAGGGATGCGTCTGCGAAGGGCTTGGCGTCCAGGGATACGTCGCGGCTGTCGAGGCGCCGCAGCATGCCCTCCAAGCGCTCCTTGGGGATGCCGGTGCGCTCTGCCAGCAGCGCGCGCGCGTGCTCGCCTTCTCCGACCAGACTCTCGATGCGGCTGCGTTCGCGACGCAGCTTGAAGAAGTGCTTCGAGCGGACGCCCACCCCGACCATGCTCCAGTGGCTCAGCACGTAGCTGAGCACGTAGGCGCGGATCCAATAGGCGGCGTAGGTCACGAAGCGGTGGCCGAGCGACGGATCGAAGCGCTCGAGGGCGCGCACGAGGCCGAAGCTGCCCTCTGAGAGCAGATCCGCGACGGGCAGGCCGTAGCGGCGGTGCTTGAGCGCGATCGAGACGACGTAGCGCAGGTGACAGCGTACGAGCTCGTCCTTCGCTGCCTCGTCGCCGTGTTGTCGCCAGCGGGCGACGAGGAGCGCCTCCTCTTCTCGCGTCAGGCGGGGGGCGGCGTTGGCCTGGCTGATGAAGCGCCGAACGGTGGGGTCACTTGGATCGGAAGAGCGAGGTGCGCGGGCGACGGTTTCCATGGGGACGCTCCAGGTACGCAGGGCCCCCGCGTCTGGTTGCGCACGACACGCCGAATCCGGTCAACCGACCTTATGGAGTCGAGCTCGCCTGCGTGAGCCGCCGAGCTCGGCGCCGGTATCTTGACAGACCAGGACGCCCGTCGAGCGACGGGCGCGCCCACGCTCGAGGTGTGGGGATGGCCGTCTCGTCGGCTCACGCAGCTCTACGCAACCGCCGTCACGCGCTGAAGGACGAACCGCAGCCGCAGGTCCCGCTCACGTTCGGATTGCCGAACTTGAAGCCAGATCCCTGCACGCCCTCGACGTAGTCAATCTCCGTGCCATCCAGGTACTGAAAGCTCAGCGGATCGATGAAGAGCTGCACGCCGTTGGACTCGAACTGCTCGTCCATGTCGGTGGCCTTGTCCTCGAAGTACAAGTCGTATTGGAAGCCGGCGCAGCCACCGCCGATGACGCGCAGGCGGAGCCCCTGGCCTTCGAGGCCCTCTGAGCCAGCGATTTCCTTGACCTTCTCGGCAGCCAGCGGGGTAATCGAAATCATGGCCACAATATAGGTCGTGGTGCGGCCGCCTGCCAGGGGGAGGAGCACTGCGC
>JAEWOQ010000102.1 GCA_023460875.1 Pseudomonadota bacterium
CGTCGACGGTGGCGAGCCGCTCGCGTCGCAGCACCTCTCCCGCGAGCCCGGCGAGGGCCGTGGCGGCGGCCGTCACCCCGGCGGCCTGCAGCAGCCCGCGGGGACCCAGGGGGCGACAGCCGAAGAACTCGCTGACGCGCGGCGTCTCCACGGCCGCCAAGAGCACGGCCAGGGAGCCCGCGCTCGCGACGATCACGGGCGCGGTCCTGCCGCCGGACACGAACGTCTGGGTGAGCTGGGTGCTCGTCAAGGTCAGCAGCGCCACGGTGCTGGCCTCGTTCCAGGAGGCGCCCTGGCGCTTGGACAAGGCCATGGCCGTGGCCGCAGCAGCGGAGGTGACCAACCCCCGGAGCAGCATGTCGCGTTCGAGCTCTCGCCCGAGCGACGCCTCCGGGCCCGCGCTCAGCAGGGCCTCCTCCGACTCGTTCTTGGGGGGGCGCACTGCGATCGCGAGGGCAGGCAGGGTGTCCGTGAGCAGGTTGACGAGCAGCAGCTGACGCGCGTTCAGCGGTGAGCGCCCCCCGCTGAGGCCCCCTAAGACGGTGAAGGCGATCTCTCCCAGGTTTCCTCCCACGAGGATGGCCACGGCGTCTCGGACCCGCGTCCACAGCGCGCGCCCCTCGAGGACCGCGCGCATGATCGTCTCGATCCGTCCATCGCTCACGATCAGGTCCGCGGCGGCGCGCGCGGCCGCGGTGCTGCCCTCCCCGAGGGCGATGCCGACGTCCGCCAGCTGGATCGCCGGAGCGTCGTTGGCGCCGTCGCCCGTCATGCCGACGGCGCTCCCTGCCCGCTGCAGGGTGCGCACGAGGCGAACTTTCTGCAGAGGGGCGACGCGCGCGAACACGGCGATGTGCTCGACGGCCTCCGTCAGCTCCCCGTCGTCGAGCTCGTCGAGCTCCGCGCCGGTGACGACCCGGTGCCCGTTCAAGAGGCCGAGCTCCCGGGCGATGCTCTCTGCGGTGCCCGGGTGATCTCCTGTGATCATCACGACCCGCACCCCCGCCTGGTCGAGGCGCTGGATGGCGTCCCGAGCGCTCTCCCGTACTGGGTCCGCGTAGCCGAGGAAGCCCTGCAGCACGAGCTCCGAGACGTTCTCGTCGCTCGGCTCGAAGTCCCCTGGGACCTGGCGCGCGGCGACGGCCAGGACGCGGTACCCCTTGACCGCGAGTCGATCCGCCAGCTCGAGCCAACGCTGGCGCTCTGCGTCATCGAGCTGCCGGACCCCCTGCGGTCGGCGGACGCCGGTGGCCTTGGGCAGGATCACCTCGGGGGCGCCCTTTACGGCGAGCTGAAACCCGGCGCCGTTGCCCTCCGTGGTCCCCTCCGCGGTCCCCTGCGTGGGCCCCTCCACGGTCGCGTGGAGTCCGCGCACTGGGGCGAAGGGCAGCTCTGCGCGGCGCTCGAGAGCAGGGTCTCGGGTGACGCCGTGGGCGCGGGCACCTTCGAGGAGGGCCTGGTCCGTCGGGTGCGGGAGAGGAGAGCCGTTGGGAACGGGGCTCGCTTGCAGAGCGATGCGCAGCACGTCCCGGTGCTCCTCAGCCAGGTCCGTGAGGGGACGCTCTTCGACGCCGTCGGACACGATCTGGAGGCGGATCTGCCCCTCCGTGAGGGTCCCGGTTTTGTCTGCGCACAGGACGTCCATGCGACCAAGGGCCTCCAGGGCGCGCGGGTTGCGCACCAGGGCCCCGCGGGTGGACAGGCGCTCGGCGGCGGCGAGCTGCGCGAGGGTGGCGAGGATGGGGAGCCCCTCCGGCACGGAGGCGACGCCCAGGCCCACGGCGGAGGTGACGACCTCGTCGACGGGGCGGTTGCGCCCGAGCCCGGAGGCGGTCATCGCCAGCGCGCTGAGCCCCGCCACCGGGGTCGTGAGCCCGGAGAGGTACTGGAGGCGCGCCTCCACGCCCGCGGGTCGCTCGCCGCGCTGGCCTTCGACGCGGGCGCGCCCGGCCTCGGTGTGCTCCCCCGTGGCGACGACGACGGCGCGCGCAGAGCCCACGTTGATGCTCGAGCCCTCGTAGAGCATGCAGTGGCGTTCCGCGAGGGGAGCGCGGGGCGTCGGGTCCACCTGCTTTCCAGCGGGCTGCGACTCGCCCGTCAGGGACGACTCATCCACCTCCAGAGACGCCTCGAAGAGGATGCGGCAATCCGCGGGCACCACGTCACCTGCCTCGAGGAGCACGACGTCCCCCTGCACCAGCTGGTCGTCGGCGACGAGCTTCTCCTCCCCATCACGCAGCACACGCGCCGGCCGCTCCTCCCGTCGCTCCAACGCCAGGACGGCCCGCTCGGTGCGGTAGCCCTGGACGCCGCCGATGCCCGCGTTCAAGCCGAGCGCGCCGCCGATGAGCGCCGCGTCTGCCACCGAGCCCACCATCGCGGACAGGGCCGCCCCGGCCGACAGGATCGGCGTCATCGGGTTGGCGAGCTCCTGGCCTATCTTCTGAGCGAGGAGGCGAGCGGGGCTCACGGGTGTGGGCAGAGCTTGGCGGCGCCCCGAGACTCGAGCCTGGTCGAGGCCCTCCTCGCTGCCGTCGAGGCGCTCGAGGGTGTCCTCGGGGGTGAGGGCGTGCCAGGGGATCTCCTCGTCGGGCAGCTCCAGGGGCGCTCGGCGGACGCCGCGGGCCCAGCGGATCCCGTTGCCCATCGAGAACATCTGGGCGACGTTCGAGCTGACCATGATGCGCCTCGTCGTGACGTGATCGAGGCCGCCGAAGAGCAGGGACAGGGACGTCGCAGCCTCCCCCAGGGCGAGCCGCACGCTCTGCTTCGCGGTGGCCCGCGCGGCCGCGATGGCCTCGACGATCAAGGCCGCGTCGTCCCAACCCCGGGTGGCGATCAGGTGGGCGCCCCAAGGGGGACCCTCGGCAGAGAGAGCGATGGACAGATCCGCGGCCCCGAAGGCGTCGTCGGGGCCGCGCTGAACGAGCAGCACCCCTGCGCCCTCCTGCTGGAACTCCCGGAGCACCTCGAAGAGCGGCCGCGACGACGCGAAGCGCTCCGTGGCACGCGCCCAACGGATGCGCTGGGGCTTCGCTCCGACGACGCGGATCCTACGACGAGCCCGCCGCGCGGCGCTCACGAAGCGCTCGAGCCCCGGGTGCTCCTCGCGGGCCAGCTCTTCGGGCACGACGACGTAGTCGATGCGATCGAGCCTCTGCAGCGCGCTCCGATCGAGCACGAGCACGTCTCGCGCCGCCAGCTCCCACACCAGCTGCGACGTGAACGCCCAGCGGCCCAGGCGCGCCGCGCGGGGCAGCCCTCCAAAGAGCGCGGAGGCGGCAGCCTGCCGGTCGAAGGTGAGGGCGGCCTCTGTCGCGAAGGCGCTCAGGCTCGCGGCGACGGCGCTGTCCTCGTAGCGCTCCACGGCGCCTGCGCGCAGAGGGCAGGGCCGTGGAGGCAGCTCTGGGCGCTCCGCAGGGTGGTTCGCGGCGTCGGCGCAGAGGGGGCCTTCGATCCGCTCCCAGGCGCGCCGCTGCGCGTGGGCTTCGCGAAGCGCCAGCCCCTGCTGTAGCACCGCCGAGAGGGGACCCGCCTCGCTGCGCAGGACCGTGTGGAGTGACGCCCTGCCGAGCTCGAGCAGGAGCTCGGCGCTCCGACGGCTCAACCCTCGATCCAGCAGGGCGCGCACCTCGGGGATCCCCTCGACGAGGGCCAACACCGCCGCGAGATCCACGTCGAAGGGGAGGCGTCGAGCCTTCGAGCGGTTGAGCAGCGCGGAGGCGCCGAGGCTGGCGAGCTCGGCCCCGATCGCGAGCCGAGCTCGGTGCAGGGGCCCCTCGTCGCCCGCGTCGAACCCGTCGTCGTCGAAGGCGCGCTCTGCGAGCTCGAGGTCGCGCTCGAGCTCGAACAGGAGCTCCTCGAGGCGCCGCACGGAGCAAAGCTGGGGATTATGCTCGATGACCACGCGGTTCAGGGGGCCATTGAGGCGCGCCCAGCGCACCCCGGGGACACCCTCGAGGCGGGCTCGCACCGCCTCGGCGAGGTGCGTGCGCTCGGCTCGGGAGAGCCGCCGGAGCTGGAGGTGCGCCCGCCCACTGCGGTGCCACGCCTTGCGCCGCGGCACACGGGATCGTTCCGCGTGTCCTTCCAAAGAATCCGTCCCTCCCTCGACCGTCCCCCTTTCCGACAGCTTACTGCAGAGGTTGATCCTTGCCACGAAGGAAACCCCGACCCGGGCTCTTGCATCGTGGGCTGCCCTGAGCAGGATGCGGGGTATGACCGCTTGGCAGCTCAAGAAGCTCTCTTCGTTCCCCGGCGTCCCGGGTCCCGTGATCACCTGCGTGATGGACGGCGTTGGCCTCGGCAAGAAGGACGAGTCGGATGCCGTGTTCCTCGCGCGCAAGCCGCACCTCGATTTCCTCTGTGGGCTGCCCTTGTCGACGCGCCTCGCGGCGCACGGGACGGCGGTCGGCATGCCCTCCAACGCGGACATGGGCAACAGCGAGGTCGGTCACAACGCCTTGGGCGCGGGGCGCGTCTACGACCAGGGCGCCAAGCTCGTCCAGCACGCCATCGAGACCGGGGCCATCTTCGAGAGCGAAGCCTGGCGTGAGCTCACGGAGCGGGTGCGGCAGAGCGGTCAGCCCCTGCATTTCCTCGGTCTGCTGTCGGACGGCAACGTCCACTCACACATCGACCACCTAAAGGCGATGATCCAAAAGGCGGACGCCCAAGGGGTGGCCAAGGTGCGCGTGCACGTCCTCCTCGACGGCCGCGACGTCCACGAGACCAGCGGCCTCACCTACGTGGACGATCTCGAGGCACTGCTGGTCGCCATGCGCGACAAGGGCCGCGACTACCAGGTGGCCTCCGGGGGCGGCCGCATGAAGGTGACCATGGACCGCTACGAGGCGGAGTGGGGCATGGTCGAGATCGGCTGGAAGACCCACGTGCGCGGCGAGGGCCGCATGTTCGCGAGCGCGCGCGAGGCCATCGAGGCCTTCCGGGCCGAGTCGCCGGGCATCGGCGATCAGAACCTCCCCGCCTTCGTGGTGAAGGGCAAGGACGGGGCCCCCGTGGGCCCCATTCAGGACGGCGCCGCCGTCATCTTCTTCAACTTCCGTGGGGATCGCGCCATCGAGATCACCCAGGCCTTCGAGCAGCAGGTCTTCGACAAGTTCGACCGGGGCCCGGTGCCGGACGTGCTCTACGCGGGCATGATGCAGTACGACGGCGACCTCAAGCTGCCCACACGCTTCCTGGTGTCCCCGCCGCGCATCACCGAGTCAGCGGGTGAGTTCCTGGCGCGCAACGGGGTCCCCCAGCTCGCCATCAGCGAGACCCAGAAGTACGGCCACGTCACCTACTTCTGGAACGGGAACCGCTCCGGCAAGTTCGACGATCGGAGCGAGACCTACATCGAGATCCCCAGCGACACCCTGCCCTTCGAGGAGCGCCCCTGGATGAAGGCGGCGGAGATCACCGATCGGCTCCTCGCCGAGCTCCAGACGGGGAAGTTCAAGGCGGCGCGCCTGAACTACGCCAACGGCGACATGGTCGGCCACACGGGTGACAGGGACGCGGCGGTCATGGCCGTCGAGGTGGTGGACCTGCAGCTGGGTCGCCTGATGCGCTTCATCGAGAAGGCCAAGGGCATCCTCGTGGTCACCGCCGATCACGGCAACGCGGACGAGATGTTCGACCACAACAAGGACGGCAGCGTGGCCAAGGACGCAGCCGGACGCCCGAAGCTCAAGACGAGCCACACCCTCAACCCGGTGCCCTTCGTGATCTACGCGCCGGGCATCGACGGGCTGAAGTTCGACCCCGCGGTGGAGAAGCCCGGGCTCGGCAACGTGGCGGCGACCGTCTTCAACCTCCTCGGCTACGAGGCCCCGAACGACTACCTGCCGTCGCTGATCCGCGTGTAAGCCCCTCTGCTCCCTCGTGGGGCCCTTCGAAGCCGGCGCGGTCACCCGCGTCGGCTTCGCGCATTTGGGGCCGGCGGTTCATGTCTATCGCGTATACGAGCCGGCTGTGGGGAGAGCGGGGAGAGCACCTGCGCCTCCATCGACGCAGAGCCTCCCGCCTCGGCGCTCACTTGCGCACCTTCGCCGCATGGGCGCGTGCGGCTCGAAGATGCGATTGTGATTGCTCACCCGAGAGGGGTCCGCGAAGATAGCTCTTCGGATGCAAGGGCAATGTCACCGGACGCGGTTCGTACGCGCGCTGGCCTTCGGCTCCCTCGTGGCCCTCGGGTGTTCCCTGGGGTGCTCCTTGGAAGTTGACGACGGCTCAGACGGCGGTCCAGATGGTTCGGGAGCGAGCAGCGGCGGCGCGGATGGTGGGGCGAGCTCTGGTGGAGCCACGCAGGGCTGCGGCGGCATGGGCACGGGCGGGCTCGGCGGGGGCGGCGGTTCCGGCAGCGGCGGCGCGACGGGGACGGGCGGCACCGACATGAACGGGAGCGGCGGCGCGGACGGCGTAGGGAGCGACGAGGTCCCGGACGGGGTGGCCTGTGCCGACGTCGCGGATTGGCCTGACGACTGGAGCGCCCGAGAGGACGAGCTCCTCACCTTGGTGAACCAGCACCGCGCAGCGGGCGCCAACTGTGGCGGAGATGCCCGGCCCCCCGTGGAACCCCTGAGCATGGACCCGCATTTGCGCTGCGCCGCGCGGCTCCACAGCATGGACATGGCAGAGCGCGACTACTTCTCCCACGGCACGTGGGACGAGTCCGCGGACACCTGCTCGAGTGATGGCCAGTGTGCGTCTGGCTACAGCTGCCAACCGCGCACGTCAGGCACCACACCCTCGCGCTGCGGCAAGTCACCGTCCCTGCGCGTCCAGGAGGTGGGCGGCCCCGCGGGCGCCGGGTGGGAGAACATCGCCGCCGGCGGCGCCACCGCCGCCGCCACGATGGACCAGTGGATGAACAGCGCCGGCCACTGCAACAACATCATGAACGGCGACCTGCGCACCCTCGGCGTGGGCTACTACGGCGGAGGCTCCTACAACCACTACTGGACGCAGGCGTTCGACAACTGAGCACGGCGCTCGAGGGCCGTGCTCCGCGTCCCTGCGCCCGCGACACCGCGCGTCCCGCCGCGCAGACTCACCCGAGGCTCGTCACTCCAAGATGGTCTCGTCGTCGATGATCTGATCGGTGGAGTCGTGCATGGAGATCCCCGGCAGCGCGTACCAGGAACCCCCTTCGTTGCCTCGGATCACGGACTCGTTGAGGCGCAGCGTGCCCTGGTGGTTGTTGCTGATGAAGAAGATGGCGGCCCCGTGGGCGTTCACGGAGTTGTGCTCGATGCGCGTACCGCACAGGGACAAGGTGATGGTGTTGCCGTCGTTGTAGATGGCGCCCCCGCTGCCGCCGCCTGGAGTGCCCGACTGGGCGGGGTTCCCGCCGTCGCCGATGGCGCGGTTGTGGGAGAACAGGCTGTTGTAGATCGACCAGGACACCCCGATGCTGCTGAGGCCACCACCGTTGGAGCAAACGTTGCCGAGCTCCTCGCTCCCGCCGAAGGTGCTGTTCACCACGTAGACGGGCGCGTCTTCGTGCTGGTCGAAGACGCGAATCGCCGCCCCTCCCACGTCCGGGCCTACGTCGGCGCAGACGTTGTTGAAGAAGCGCGCGTTGACGGCCTTGAAGCGGCCGCCCCGGGCCCAGATGGCGCCGCCGCCGTCCAGGTTCCCGTCGCTGGGCTCGCCCTTGGAGTTCCCATCGACGAAGGTGATGTTCTGCACCGTGAGGCGCGGGTGGTCCTGATCGTTGCAGTGGGCGGTCGTCCAGCGCTGCGCCTCGTCGCAGGTGTTCATGTAGAGGATGCGCGTGGCGCCGCCGCCGCTCAGGGTGACGAGCCCGGCGCCGTCGATCACGACGACGTCGTTGGCGTCATTGAACACCTTCGCCGGTCGATCGAGGGTGATGGTGACCGGATCGGGCCCGCAGTCGAAGGTGATCACTCCGCCCTGGGCGACCGCGTCGATGAACGCGTCACCCGTGCAGCTCTCGGGGGTGCCGTCGCCGACGACCTGGTCGGGGCTCGAGACGTCCTCGAGGCCGGCCTCCGCGGGCACGTCGCAGTCTCCGTCCGGGTTGCCCGCCGGGGGACCCGTCTCCGGATCCGTGAGCGGATTGTCGACGTCGACGGTGGCGCCCCCCGCCATGCCGGAGCCATCCCCGTTCCCCGGGCCGCTGCCGCCTCCGGAGCCGTTGCCGCTCCCCCCGTTGCCACGGCTGGCGCCGCTCCCCTCCGCCCCGCCCCCAGACCCACCGCCGGAGTCGTCGCTCCCACAGCTCGCGCACAGCAGGAG
>JAEWOQ010000103.1 GCA_023460875.1 Pseudomonadota bacterium
GCCCGGCTCAACGGCGGCGGCCCGGGCTCCACCTCGATCACGCTGCCCACCTCGACGCGATCCCGCGCTCGGCAAGGATGTCCGTCGATGCGGATCCGCCCCTCCTCGATCCACCGCTGGACCGTCGCGCGGGTGACGTCGGGCAGCTCGTCTGCGAGGACTTTGTCAATACGCCCCTGAGGACTCGAGGGCCCCCAGACCAGTCGCGTGATCATCGCTTGCTCCAGCGCCGTGGTCTGTCCAACGTCAACGCACCTCCTCCGAACCTCGCAAGCTCAGCCCGGAACTGGACGACCCAACCCAGCGCTCGGGACCGCGGAGCCCGATGGTCTCGGAGCCCACGGAGTTCGAAGGTCACGAAGGTCACGGAGTTCGAAGGTAATGGAGCCCCGGAAAGACGAGGCGCCCGAAAGACCAAGCTCGAGACGCCCGGACCTCGAGACGCGCAGAGAGGGTCCCTCGGCGCGACCGCGCCTACCAGATCTCGCTCTTGATGTGTCCCTTCGAGCGCACGAGGATGTCCACGAGCGCGCGGTCGTAGAAGTTGCGCTGGTAGAGCTCCGGAGAGACACGGCTCTTGTACAGAGTACGCCCCTCCTCGATCTCTTCCTCGAGCTCCTCGAACAAACGATCCTGTTCGATTCCGCGCACGATCTTCTCCTCGTTGTAGAGGGAAAGGTCGCTGGCGATGGCGCGAGCGAGGCGACGGGCGGCTTCTTCCTTATCGATCAAGGGCATCGGCGCAACTCCTGACGAGAGTATCACCCGGTTCGAAGAGGGGTGTCAAAGAAGGCTTCGTCTTCGCCGGTCGACTGAGCGACGACGCTGGTGTGGCGTGCTCGGGGCCACGCGGCGGCCGCCGCCCCGGCGAGGAGCGGCTCGAGCACCATCGAGTACCGCCCTGCGCCAAAGAACACCCCGTGCACCAGCAGGGTGATGGCGACGGCCGCCGACGCGGCAAGGAACACGGGCCGACGCGGCGACACCCGCACCGTCGCGCCAAGCAGCACGAAGGCGAGATGAGCGAGCCAGGCGACGGATCCAAAGAGGCTCACCACCCCACCCACCACGAGCCCACAGCGCCACAGATGTCGGACACGCTCCCAGGGCCTGCCCGGCGTCCGACCGCTCCTGCCCTCTCTCCAGGCAGCGAAGAGCGCTAGTGCCACGAGCACCCGGCGCACGCCGATCTCCGCGGCGCTCACGCTTCGCCGCGTCGCCTCGGGCCAAGGGAGCCCCGCCGCGGACAGATAGGCGCTCGCGCTCGCCGTGTAGTCGAAGGTCATCCGCCACTTCGCCGGGACCAAGCCCAACCAACGCGCCCGATCTGCGGCGATGCGCTCTCGCCCCGCCGCGCCGAAGCACGCGTCCTTCTCCGCCTCCCCGAACACCTCGCGGCACGCCTCCGGCACGCGCGGCCCCTCGATGGGAAGAAAGGCCCCCTGCCCCTCCGGGAAGGTCCCGATGAGGAGGTTCCAGCCCCCGTTGGCGCTCACGAACATGCAGCGGTCCATGCGCGAGCAGTTGCGGATCGTCCAGGGGGCGCAGACGACCAGGCAGAGCGCGGTGACCGCCACAGCGCCCCCTGCTCGCCTCAGCAGCGCCGCGGCGCCGCGCTGGGAGCTCGCCGCGGCGAGCGCACCCAGCACGGGAGCCATGAGCAGGCTCTGCGGGCGCACCAGCGTCGTCAACCCCAGGACGAGCCCGAGTAGGATCACCTCGCGCGCCGGGAGAGCTCCCCGAGCGGCCCGCTCCGCGCAGCGCACAGCGAGCCACGTCCCGAGGACGAGCCCTGCCGCGACCACGCCCTCCGTCATGACGGCCAAGGTGTAGCCCACGAGGGTCGGCGAGAGCGCTACGAACGCGCTGGCGCACAGGGCGCCCCCTCGATCCGCGACCCTCGTGGCCAGTCGGTGCGTCGCGAACACCGCCGCCGCGCCGAGGATCGCGTTCATCCCGAGGGCGACGACGGGCTGGGCGCCGAACACCGCATACGCTGCGCCGAGCAGGGCCGCGTATCCGACCGGGTAGTGCGCCGCGAAGGTGACGACCCCGTCGGGCCACAGCCATGTGTAGCCCTCTCCGCGCGCGATGCGCTGGGCCACCACGTGATAGAACGCGCCGTCGTCCGCGGGCGGCACCTCGTGCCCATAGGCGAGCACGAGCCCGATGCGCAGGAGGAACGCGGCCAGCGCCAACGCCACGCCGTCGCGCAGCATCACCGCACGCCCCACCCCACCAGCGCGCGGGCCTTCTCCGCCCGCCGCGTTCCTCATCGGGCGGTCTGCTCCGGTGCGCTCTTGCTCCCGGACGGGCCGCTCTCGGACGGGCTGCTCCCCGAAGGCCCGCTCGGGGACGCCTCGCTCGGGAAGGCGCCCAGGAGCCCCAACCTCTGCAGGTCGACGACCACCTCGCAGGCGGGCAGCCCCACCACGTTGGTGTAGGAGCCGTCGATGCGCTCGATCAAGAACGCGCCGATCCCTTGGACGGCGTAGGCGCCCGCCTTATCCAGCCCCTCCCCCGTGCGGGCGTAGCGCTCGAGCTCCTCCAAGCCGGCGCCGCGCATGAACACGCGGGACTCGACCGTCCGGAGCGCCGCGACGCGCCGCGGCGCGTCCGGTGTTCCAATCGCGTAACAAGTGAGCACCTGGTGAGCGCGGCCCGCGATGCGACCGAGCAGACGCACGGCGTCCGCCACGTCCACCGGCTTGCCGAGGACGTCACCGTCCACCACCACCGTCGTGTCGGCGGTGAGCACACCTCCGAACTCACCCTCGCGCAACTCCTCCGACAGCTTCCGCCCCACGGCCTCGAGCTTCGCGGCCGTCACCCGCTCCACGTAGCGCGCCGCGCTCTCCCCTGCTCTGTGAGCCTCGTCCACGTCGGCGGGACGAACTCGGAGAGGAATCCCGAGGCCGCGGAGGATGTCGAAGCGTCGCGGGGATTGAGAGCCGAGCACGAGCGGTCGATGGGCGCCGATCATGGGACCCCGAATACCACAGGGCGACGCTTCGGCATTGTGGTTGCGTGCCGCGACTGTTAGTGCCGAGCAGACCGCATGCTGCTGCGACGCTTGTCTGCGCTCCTCCTCGGCTCGCTGTCGCTGACCGGCCTCTTCGGCGCCGGAGAGGCTCGAGCACAGGAGTGCTCGGGCGCCCTGTCCCCATGCTTCGACGCGAACGACCTGGATCTGCCGCTGGGGCCGTCGCGCTTCGCCGCTGTGGAGGACGCCAGCGCTCAGCTCGCCCCAGGGCAGCTCGCCCTCGGGCTGGGCGTCAGCTACCTGCGTGAGCCCGTCGTCGCCACCGCGCCGGGACCCGACCCGAAGGGGCGCCGCATCCCGCTGGTCTCGGATCTCTGGCAAGCGGATTTGCTGATCGCCATCGGCCTGCTCGAGGAGCTTCAGCTCGGCATCGGCTTGCCCTTCCGCCCCTCCCAGGAGGGCGGCGGCGCCGAGGCGGTCGCGTCGCGTGTCGGCGGGACGCTGCAGAGCTCCGCCGTCGCGGATCCCAGCGTCGCCTTGGGCTGGCGCGTCCTGCCACGGGGCCCTTTGGTGGGTCGGCTCCAGCTGAGGGTGACGCTCCCCCTCGGAGACGAGGGCGCATTCGCTGGCACCTCGGGTCTCACCGCGAGCCCGTCCTTCACGGCGACCTCGAACGAGTGGGGCTCTTGGCGCGTCAGCGCCGAGCTCGGCGCAATCTTTCGCTCCACCACTCGCTTCGGAGACGTCCGCTTGGGCAACCAGCTGCGCATGGCCCTGGGCGCGCGGTACTCGATCTTCCCCCTGCTCAGCGTCGGCCTCGAGGGCTGGCTGGCCCCCACGCTCCTCGAGCAACCGCTCACCCCTTGGGGGCGCGCGCGCCACATCCCCGCCGAGTGGCACGCGAGTGTCGGCTCCCCTCTGACGGAGCGTCTCTGGGTCCAGCTCGGCGCCGGGACGGGGTTCCCCCTCTCCAGCCAAGGCGCGGTCGACGACGACGGTCGACGTGACCACTTCGTCGGCCTCGCCACGCCAGCGTGGCGCGCCCTCGCCCTGGTGCGCCTCACCGAGTGACGGGCACTCGACCCGAGTCGCGAAAGAGACCGCTCACGGACGGGCGCATCGTCCGCGCGCATCGTCCGCGCCCCTCGAACGCTCAGAAGATCCGCTCTCGGACGTACACGCTGTCGCCCGCCTGGAGCGGGATGTCCGACGCGCGCCCCTCGTAGATCTCCTCCACGTTGACCACCACGGTCCTCGTGCCGTTCTTCGTCTTGCGCGTCAGGTTCACCCGCGACGCCTGCGCGATGCTCGTCATCCCCCCGGCGAGGGAGATGGCCTGCAGCAGCGTCATGCCCGGCGCCAAGGGGAAGCTCCCGGGCTTCTGCACCTGGCCGAGCAGCGTCACACGCTTGCTCCGGTACTCCTTTACCGTAACCACGACGCTCGGATCCGTGAGGATCTTGCGCTCCATCAAGCGCTCCCGCACCAGCGTCGCGACCTCCTGGGGCTCGAGCCCCGCCACCTCCACCCCGTGGATGTAGGGCACCGTGACCGTCCCGTCGCTCGCCACCTGGTACTCGGTGGGCAGGTCCTTCTCGCCTACGATCTCCAGATTGAAGATGTCTCCCGGGCCGAGGGTCGTGTGCTCCGACGGAGGCTCGAGGTCCAGCGGCGTGTTCCGATTCGACGAGCCGCACGCGACCAGGAGAGCTCCGCCGAGCAACCCCGCACACAGACTGCGGCGCGTCAGGTGCCTCGCAGGGAGATGGTGAATCGCGGGGCCAGACATCGCCGGGACTATGGGCAGAACCAGCGGCGCTGGCCAAGACCCAGAAGTGCAGCGGTCTGCGAGAGGTCCTCGGCACAACGCGACCGGAGCACGCATCGAGGGCCGCGCCATGGGCACGAAGCCCCTTGCGCAGACGCATCAGCCCCCCTTCGGCAGAGGCTAGCCCCCTGGGGACCGCGGGCGAGCATCGCCGAAGCCTCCCTCACATGAACCAGCGAGCGCCCAGGAACACCGACCAGCGCTGGAAAGACAGGTCGTCGCCGATGTTCTGGTTCGTCTCGCTGAAGGGCACGACCTGGGAGAAGTTCTGATCGTAGCGAACGGTCGTGTTGATGCCGACCGTGGAGGCGGGGCGGTACTCACCGAAGAACATGGCGTCGACGCGGTTCTCCGAGAAGCCTGGGCGGACGAACCGCGGCTCTCCGGGGATGGGAGCCAAGGAGAAGTCCGTGTAGTTGATGTGCGACAGACCACCCGAGAGCGCGGCGAGGAAGCGACCGCCGAAGAAGTAGCTCAGCGTGGCGTAGCCGCGGTCCCGCTGAAAGAAGTTCCCCAAATACCCATTGAGGAAGTTTCGATCGTAACCCACGGCGATCGCTGACAAGCCCACGGGCGCAAAGCCCGGCTGCAGGCGCGGCTGCGGGTTCAAGAACCACTTCAGCTCCGCGTGCGCGATGAAATCGTCGAAGTTGCGCGATGGCTCGATGCGCTGATCGTAGAAGCTCGCCGCCCAGCCGCCGAGGGCGGTCAGGCCGAAGCGGTGGGTGAGCAGACCGCTGTATCCCGCGCGCGCACGGATAATGTCGCCGCCGTTCTGATCTGTGAGGCGGCTGCGCGGCCCCGCGGGTGCAACGTCGAGCGCGTCGCCCGTGTACCTGATCAACTGGTAATGGGCGTCGTACACGAGCGCCGAGCGCGGCAAAAACTTCCAGCGGCCGCGCGTCTCGAACCGATGATCGAGGTTGTTGAAGGAGTTGAACCCCGCGTCCTCGAAGAGCGTCACCCCCAGATCGTAGCCAACGAGGCGCCACTCGAAGAGGCCTCCGCCCGGGCGCCAGGTGAGCCCCGCGCCCGCGCGGATCGTGTGGCGATCGAAGTCGCCCACCAGAGCGCCGAGGTTCGACGGCTCGACCGTGCGCCGGTACAGCGCGTGGGTGTCCACGCTCCAGGGGCGCTCCGGCAGCAGGACCAAGTCTGCGCCGACCCCTCCCGACAGGCGCCGCTGCCGATTCAGCGCAGAGGTGTAGCGAGAGTCGAGGGCGAAGAACTCGTTGTAGGCGGCGTCCGCCGCCAGCTGGAACTTGATCTTCGGTGGCGCGCCACGCTGGCCGGGAGCCTGGGTCGCGCGATGGTCCAAGGTGCGGAGCGTCAGGCTGGGGGTGATACGCAGGCGCAGCGCATCGATGATCGGCCCCATCGTCTCTCGCTCGATCTCCGAGTCCGCGCGCTGGAAGAAGTTCGAGTCGTAGCCGAACTCTGCCGCGAGCCCCGGGTGGAGCTCGAAATCGCCCGCACGGATCCCCGGACCCTCACCCAGGGCTCGATCAGCGATCCACGGTTGCCAATTCATGGCGTCCGACACCTGGGCTCGAGCCATGCCCGACCAGGTGAGGGCGCCAAGGAGCACCGCAAGCTTCGACCACGACTTCATGAGGGATTCAGGTTGAGAAGAGATCCGCCCAACGCTTTCTCACCCGAAAGCGGGCTGGCGCCAAGGGCTACCAAGCAAGGGCGCCATCGAAGACCACCAACGGGCGTCGAGACACCGCCCTCGCGCTGGGGCTCTCCAAAAAGAGGACGGAGAAAAAAAGCGCCCTGGGCAGGCCAGTGGGACAACGCCTGGGCATCGCGCAGAGGTGGATGGTTCACAGCGTGGGGCTGGCGAGCACCGGCGGCACGCTGATGAGGGGGGCAAGAGGAGGAATTGAGGGCTCCATCACGGCGATCTCGGGATCGATGGTGACCACTAAGCTCGCATCACCGATGGCGCCGGTCTCTTCCCCGATGCACTGGCCAGCCTCTGCGGTCAGCGCATCCATGCGCTCATGCAGCGCCGTCATGACGGCGAACTCATGGCGAGCCCGCTCGGCGTTCCCGCTGCTGACGGCGGTCTCGAGGCCGCTCACCCGATCGCCCGCAGATCGGCGCGCCACGTCCATCTGGCTGAGTTTGTCGTCGAGACACAAAGACTTCACGACGTCACGGGCCTCACGCGCCTCGGCGAGCTGCCGCCGGATCGAGTCCGCGCCCATTTGCATCCGCTCGACGGTGTTCCGCGACTGCTCCAGCATCTGCTGGGGCGTCAACGAGGTCGCTGGTGAGGCGACGGGAACGGACGACTGCGTATCGGTAGCGCTCTGCTCGGCGGCCTCGGCGTCGCTCTGTGTGGCGTCGCTCTGTGTGGCGTCGCTCTGTGTGGCGTTACCCTGCTGAGCCCCCGCCACGCCGACCGCCAAGAGGACGAAACCGAGCAGCAAGCCTCCGAAAATCTTCGGGTCTCTTCGGTGCCTGCCGCGCTGCTCGTGCTGCCCCATAATTCCTCCACGAACCGTTTCAATCAGTATAAAAAGGCCGTCGAGCCCATGTCAAACCAGACCGGTCGCCGACCCGCGTCCCGACCGGATGCTCCCCCGCGACCGGCTCGAGGGCCGACGTCCTCGGCCCCCGGGGAAGCAGCTCATTGCTTCACGAACGTGACCGGCGCCTGCACGACGGCGCTTCCCCCGTCCGGGGGTGCGAACTGCCCGGCGCGGGCCCGTGCTTCGACACAGGCCACCACCGACGGCGGCAGGTTGCCCGAAGGAGTGGCGCTCACCCCAGAGACCTCACCCCCTGGCCCCACCCGGATCGTGAGCTTGATCGACCCTTGGATGTCGGGGTTCTGGTCGAGAGCCTGCTGATAGCAGCGTCGGAAGCCCGCTCGCATCCCGGCGATGACCGACTGAGCGTTCGCCACGGTGCCGACCGAGACGGAGGACGACACCTGAGCGTTCCCCGTCGGCCCCTTCACCTCCTGAACAGTGCCCGTCCCACCCTCGGTTCCCTTGCCGGTGGTGCCGATGCTGCCCAAACCGCCGCTCTGACCAGGACGAATGGCGCCGCCCCCGGAGCCGAGCTTCAGTCCTCCGCCGACCCCGACGCCCGCGTTGCTCGCCGCAGCCGCGTCGAGGGCTCCCGTCGGGACGTCCCCGCCCTGGAGGACCCCCGCCGTCGCGGGCCCCGTCGAGGCCAACGCCCCGAGGGTGAGCATCGAGAGCTGGTCCAGCTCGTTGCTGAGGGCGGCGACCTCCGCCGAGCTCATCGAGCCACCACCGCTCGGCTTGTCCGGCGCCGCGTTGCCCTTCGAGGGTGTGGGGCGCGGCGCGCTCGGAGCCTCTTCTTTGACCTCCGTCGCGGCCTCGGAGACTTCTTCCACTTTCTCCTCGACGGGCGGCGGCGGAGGCAGTTTGTCGAAGGTGTCGACCAAGCCCGCGAGGCTCATCTGCTCATCGACGATCGGGTCGAGCCAGTCGGAGTACACGGCGCCGATGGCCAGGAAGTGCGCCAAGAAGGCGAAGGCGGCGATGATCGTCGTGCGCCAGTCGATCCCCGTGGCGCCACGCAGGACGGCGACGGGGAGCTGTGGCTTCGGCTGCACCGGTGGGGGCGCGACGAACTGGAAGAGGAACGTCGTGTCCCCGACGACGATCTTGCCCCGAGAGTCCTCCGTGAGCCGCAGCTGATAGGCCCCGTCGTCGGCCCGTCGGGCCTGCCCCTTGAGGACCTGCAGCTCGGAGATGCCCGTCGGCAAGGCGACGCGCCCGCTCATCTCCTCGAGGAAGTTGAGCACGTAGTCGCCCTGCACGAGCTCGAAGAGCTTGAAGTGCGACGGCAAGCTCCGATCCGCGAGCACGAACATGCTCTTCTCGCTCGGCCCGACCGTCACGTCGGTCCGCTGCTTGATGACCCGCTCCTCGAGCACACGTCCACCGCGCACCAAGCCGATGCGGAGCACTTTCGGGCCCGTCGCAGCGACGGCCCGCATGACCGCCGTCATCTGTCCGGGACGGGACTGCGGTTGAGCTTGCTGCTGAGGTTGCGTCATGGCGAGGACCAGCTTCGGGGAGGTTATCGAGTTGTTCTGCGCGGGTCCACCGCATTCCCGTCGCCGGTCGAGCCCCTGGAAGACCTCGAGGAGGGGCCCGGGAGAGCCCAGGGAGAGCCCCGGCTCCACGATGGCGCACGATCGCACACCTGTCGCCCGAGATCGGCTGCCCGTGATCCACGCCGACGGCCGGCCTACCCGAGCTCCGGGATCGATGCTTCGAGCCCCGAAGTATTCACTACGTCGACGGCAAGCGCCGCTCGAGGAGGCGAATCAGCTCGCGGGTCTGCTCACGGCGCCGTTCGGCCGCACGACGTGCGAGGCGCCCATAGAACCCACACACACCCGCACCCGCGACCGCGAGCAGCAGGCAAGCGCCGCCCCACATCGCCGCCGTAGCGCCTTGCTCGTTGCGGAGCGCGGTGGCCATCGCGGTCAAGCCCAGGGCGGTGCCGCCCAGCAACGCCACGCGCCCGACGGCTGGTGGGAGAGTTCGCGCGTCCTGCAGGGCGATGCTCACCTCGGTGGTGAGCTCGTTCAACGCCAACACCGCCAAAGGACGGTTACGAGCGCCGAGCACCTCCGAGATCACCTTCTCCTCCAAGGGTCGCTGGCGCTCGCCTGGCTCCTCCGAGCTGGGTCCTCCCGGCGGCTTCACACCGGCGCCGGACGCCGCAGCGCGACGCAAGCGCTGCATGGCGCCGTCGCTCGGCAGGGCAGCCTGATGGCGGGCGTACACACGCGCACAAACCCGCGCACACCCCCCCACCAGGGCGAGCGTGACGACGAGCAGAAAAGGCTGGAGCGTGGACACGAGCCGACTCCCTGGGGAACGGCTCAAAAGGGAGCGCGATACAACGCCTTCTCGATTCGGTTCGCGAAGGGTTGATCGAGCTCGGCCAAGGTCAGACGCGGCTGAATGCGGCTCACGTCCACCGCCGCGATCGGCTTCTGCACGCGACCCACGATGGTCACCTCGCTGATCGTCACGACGCGGCCCTGGCCCTGGGTGCCCTGGCTCTGGGTGCCCTGGCCCTGGGTGCCCTGGCTCTGGGTGCTCTGCGCCCAGCCGCTTCCGGCCAGCAGAAAGACGGCGACCCCGACGGCGCCGCGACCCAGCGGACCGGGGCGTGACAGTGGTCTCGACGGCTTCATTGCCTCTCCTCCGTGGGGGGCGGCGCCGCCCCCGCGGGCGCGCGCTTGGGCG
>JAEWOQ010000104.1 GCA_023460875.1 Pseudomonadota bacterium
GCCCCACCCCCTCGACCTCGACGCTCATCGCGACCTGCTCCCCCAGCACCCGGCCGAGCATCTTCGCGACCCGATACACCACCTCGTCGAACCGGAGCGGCACCTTCTTCATAATCTGCTTGCGGCTGAACACGAGCAGCTGTCGCGTCAACGACGCCGCGCGCTCGCTCGCCTCGGCGATCCCCTCGACCGGCTCACGCAGGGCGTCGTGCAGGCACGGATCCGCCAGCACCAGGGAGAGATACACCTGCTGGACGGTGAGGAGATTGTTGAAATCGTGCGCGATCCCCGCCGCCAAGCGCCCGATGGACTCGAGCTTCTGCATCCGGCGCACGATCTCCTCATTGGCGATCTGGTCGGTGATGTCGAAGGCGAGCCCGCCGACGTACAGGTGAGGACCGCTCTCGAAGGGGAACTTCCAGATGCTCCAGGAGTGCAGCCGCCCGCTCGCCGTCGGGATACGCTCCACCGTCTGCAAGGGCTTGTGGGTGCGGCGCACCTCCTCGTCGTTGCGCTGGAGCTGCTGCGCGACCTCTTCGGGGAACAGCTCGAGATCCGTTCGACCGAGCACGTGCTCCTTCGGGAGACCGGAGACGCGGCTCAAGGTCGCGTTGACGTACACGTAGCGTCCCTCAGCGTCCTTCATCCAGGCGACCGCGGGGCTCTCCTCGATGAACGCCTCGAAGCGTGCCTCGCTCTCGTGCAGGGCACGGAGCATGTGGGCGGGAACGGTCGTCTCGGGCATGGGCTCAGCTCCTCGGGGTACCAACGGACCGTTCCCCGTTGGGGCGAAGCTCCACGACCTGGAGGGCCGGCCTCAGCGCCGGAGCGCCGCCGTCGCCGCCGTCGCCGCCGTCACTGGCTTCGCCCCCGCTTCGCGCCGCTCACGACGGCCATCCACAGGAGGAAGCAGAGGGACGCGAGCTTCTGCACTCCCGGCAACCAACGGGCGTACTCGACTCCCCACTGGACCTGCCGGACGTACTGGACGAGGTTGAGCAGCGCCAGCAGGAGCCCACCGACCGCCAGCCAGGTCCCCCAAGCGGGCCCGTGAGCGCGACGTCGGAGCCCGAACGAGGCCACGAGCACCGCCGCGAGCAGGGCGGGACCCGCCGCGATCACCGCCGCCGCGTGGAGCACCGGGAAGCGGTCGCTCGGCGTCAGGGCCACCAACGCGACACCCACCGCGGCCGGCCAGCCACACGCGCGGACCCACCGACTCGTCGGATCCGGCGTCAGGACCTTGGCGATGTGGTGGAAGTAAACGACGAGGGTGCCAGCAAAGATCATGAGCGCGAGCAGCATGAGCGCCGACGCCACGGCGTTGGGGCGACCGTTCAACGCCTCGGCGCGGAGCAGATCGCACCAGAAGTTCTCCAGGAACGCGTGTCCTAGCCGGTCTGGCTCGGCCCAGGTGCCTCCCGGGTAGGTCCACGCCGCCGCGACGGCCAAGGTCACGGACGCCGCCACCCCCACGAGGGTCAGCTCCCCGCTCGACCACTCGGCGCGGCTGCGCGCGAGCCACGCCAGCCAGCGCGAGCCCGCGCCCGCCAGCGTCGGGACGTCGCCGACGCTCCCGCCGCGCTTCTCGCGCTCTCGCGACACCATGATAGCGACCTAGCACCGGCGCCTACCGCAGCAATGCCCCGCGGGCTCTGAGCGCCTCTAGGGCGTCCCCGCCGGTCTATTTCTCTGGTCGCGGGACGTCGGGGTGCTCGTTGTAGTACGCGTCGAGGCTCTCCTCGGAGATCCGCACCACGATGGTTCCCTCCGCCTCGATGCGCGCCTGGCAGCCCAACCGCGAGTTGATGCGCACGTCGAAGGCCTTGTCGAGGATGTCCTCCTCGTCCTCCTCCGCCTCGCGGAGGAGCTCTTCGCCTTCCTCCACGTACACGTGGCACGTCGAGCAGGCGCACACTCCGCCGCAGGCGTCCCCTTCCGGGGCGCCCACCTTCTTTGACGCCTCGAGGACGGTCGATCCCACCGGGACTTCGACTTCGAGGTTCTGCTCGAGGAACACGACCTTCGCCATTTTCTCACCAACACACTGCGGAGCCCCTGCCCCGCTCATGATTCTCGCGGTACTCCCTACTCGAAGGTGTCCCGTTCAGGAACGTCCACCTTGATCTTTCGCGCGGCGATGCGCCGCCACGTGCGCGTCGACCCCGGCCGCCGTCGACACTTCGTCGGCGACGTCACCGACGCCCTTGCCGGCGAGCGCCCGCTGGATCGCTCGATCCATGCGGCGCCCCGCCCAGGCGTGCGTCGCGTCGTCGAGGGCGTCGAGGCGCACCTGGACGACGGACGCCTTCTGGGCGGCGCCGCCCGCCCCCTCCGGCCCCTGACCGAGCGCTCGCCGTAGATCCTCCAGGGCGGCGTCAACGCTGCGTCGTTCGTCTGCGTCCAGCAGATCCGCGTCGATTTCCAGGGACTTCGTGGTCGCCAAAAGCACGCGCTCCGCTTCCACACGCGCGTCCGCGAGGCGGCGCGCCTCGAGGTCTTCTTCGCCGTGCTCCAGCGCGTCGATCAGCATGTCCTCGATCTCGTCGTCGCTCAGCCCGTAGCTCGGCTTGACCTCGACCCCCTGGACCTTGCCCGTCGTGAGCTCGCGCGCGGTCACGTGCAGCAGGTTGTTCTCGTCGACGTGGAACTCCACCTCTAGTCGCGCCAACCCCGCAGGCATGGGCGGGATGCCGCGTAGGGAGAACTTCGCCAGCGAGCGGCAGTCCTGCGCCAACTCGCGCTCCCCCTGCACCACGTGGATTTCGAAGCCCGTCTGGTTGTCCGCGTAGGTCGTGAAGGTGCTCTTCGCGCCCGCCGGGATCGTCGTGTTGCGCGGCAGGATCTTGTCCACGCCGCCGCCCATCGTCTCGATGCCGAGGGAGAGGGGCAGGACGTCGAGGAGCAGGACCTCGTCGCTCTCCTTCGACAACAGCTCCGCCTGGATCGCGGCCCCATAGGCCACGACCCGCTCCGGGTCGATGTCCGCCAGCGCCTCGCGCCCGAAGACCTCCGCCACGTAGGTCCGGACCCGGGGCACCCGCGTGGAGCCCCCGACGAGGATGACGCCGTCAATATCCCCCGACCCCACGCCAGCGTCCCGGAGCGCTCGTCGACAGACCCGCCCGGCCCGCTCCATGAGGGGCTGCATCCACTCGTCCAGCTCCGCGCGGCTCAGGCGGAACACGCGCTGATCCCCGCCGCGAGCGGGCAGCTGGACCTCGACCTCCGTCGTATCGGTGAGCGCGTGCTTGGCCTGGCGCGCCGCGTCCAGCACGAGGTTCACGATCTCCGGACCCACCGGCTCGTCGGCGCCGAAGCCCATGACGGAGAGCATCCGCTCGGCGATCAGCCGATCGATGTCGTCACCGCCGAGCGCGCTGTCTCCGCCGGTGCTCTTCACCTGGAACACGCCGTCGTCGAGGAGGAGGATCGTCACGTCGAAGGTCCCGCCCCCCAGGTCGAACACCGCGAAGACGCCGTTGCGCTTTTTGTCGAGCCCGTATGCCAGGGCCGCCCCCGTCGGTTCGTTCAACAGGCGCAGCACCTCCAGCCCGGCGAGGCGCCCCGCGTCTCGGGTGGCCTGCCGTTGCGCGTCGTCGAAGTAGGCGGGCACCGTGATCACCGCGCCCCCGACGTGAGTCAGCTGATCCACCGCGCTCTGCTTGAGGCTCCGGAGGATCTCGGCGCTCACCTCCACCGGGGTGACGACGCGGCTCCCCACGTCGAAGCGCACGGTGCGCGCCTCCTCCTCGCTGCGGGGCTCGGCGAACTTGTAGGCGCCCAGGGCGCGCGTCTGCGGGTCGTCCGCGCCCCGCCCCATGAAGCGCTTGACGCTCACGATGGTGGCCTCGGGTTCCCGCAAGGCGTGGACCTTGGCGACCTCACCGACGACGACGTTCCCGCCGCCGCCGTAATACACGGCGCTGGGCAGCAGGCCCGTCCCGTCGCAGGTCGTGAGCGCGTAAGGCTTGCCATCACGCAAGCTCGCCACGATGGAGTGCGTGGTCCCGAGATCGATCCCGATCGGTTTCGGGGGCGCCTTCGGGTCGAAAATATCGAAGAGTGTCATCCTGCCCTGCTCGCTCGTGAGGGTGCTCCTCCAAGGCGCTGAGCGACCGAAGCCGATCGAACGCGCTGACCGCCGCCGCCGATCCCGCGCCCGCGGGCGCCGGGGGC
>JAEWOQ010000105.1 GCA_023460875.1 Pseudomonadota bacterium
CCGCTGTCCGCGTACGCCGGGCGGGTCGTCTTGGAGGTCACGGTTCGCGCGTCACTGGGCGGGGTGGAGGACCTGAAGGGCCAGCTGCGGAGCCTGCGGGAGCTCGGGTTCTCCATCGCTTTGCACGACGTCGGCTCCGGCTACGCGGGGCTGGCCAGCTTCACGCTCCTCGATCCGGAGATCGTGAAGCTCGACGCGTCCCTCGTGAGGGACATCGACGCGCAGCCGCGGCTGCAGCGGCTGGTCGGCTCGCTGTTGCAGGCTTGTTCGGGGGACATGGAAATGATGGTCGTGTGTGAGGGCGTCGAGAAGCCGGCCGAGCGCGACACCCTCGCCGCCCTCGGCGCGCACCTCCAGCAAGGCTATCTCTACGGTCGGCCCGCCTACGACTTCCAGAGGCCCAAGCCGTGAAAGAGCGGGCCTCGCGCCGCTCGCCTCTCTGACGCGCGCTCCTGTCCCGGCGTCGTTCAGGTGCCCGCTCAGAAGCCGCAGTAGCGGTCGCCGCCGCCACCCGGGCAGCTGGATCCCGCCGGGCAGTCGTGGTTGCCGAGGCACGGGTAGCTGCACCCGAGCTGTTCGCCGACGCCGCTGTCGAAGCGGCAACGCCCGTCGTTGAAGTCGGGGTGTCCACAGGCGGCGTCATCCGTGAAGGGGGCCTCACAGCCTTCTACGGCGACGCTGTGATGCAGCAGCGCCGCGCAGGTCGTGGTGCGCAGCTCACAGACGATGGCGGTCTCGCCGTCGACGCTCAGGATCTCGGCAGCGCGCGCGTAGGGGCGGCTGTTGATGCCACATTCCCCGGCGGGCCCGGGGAGCGGAGCGTCGCGGCGCCACAGACAGAAGGCCCCGACGGCGCCCGCCTGTGGATCGTCGTAGGTAGTCTCGACGCAGAGCTGTCCCTCTTGGCACTGGGCGTCGTGCTGGCAGGGCTCACAGGCGTGCTTTTGCCGGATGGGGAGCTCCGTGCACGTCCTGGTGTCGGGGTGGCAGACGTTGCCGTCGCAGTCCTCCGCGCCGCGGCACTGGACGCAGGCCCCGGAGTCCGTGTCACACAGCGTCTCGTCCTCGAAGTGGGCGCAGTCATCGGCGTCGAGGCAGCCCGCGCACACCTTGGCGTCACAGCGGGGAGCGGCGGCGTCCGCGCAGTCGGCGCTCTCCAGGCAGGCGACACACTGCTCGGTCGCGGGATCACACACGCCACCTGCGCAGTCGTCGGCGCTCTCGCAGCCAGGACACGAGGTCTCGTCTTCGATGCACTCGGGCCAGCTGGGCGCGCCCGCGCTGGTCACGCTGCCGCCTTCACCCCCGTACCCTCCCACCGCGGCGTCGTCCTTGGTGCGGAAATCGGCCTTGCAGGCGCCGGGGAGCGCCGCCGCCAGGAGGAACAGCCACCACCGTGCACGAAGGTTCGTCAGCACTGCCATTTCACCGCAGACCCTGGGCCCTCAGGGCGCCTCGTTGTCATATGACAGTCCACCGCGCGAAGGAAGGCGCGCGGCTGAGGGCCAACGGGCGGCCGTCGTAGGGGTGGAGACCGCGCCGGAATGCAGGGACAGCGCCGTCGAGCTCCCTCGAGGAGGGTGGCCCAAGAGAGGCCCTCGAGAGGAGCTGTCCAGGGAAGCCGTGGAGCTTCAGGCCTTCGCGCGGACTCGTCGGGCGAGTGCGAGGTCCCGCGAGGCGCCTTCGGAGGTCGGGGTGGTGTCGACCGGTCCAGCCAGGGGCGTGACGCGGGCGATGGGCATCACGCCGCTCTCCGGGGCGACCGAGGTCGAAGGCTCTCCGAACTGGATCCGGATGGCGCAGCGCCCTGGCACTGCTTCCTGGAACATCCGGTCGACGAGCTCGAGCAGCTCGGTGCGCTCCTCCGGGGCCAGGGACGCGCTCGCGTGAAAAACCAGCTCCGTCGATCCGGCCACCGCAGAGTGGGTGAGGAGGGCGCGCGCCAACAGGTCTCGGGCTGCCGCCGCCTGCTCGTCCACCCGAGGAGCGACGCGGAGGACCGCGCTCGCCACGTGCCGGCGGGATTGCTCCAAGGACGACAGGCGATGGATCACGCGGAGCACCAGATCGAGGGGCGACTCGCCCCGACCCTGTGCGATGACGACCAGATCGTCCTCGGGGCGCCCCAGCGCGGGGACGCTCCGTGCGTCCGTCCCTTCCTCGAGGACGACGAGGCGGACGGAGCTCCCGGGGGGCCCCAGCCTACGCCCAGCGACTCTCGTCATCCCGTCCCTCCGCTGTCGCTGTTGCACCTGTCCATCTCGCCAGTATCCCTCACCACTATCCACGTTCGCGTCTGGCGGGGAGAAGGGCCTACGCCTCCGTACTGTGGGTACGGAGCCGAACCTCGTCCGCGAGAGCCCGCCAGGGTCTCTCCATTGGTAGCACCTGAGTGTGGCTAACCCACAACTCATTGCGTCATTTGTGTAAAGTTTGTGCGACGATGTGGGTGGTCCGGCAACCACCGGGGCGCGAAGGGCTCATCCATGGCGTCCGAGCCCGCCGCGGAGGCTCCCAGCGAGCCGGGGCGAGGGCACTCTGGAGCGCTCGGCCCGCTTCCCGGGAGCAAACGACCGAACGAGCACCCTGCCGACGCGCTCGCGCGCTCGCGAAGGACGATCGAGCGCCGCCGAGGAGCGAGCATGAGCCTGCAAGGGGCAACGGCACCCCCCGCGGGAGCGACCACGAGCCCTTCGGGAGCAACCACGAGCGCTCCAGGGGCGCCCACGAGCCGTCCGGGAGCGATCACGAGCCCTCCAGGAGCAACCACGAGTCGTCCGGGAGCAACGAACACCCCCCGCGGATCAACGTGGTCGGGAAAATATGCAAACGAGCCGGGGTTCCCGTCGTTCAAAGACGCAGTCCCCCTCGATCAAAGTCGGACCTCCCGCGCGTCGAGGTCAGAGGTTACGGAGAGCGGCACGAGAGCCCCCCTCGTGCAGACTCAGAGTCCCCCTCGATCGCGATCGAAGGCCCCCTCGATCCCGCATTTCCCTCCCCTCGATCGAGCACGACCCTCCCCTCGGCCGCGACGCCCCCCTTGTAGGAGACCTCAGCTGTTTTTCGCGGGAACCGGAGGTGCTGCGCGTGGGGAGGGCTGGTGGCGCTGGAGGGGGCCGGAGGTTGCGTTCGTGGGGACCGAGTATCTCGAACGAGGGGAACTCAAAGGGAAATCGTGGGGAACCCTGGGTGTGAACAAGGGGGGGGAAGTCATTTTGTCAGGGGAGGTCCGTTTTGTCCGAGGGGACCTCTGGTGGTGCAGCGTCATTTCGGCGCCGAGCTGCTC
>JAEWOQ010000106.1 GCA_023460875.1 Pseudomonadota bacterium
GCTGGGTGCTGGTGGGGCGGGTGGTGTGCGACATGGCGACCTCCGGTGGTGCGGCCGGCGCGACGCGCGCTGGTGGTGCGCGGTGAGGCGTGTGCGGTGGTGGTGCGTGCGGTGTGCGGCCGCGCCGGCGATCCGTCTTCCCGCACGGGCGTGCGGGCGGGTCTTCCTCCGGGGGCACCGTGCCGGGGGCGCGGTTGCCGGCCAGCCAGCCGGAGGGCTTGGCGCTGGCGCTCTTGACCAAGCAGATGTCTAGCAGGTGGCGGTGACACAGTGCACCGCCAGTCCGTGCCGGGGGCCGTTCAGTGTGCTGCTGCAAGGGAGTCCAGCTAGTCGATAGCGCAGAGGACCCGCTGCGCTCGGAGTGTGGCGCGTGCCGCACTCCGAGCTGCTCCTTCCCTCATCAGGCACGCGGCCGGCCGTGAGGCGCGACGCGCGAAGACCGCCATACGGGCTATTGCGTCCGCGAGCCGGCAGCGCGATCGTCAATGGGTCTGCTCGCGCAACCGCGAGCTTCCAAGATCGCCATCGAACGCGTGTCGGGTGCTGTCGGTAGTCTCATCCGTTGGGAGACGAAACCCAGCAGCGCGATACCGGCAGCGGGCTGCCGAAGAGCCGGGGAGGAGCGAGCGAGGTGCCGATGCCGAAGCGAACGCCCATGCTCGCCCAGCCAGTGCCCCAAATCCGCGTGCCCAGCAGCGATCGTCAGGGTCAAGAGCGGCAGTTCATTTATGACTGACGCGCCGTGTCTGACGGAGGTGTCTGTTGCCGAGGCGTACAGCACGAGCCGGGCGGATCTCCTAACCGAGTTCATGGTACCCCTCCTGAGTCGGAGCCACACATACGACCGTGCCGTCGGGTACTTCTCGTCGGCGCTCCTCGCACTCATTCCCGCTGCGTTCGCCGAGCACATCGGCCACGGTGGCGCGATTCGCATTGTGTGCTCCCCGAACATCTCCGCGACAGACCGCCGTTCACTTCTCAATTCCGAGGACCGAACCGGTACGCGCGAGGCGGCTGTTGCCGCACTGCGCGAGATGGCTGAAGCCGACCCGGAGTCAGAGGCCCTCATACGAGCGATGAGCAGCCTGCTTGCCGCACGTGTACTGCAGCTCAAGTTCGCGAGGCACGGACCGTCGGGCCTGTTCCATGACAAGGTGGGCATCTTCCGCGACGAATGTGGGCACGCTGTGTCCTTCGTGGGCAGCGCAAATGAGACTGCGGCTGCATGGTCGGGCGCGGCGAATCATGAGCAAATTGAAGCCTTCGCATCCTGGAAGTCCATCGAGCAAGGCGAGCGCGCCGATCGCCACAGCAGGTACTTTGCCGAGTTGTGGTACGACCTAATACGCGGCGTCGAGGTCAGCCCGGCCACAGCGGCTGAGGCGGTCGTCCGGGAAGCCTTTCCTCCCGAGGACTTGGCGACCGCGCTCGAGCGCGTCCGGAATGCACACGGCGCCGGTGCCAGGACAACGTCTGGCACATCGCACCACAAACGCACTCTGCGGCCCCATCAACGTGACGTGCTCGCGAGCTGGGAGTCGTCGCGCAATCGGGGCATCATCGCCTTCGCAACCGGGGGCGGCAAGACGCTCGCTGCTCTTGAAGCGATCAGGCGATGGACGGTCACCGGACGCCCTGCTTTGGTCCTCGTGCCTTCGAGGCTTCTGCATGGACAGTGGCGCCGCGAGATCGCTAGCGAGATTCCTGACGCGCTCGTCGTGACTGCCGGAGCAGGCTCACCCCGTGTCTCGTGGGAGCGAACACTGGCGGCTGCAACGTCAGTCGATCCAGAAGAGGACAGGCGGATCATCCTCGCCACGTATCAGACGGCGGCGAAACCGGCCTTCCTACGTCGCGTGAGGTGTGGCGAGCACCTGCTCGTCGTCGCTGATGAGGTACACCGGATTGGCGCGCGAGACACGCGCTCGCTTCTTAGCCTACAAGCAGGCGGCCGGCTCGGGCTCAGCGCAACCCCAGAGCGTTTCGGAGATCCGGAAGGAACTCAGGCGATAGTCGAGTACTTTGGGGAGACGCTCGAGCCGCAGTTCGGAATACGCGAGGCCATTGCGGCGAAGCAACTCGTGCCGTACGATTATTTCCTGGACACCATTCCGCTCGACGATACCGAAATGGCCGACTGGGAGCGCCTGACTCGCGATATTGCACGCGAGGTGGCGCGTGCCGATGGGAAGCTCACAGAATCTGCGCTGTACTTGCTTCGCCGCCGGGCACGGATACTCAAGAGCGCTTCCGCCAAGGCGCCTCACGCGGCCCGCCTCTTGGCCGAGAACTTCAGACCGAACGACCGATGGCTGGTCTACTGCGAAAGCCGGGATCACCTACGGCAGGTGCGGTCCGCTATTGAGCATTTGGACTTCCCCATACTCGAGTATCACAGCGGTAATCAGGATGTCGGGACCGAGGTGCTGTCGCATTTTGCTCGCGGAGGCGTTCTCCTTGCGATCAAGTGCCTCGACGAAGGGATAGATCTCCCCTACATCAACCGTGCACTCATCCTGGCGAGCTCAGCCAATCCGCGCGAGTACATACAGCGCCGAGGTCGCGTGCTGAGGCGGGCCGAGAACAAGACGTTCGCTCAGGTATTTGACGTCGCCGTTGTGGGTCCTGATGATCGACTCCTTTCCGTGGCCGAGGCCCGGCGTGCCGAGGAGTTCGCGCGCGACGCGGAGAACCTCGCTGGGCTCCACAGGGTGCAGGCCCTACTCAGGGGCCTCAAGATTGATGGGCAGTTCGAAGACTCGTTCGCGTACGAGGAGGACCGAGGCGAAAATGACTGATACTTCGGATGAGGTGTCGAACGCCAGGAGCGCCGCTGAAACAGCGATGATCGAAGCTGCCGCGGCTCGCTCCGGGGTGAGGCGCATCAGCGATCAGACGATTCGCAGAGTCGTGGACATCGCATGGCGTCATCAATTCGAGCTCGAGGATCGGCGGGCCGCACGCGAAGAGATGAGAGCGGCGGTCGCGCCTGAAGTCGGCCGCAGAATGGCAGCAAACGATGAGGCTTGAGAGACTCGAAGTGGTCAACTGGGGCCCCTACCGTGGGTCCCAGGTGATGGATCTGAGTACTGACCCGAGCGCACCCGTCATCCTCGTGTATGGCGAGAACATGCGGGGCAAGACGTCGCTGCTTCGCGCAATCCGATGGGTGCTCTACGGCAAGGTCGCCGGCCACGATGGCTCGCTGATCCCCGCGAACGACTTCGCGAACTACGACGCACGCGAAGAAGCGTCGCCATTCGAATTCGGGGTGAGACTGGACTACTCCCACCGCGGGAAGCGTGTGACGCTGAGTCGTATGGCAGAAGGGTGTGGCCGTCGAACTACGGCCGGATGGACCGTGGACGTCTCGTCGACACGAGCTCATCTGCTTCCACAAGGTGGGCAGCCCGTCCCTGAGCGCGACATCGACGAGTTCATACACCGCACCCTTCACCCCGACATTGCAGACTTCTTCCTTTTTGATGGCGAAATGCTGGCCCGCTTCGAGGAACGCCTTCGTGGCCCGAGCTCTGCCGCGTTCGTCCGCCAACAGATCGAGATGGCTCTCGGGATCCCGGCGCTACGGCAAGCGCGCGTCGACGTGACGTACCTGCAGGAACAGGCCAGTGCTGCAGTGAGGCGTGCGGCCAAAGCAGAGCAGAGCAGCCTCGCTCTCAGCGGGGAGATCGAGACACTCGAGGACCGTCTCCGCCGGCTAGCGAAGGACCGAGCAGAGCTAGATGCCGCGGCGCGGGAAGCGGCCTCTCTGGTGGGGATCTACGACGCGGCGCTGCGCGAGGTCGACAATATCCGTGAGGTGTACTTCGCACGAAACGCCGCCATCCGTGCCGAGGCGGAGTACCGGCGCGACTGGGAGGGCCGCTTCGAAGATTTGCGGCGTCGCCTCGACAAGGAGTGGTGGATCCCTCTGGCAACGCGCTTGGCTCAGCGTTGGGGTGAGGCAAAGGAGAAGCTCGACGCTCAGCTTGCACTCCAGCGCGAGCGCGCGCTTCTCGAACAGCGGGTCAGGATGCTGCATGAACAAGCGGAGACCTCGTTCTGCTCTGCATGCAGGCAAGCGATGCCCAGAGAGAAACTGGACGCATCGCGGCAGCGGCTCGCAGAGGCCGAGCAGGAACTCGCGTCGCTGGCGCAGCCGGAGGACATCCTGGGCCCTTCAGAGGTAGTTCGGCGTCTCGCGCGGTTTGACACGGCGCACGACACTGTCGAGGCTATTAGGGCCGATGAGAGAGACGTCATGCGCATCGGATTGCGCGCGGAGGCCGAACGAACGAAGATCGCCACGCTGACGGAGCAGATTGAGGGGAACGACGTCGACATCGCAGCCCTCGAGAAGTCCCGACAGGAGGCGGCGGTTTCGGAGCGTGAAGCTCGGATGCATATCGAGACGATCGACCGTGAGATCGAAGTCGCGAAGCGCCGGCAGGCGGAGATCACGCGGCAGCTTGCGAAGGCATCGCCAACGAGTGCGCCACTGAAGGCCGAGATGGACGTCCTCGATAGCCTTGGGCAGACGATAGAAGATGCGCTTGGACGCTTCCGTGAGACCACAAGGAAGCGCGTGCAGGCGGAGGCCAGCCGAATCTTCACGACGCTCACTACCGAACCGGATTATGCCGGTTTGCGAGTCGACGGGAACTACTACCTGAGCATTGTGGACAGTACCGACCGCGTGATCGCTCGGCGATCGGCGGGAGCCGACCAGTTGGTCACGATGTCTCTGATCGGCGCCCTTGCCAGATGCTCGGTCGAGGAGGGACCCGTTGTCATGGATACACCGTTCGGTCGACTCGACCTCGGGCATCGTCGACGAGTCCTTGAATGGGTCTCAGCGATTGAGAACCAGGCGGTGCTGTTTGTTCAGTCGGGCGAGTTCGTTCGGTCGAGCGACTTGGGCCACCTCCGCGGACGAGTGGGGCGCGAGTATGTGCTAGCCCGCACAGGAGCAAGTTCGACGAGAATTGAGGGTATTGATGTCGACTACTGATGCGACCGGAGGGCAAAGGGCGACCGTCGGCCTGACGGATGTCGGGCGGGCGGCGCTTTCCAGGATCATGGAACATAAGTGGTTCTCGTCGGGCGACTCCGCGTTCCGATCCGCCGTTGCGTTTGCGATCGCCAACGATATCCATCCGGCGGAGGCGGGCCATTTTGAGACGGTGTGGAACGTCGGAACCATAGACAAAGGCGGTGACTTCCGCGCGACGGTGGAGATGGCGGTCGGGCGCCCGGTGCAATGGGACGAGATCCAGCGACTCGGTGACGCCGGACTCCGCGAGCTGGCGAAGCGGGCGGAGTTCACCGAGTACCCCGCCCAGGCTCTGCTCGGATAGTCGTGCGGGAGTGGCAGACGGAGGTCGCAAACGCTGACGTGCGGCTCGCGTCTCTTGAGGCGGCGCTCAAGGTCGCGCGTGAGCGCCACGGTGCAGCCGAGTACGCACAGTTTCTGGAAGAGCGGGCTGCAGCGCAGGCGTCGCCCCCCCGTGCTGAAGTCGACGCGGACGATGGTTCAGACTCTGCTGTTGTCTCCGAGGGCCCGGATGGCGATGACTTGGATGCCCCGTGGCAGTGGAGCGCATGGATTAGCCACACCTCCGTTCCCACCTCCGCGAGGCAGCGCCAGGCCGCGCTCGACCTTGAGGCAGGCGTTATCGCCGAGGCCGTGCTGGCCGGAGAGTGGTCGGTGCCGACCCCCGCGTCAGATGACGAACTGCGCGCGTTGGTCGAGAGTGGTCGTCGCGCGTTCAACGAGTTGTTTGAGGGAAACGTTCGTCTCGTATTCTACTGGGCGCGTAAGTACGGGCGAGGGGATAGCGATGCGACCCAGGACTACTTCCAGGACGGCTCACTTGGACTTTGGCGCGCCATTCAGGGCTGGGACGCGCTTCTGGGCTACGCGTTTAGCACCTATGCGACGTGGCATGTTCGACAGGCAATGGAAAGGGGGCGGATGCTCCGGCGCGGAGCGGTGCATGTGCCGATCCATGTCCAGGAGCAATGGGATGCTGCGAGGCGAAGCGGCGCCGAAGTGAGCGGCCTCGCGCTTGAAGCGCTTAGATGGGTCGAGCGTGTCACAAGTTACGAGAGTTTCGGGGAGCAGGTCCTGGGGACTGAGCTCGAGCCCGCCTTTGAGGTACCTTTCGACGAAGTGATCCTGGACGGACTCGTTGCGGAGATGGTGTCTCGGGAGAGTTTTGACTGCCTCTCGACCCGCGAAGCCGAGGTGCTTGCCAGGCGACTGGGATTCTTTGGGGTTCCCGAGACTCTTGAGACGATTGGTGAGCGGATTGGCGTCACGCGTGAGCGCACCCGCCAGATCGAGTCCACGGCGGTCGGGCGGGTCCTGCACTACTGGCTTCTGAAGGATGTGTCGTGGTCTGGATCGGCGTCCGTTCCGCCGCCCTCCGAGCTGGCCGCTCCCCGAAAGGAGCGAGCGCCCCGCCGAGACGTGTTCGAGATGCTGCGCCATCGTTTGCAGGCGTGTGACCTGAGCTCTTGGCACAAGTAGAGTTACTCAACGAAGGCATCTAGCGCGGAGCGGATGCCTAGTTCGACCCCGCGGTTTGCGATGGTGACGGGTTGGTTCACGAAACGACCGACGGAACCGCGCACGTAGTCGTCGCTCGTTTCACAACTTATCCAGCGGCGTCGGTTGACCTCCGCCAGATACCCGGTCATGTTGGAGCCTGCGAAGATGTCCAGGACGAGGTCGCCTGGCTCGGTTAGAAACTTGATAAAGAACTCAGGGACGGGGAGCGGAAAGCGCGCTGGGTGAACCGGGATCTCCGTTGCACGGCAGTACCGGAGGTACGGGTCGTTGCTTATGGTGTTGGCATGGTCGAGCATGTTGTCGGGCGGCACGCCTTCCAAGAACTCGTCGGGGATCTCAAGCACATTGGGTGGGATCGCCCCTCCCTGGTCGCGGGCCCAGGTCGTACCGATGATGTGCTCGGAGTGCCGTGGGCCGGAGTTGTAGCGGCCACGCTCGAGTAGGCGTTTCATTGATGGCGAGTACGGCCTAAGGACGCGGCGGTTGTCAGCCTTCGGGTTCTCCGATTTGGAGAGCCACCAGATGACGTTTACAGCATCCTTGACGCGGGTTCGCTGGACGTTCACCCATTCTCGCGGACCTGGGAGTTTGGCGCGGTTCCACCAGTAGAAGTCCTCGGCGAGGTGGAATCCGCAGTGGTCGACCAGTTCGATCAGTAAGCGGTACTGATACAGACTCCGGGTGGGACTACCCGGCAGCCAGCTTCCACCCAGGTCGATAACAAAAGAGCCGTCATCAGCGAGTTTGGAGTACACCCGCTCGGCGAACTTGCGGAACCATGCGATGTATGCGCTCTCGGGTTCGTTGCCGTAGGCCTTCTGGCGAGTCAGCGCAAAGGGGGGCGAAGTGATGCAGGCGTTCACCGAACTGTCAGGAAGCCCTTCGAGCAGATCAAGCGAGTCACCATGCCACATCTGCCCCAAATCGGTTGAGTAGGCGATCTTGGGCGGCTCGCTCGCCAAGGCGTGTCTCCAATCGGTCGGTGCTCCGCGTGCTGATGGTAGACGCGTGGTCCGACGAGGCGCAGGACGGCGCGCGCTGGCCGGGCGCACCTGCGGCGGTGTCGTCCCCGGGGCCCCGACTCAGGGTCGTTGCATTCGCTGAGCTGTTGCGAGCTTCGGCCGGTGAGGTTGCCCGCGGAGTCGCTGCGACTCGGTTCCCGAGGCCACCTCAGCGGGCGAGCCGGCCTGTGTTCGTGCCCGCGGCACACGGTGCGATGCGCGCTGTTCGCCAGGGAACCGCTCGGTAGGGGCGCCTAGACTCCGGGGGAGGAGGCGGTGGCAGTATGTGGGGAGGCGCACGGGCGTGCACAAGTGCGCACTTGGCATTGGACGGTAGCCTCCTTCTTGCCCTCGACATCGCCACCGTGGCCGTCGAAGAGCGCGAGGATTCGTGCTCCCCGACGGCCCGTCGCTGAGGGAGGTGCGATGGCGGTACGGCGTCAGGGTGTACTGCTTGCGGTCCTCCTGAATCCTCCCGCGTCATCCTCAGGGGCGCGGTCAAGAAGGGCGGCTCAGCGCGCTGCCGAAGTCCTGGGCTACGACTGCTGTGAGATCGCCAACCTGTTCGCCGAACCCACGGCGACGGTTGTCGACCTCAACCTCCTTGGCGCAGGCCTCGGGTTGTGGGCTCCGGTGCGGCAGCGACTCAGCGAGCAGATACGCGGCGCCGGTGGAGTGCTCGCTGCCTGGGGTGTGGCCGGTGCCTCGGGAACCTTGCGGCGCGAGCGGGACTTGCGGGGAGCGTGGGTGGCTGCGGAAGCGGGCCGAGTGGGCCATGAGCAGATCTGGACGGTCGGCGGTGCGCCCCGACACCCGTCGCGGTGGCACCAGTACGTCGCCGACAGACACGGTCGGACGTTGGGCGGGACCTTCGAAGAGCGGTTGACGCAGGTCCTCACGGCGACGCCGCTCCTTGTGCAGCCCCATGCGCAGGCCTCTGGGAGGCCCCATCGAGGCGCCTTGACACGGTAGGAGGCGGAACTTGCCAAGCGCTCGACCTTGGCGTCCGTCGGACTGCCGAAGCGGACTACCGACCAGTAGCTGCGTTGGTCGCGCCCATCCGGGCTGACGTACCTCGGCTTGCTCCGCAGTACCGTCGCGCAATGGCGACGCAGACGTGGACGCTCGCGGATCTCTACGCAGAGCTCGAGCGCTGGGAGCGTGAGCTCCGCACCCAAGGGAAGACCGAGAACACGATCAACACCTACATCGGGCGGAGCGAGACGTTCCTGCGCTGGCTCGCGGGCGACTACAACCCGCGCTGACCCGCGTGCCCCCGCACCTCTACCCACCGGACCCGCACTTCGCGGGCTCGCCCTCCGGCGCCTCCGCCGAGCGCGCCGTCCACCACGCCCTCGCCTCGACCCTCCCCCCTGACGCGGCCCTCTTCGCCAACCTCGGCATCCTCGACGGAACCCGCGAGCACGAGCTCGACCTCCTCATCGCGTGGCCGAACCTGGGCCTCGCGGTCATCGAGACCAAGTCCGGCCACATCGAGCGCCGCGACGGCGCCTGGTACCAGGGCCGCCCGCCGAACGATCACCGCATCGACCCCGTCCGCCAGGCCCAGGACGCGCGTCACGCGCTCACCCGCTGGCTCGCCGCGAACGGTGCGCCCGACGTCGCCCGCGCGCGCATCGTGCACCTCGTCGCCTTCCCGCACACCGCCGTCGCGGCCGACTGGCGCGCGCC
>JAEWOQ010000107.1 GCA_023460875.1 Pseudomonadota bacterium
CGCCTGCGAGGCGCTGGCTGCTCTGCTCGCCGCCGTGGCCGCCTGGCGCGCCGCGGTGGACGCCCCCGTGTTCTTCCAACGCTGGGCGGGGTCCGCTTCGATCTGGGCGCTGCAGGTCGTCACCGCAGCCTGCGCGGTGGGCGCCAGCGCGGCCCTCCTGCGTCGAAGCTTTCGCCTCGCCCGGGTCGCCGTGGCGGCCCAGGTCGTCTGCGTGCTCGTGGGCTGGGGCCTGGCCATGGCGGGCCACGTGATCTTGCCGGGGCTCACGCTCCGAGACGCTGGGGCACGCCCGGAGGTCCTGCGCGCCTTCTTCCCGGTCGCAGCGGCGGGCAGCGCGCTCCTCGGGCCGTCGCTGGTCTACCTATTTCGCGTGTTCAAGGCCCGGTGAGGGTGCGGCCCGGACGAACCAAGGACGCGCCCCTCGGAGCTGGGGAGCGCTGAGCGCCCTGAGAGGCCACGAGCGCTGGACGTCGCGGCGCGGCGAACGACGGCGCCGTGGAGCTCAGTCGCAGCCGTCGGGGCGACACACGGCGCCGGCCTCCTCCGTCGGCGCGGCCGACGCGGTGGGGGCGCGGTCGCGCCACGCCGCCGCGAGGGATTGGAGCATCACCTCGGTGGGCTGGGCGCCAGCGATGGCGTAGCGACGATCGATGACGATGAACGGGACCCCAGTGGCGCCGAGCTCGACCGCCTCCCGATGATCGGCCTGGACCTGGTCGGCGTAGCGGCGGGAGGTGAGGGCGTCGCGGGCCGCTGCCGGATCCAGCTCGAGATCGGGGGCGAGCTCGACGAGGGCGGAGACGTCGAAGATGGAGCGGGCTTCGCCGAAGTACGCGCGGTAGAGGCGCGCCCAAGCGGCGGCGCCGCGCCCTTGCTCCGTCGCCCAGGCGGCGAGCTCGTGGGCGAAGGAGGTGTTGCCGACGCGGTTGTCCCCGACGATATACGGGCTCAGGCCCTCGGCGCGGGCGAGCTCTTCGACGTGTCGCGTCGCCGCGTCGACCTGGGCGCTCGAGAGCCCCTTCTTCACCTGGAGCATGTGGCGCACGCTCTCCGTCGCGTCGAGGGGCGCGCGCGCGTCGAGCTGGAACGAACGATGGAGCACCTCGACGTCGCTCGCGTGCTCGAAGCGCTCGAGGGCCGTGTTCAGGCGGTGCTGGCCGAGGCCACACCAGGGACAGATGAGATCGCTCCAGATTTCGACGCGCATGGTTCCTCGATTTCGGCGGATGGTGTGCCAGCGGTTGGTGCGGGAAGATCCATAGCGGGCGAGGGGGAGCGCGCAACCGTCGTGGGGATGCCTGGTGCGCCTGCGGGGGCGGGGGCAACCGGGGACGGGTCTCGGGTAGCGGTGACCTCCCTACCATGACGGGGTCGGGAGGGACGCAAAGCGGCGCGGGGGCGGTGCGGAGACTAGGAGCGGCGCGTAGGCGCGTAGGCGCGGCGGCGCAGGTACGGTGCGGCGCGGGGACGGGGAGCGGGCTCAGCGCTGCAGGATCTGGGCGGCGAACAGGGCGAGCCGGACCTCGTCCGTCGAGAGATCGGAGCGCCGGGCGATCTCCTCTGGAGAGGGGGTGCGGCCGAGCTCCGAGCGGAGCTGACGAGCCGTCCGCAGCACCGTGCCGAGGTGTGTGGACGCTGGGCGCGGGGCCTCGCTACCGACGGCGATCCCTCGCTCTTCCAAAGTCGTGATCACGAGGTCGATCTCTTCGACGCTGATGGCCGCGGCGCCGATCGCGTCCCCGAGCTCGTCCAGGGTGATGTTGCGAGGCCCTGGAGCTGCGAGCTCGTCGACGAGCCGGGAGAGCGCGGGCGAGAGCCCGGAGGAGAGTACGGGGCGCAAGGTCATGTCCTAGGAGCACACGGTCGACGCAACTGGCGGCATCGTAGCACGCCGACCACCGGGGGCCCGCTGGCTGGGGTGGCCTTACGCACACGCGGCCTCTTCTGGATCCGCGCGGTCGACGCAGGAGGGGACCGTTGCGCTGTAGATCGATGAGGGGGCGCGAGGTCGTGCCGAGACTATGCTTGGCTCATGCGGCAGCTCCGCGGGCTCAAGAGCTTGGTGCACGAGGCGGTGGATTGGACGACCGAGCTCGTGCGGGACGGCCACGAGTCGTCGGCGCGCTCGGCGTTGCGGATCGTCGGGGTCATCGAGTCATTGGCAGCAGCGCCCGGGTTGCTGGACGGGGCGCGGCGCGTCGACGAGCTCCGACGGGAGGGGACCGATCTCGTGCTCGGCGCGATCCGCGCCGTGAACGGCGTGGTGCGGGACTCGAGCGACGTCGTGCTGGACGAAGTGCAGCGTCGCGTGGCGCTCGGCGACCTCGACGGACGAGCCGCCGACCCGGTGCCGCTGCGCTCGGACGTCCTTAGGTCTGGGCCGTGGTTGGTGGACGGCGCCGTGGGCCTCTTGAACGGCGTCCTGGGCGATCACCTGCACCGCCAGGGGAACCCCCTGAGCATGGGGCTCCGGCTCCGCCATCGCGGCGGCTATCTCCCCAGAGACGCGGAGCGCTGTCGGGAGCTCCTCGGGGGCGCGGGTCCCAAGCTCGCGGTGTTCGTGCACGGGCTCGGGGCGACGGAGTGGTCCTGGTGGTTCGAGGGGGCCGCCTATCACGGAGATCCCGAGGCGAGCTTCGCGACGTTGCTCGAGCGAGACCTCGGCTACACGCCGCTCCTGGTGCGTTACAACACGGGGCGCCACGTCTCCGAGAGTGGTCGTGAGCTGGCCCGGGAGCTGCAGCGGATCTGCGATCTGTGGCCCGTGCCCCTCGAGGAGATCGTGCTCATCGGGCACAGCATGGGCGGTCTGGTGGTGCGCAGCGCCTGCCACTACGCCGACGGAGAGCGCGATGTCCCAGGGGTCAACTTGGGGACGACCGAGGAAGCGGCGGCGGCGGACGGCGTTGGAGCGGGCGGCGCGGATGGCGGCGAAACGACCGGATCCGGAGTGAACTGGAGCGGTGTGAGCGATGTCGGTGTGAGCGATGTCGGTGTGAGAGACGTAGGAGCGGAGGCGGCCGGCGCAGAGCGGGGACGGTCGGTCCGTGGGCGACGCTGGGTCGACGTCGTCACACACGTCTTCTGTCTCGGCTCGCCCCACCAGGGGGCTCCCTTGGAGAAGCTGGGAGCCATCGCCACGGCTCTCCTGGGCGCCATCGACGCGCCCGGCACGCGCATCCCCGCGCGGATCGCCAGGGCGCGGAGCGCGGGCATCAAGGACATGCGCCACGGCTGCCTCGTCGACGAGGACTGGCTCGAACGGGATCCGGACGCACTGGGGGATCCACGGCTGAGCTCGCTCCCTCCCCTGCGGCACGCGCGGTACGCCTTCGTCTCCGCCACCTTCACCGTGGACGCGGCTCACCCCCTGGGCAGGCTGCTAGGGGATCTGATCGTCCAGGTGCCTAGTGCTTCCGGGCCCGCTTCGGGATTGTCCGGCGCTGGCCGGACGAGCGCGTCGGAGGGCGGCGGCCCCGCGGGCCCCCGCGTGGAGGAGCACACGTTCCCCATCGAGACCGCCCACTACGGCGGAGTGTTGCACCACCAGCTCCAGAACCACCCAGCCCTGTACGCACGGATCCGCGACACCCTGCGCGGCGCCCGCACGTCTTGCGACGCGAGCCCTCGCGGCGCCGACGTGCGGTGAACGCCGCGGGCCGCGGCGCTCAACCTGATCCCGCCTACTTCGACTGCCCCTGCTGGGCGCAACTACGGGCCCCGATGGCCCCGGTGCGCCCCAAGAGGACCCTGTTGGCCCCCGTGGGCGGGAGCCTGCTCTCACAGATTCGCCGCAGGGACTCGACGATGCCCGGCTCGGCAGGCGCCGGCCAGACGGGGTGCAGGACCTGACCTTCCAATCCGTGGCCAGAACGCAGCTTCAGGGGAGGAAGCTCGGGCGCCGGAGGGGCCGTCGGGAGCAGATCGGAGGATTCGACGAGCTGCGCTGGTTCGAGCATGACCCCACCACGGGTATCCGAGCCGAGACGGAGGGGCCAAAATTGCTGCGGGCCCCTGACGTCAAGCCTGCGGGCCCGGGAGGTCACGGGTCGGCGACAAGAGTTGTCATGATTGGGAGGAACGTCGTCGTGAGAAGGTGAAGGGCTGACCAGGGGCAGTCCTTCGGCGCCGGGCGAGGGGGCTTCAGGGAGCGGATTGCCTCAAGCGCTCGGCGTGGCGGCTGCGCAGCTTCGCGAGCTTGGGGGCGATGACCACCTGGCAGTAGGGCTGCTCCGGGTGGCGCTGGTAGTACTGCGCGTGCTCCGCTTCGGCGGGATAGAACACGTCGAGGGGCTTCACCTCAGTCACGATGGGCGCGTCCCACAGGTTCTGTCCGTCGAGCTCCGCGATCAGCTCCTCGGCGAGTCGCCTCTGGTCGGGCGAGTGGTGGAGGACGATCGAGCGATACTGTGGTCCCACGTCCGCGCCCTGACGATTCAAGGTCGTTGGATCGTGGATGGTGAAGAACACCTCGAGCAGCGCGCGCGGGGGCAGCTCCCGTGGGTCGAAGTCCACCTGGACGACCTCCGCGTGTCCCGTGGCGCCGCCGCACACCTGCCGGTACGTCGGGTCGGGCACGTGCCCGCCGGCGTATCCGGAGGCCACCCGGGACACCCCGCGTAGCTGCTCGAAGGCCGCCTCGAGGCACCAGAAACACCCGCCTCCCAAGGTGATCGACTCCAGATCTCTGTTCCTTACCGTCATCCTGATCTCTCCACCGACGCCCAGCGCCTTCAGCGGGGGACGTGCTTCATCGCGATCGAGTTCATGCAGTAGCGCAGCCCCGTGGGCGGGGGCCCGTCCGGGAAGACGTGGCCCAAGTGGCCGTCGCACCGGCCGCAGCGCACCTCGGTCCGCAGCATGCCGTAAGAGCGATCCTCGTATTCGGTGAGCGCGTCGGGGGAGAGAGGGCGCGTGAAGGACGGCCACCCCGTGCCCGACTCGAACTTCTCTCCAGACTCGAACAGGGGGTTGCCGCAACCGGCGCAGCCATAGGTCCCCGGCTCCTTCGTCATCAGGAGACAGCCGCTCCCCGGCGGCTCGGTGCCGTGCTGACGCAGCACCCGGTACTCCTCGGGAGTGAGGCGCGCGCGCCACTCTTCGTCGCTCAAGGTCAGCTTCTCTGTCATGAATCGTGACTCCTCCGCCCGCAGCTCCGCGGCTCTGTGCTCTGCCGCCGACAGCTCCGCGGTCTCGGGCTCACTCATCTTGGAGCCACGCGGCGCGGGAGTCACTCATCTTGGAGCCGCGCGGTGCGGGAGTCACGTGGTGCGGCGCGGGAGGTCACCGGGGTGTAAGGAGTCACCGGGGCATCTCGGGAGCCCCCGCGGGGATCACCAGGGCGGAGCTCCCCGTCCTCGTGGACCCGAGGAGCTCGTCGAGACGCACCGGATCGGCGGGTTTGGTCACGTGCGCGTCGAACCCCGCCTCGAACGCGAGCCGCCGGTCCTTGTCCTGCCCCCAGCCGGTCATGGCGACGAGGAGGAGGTCCCCCCCCCAGGGCTCCTGGCGCATGCGGCGCGCCACCTCGTAGCCGTCGAGGCGAGGCAGGCCGATGTCCAAGAGGACGACCTCTGGACGCCACTCGTGGGCCACCTCGAGGGCTTGCTCCCCGTCGGCGGCGGCGACGACCTCGTGGCCCTGGAGCGCGAGCAGGCTCATGGTGGTGCTCCGGACGTCCTCGTTGTCGTCGACCACGAGCACGCGGCGCCCCGAGGGTGGGGGTGAGGGCAGCTGTGCTGCGGCGTGCTTGGGCTCGATCCGGGGTTCTGACGAGCCCAGGGGCAGCGTCACGATGAACTCACTGCCTCGGCCCAGCCCCTCGCTGCGCGCGCGGATGGTGCCGCCGTGCAGCTCCACCAGGGCCCGCGACAGCGCCAAGCCGATGCCGAGTCCGCCCTGCGCCCGATCCAAGGAGGCCTCCACCTGGCTGAACATCTGAAACAAGCTCGGGAGCTTCTCCGGCGCGATGCCGATGCCCGAGTCTCGGACCACCAGGACTACCTCCCGTGGGCGTCGCTCCAGCGACACGTGGACTTCGCCTCCCGTGTCCGTGTACTTGCCAGCGTTGCTCAGCAGGTTGCCCAGCACCTGGAACAGCCGGGTGGCGTCCGCGTCGAGCACGATGGGTTCGGCCGGGGCGGACACGACGAGCCGGATCCCCCGTCGATCGTAGAGGGGGCGCGCCCCCTCGAGCGCCTGAGCCAGCACCTCTTGGACGGAGACCGCCCCTCGGCGCAGGGAGATCTTGCCGCGGGTGATGCGGCTCACGTCCAGCAGATCGTCGATCAGGCGCACGAGCTGCGAGACCTGTCGTTCGATGGTCTGGGTGACCTCCTCCACGCGCGCCGGATCTTGCCGAGCTTGGCGTAGGATGCCTGTCGCCATCCCGATGGGGGCGAGGGGGTTGCGCAGCTCGTGGGCCAGGGTCGCCAAGAACTCGTCTTTACGACGGTCTGCTTCTCGGAGCTCCGCCTCCCGTTGACGGAGCGCGACCTCTACGTCCTTGCGCTGCCGGATCTCCTCCTCCGTCTTCCTGAAGAGGTGGGCGTTGTCGATGGCGACCGCGGCCTGCCGCGCGATCCCCACCGCGAGCCGCTCGGCGCGCTCCGCGAACATGGAGGGCTTCGAGTGCCCGAAGAAGAGGCTGCCCAGCGTTCGACCATCGCGGGAGATGACCGGCACGGCGAGGTAGCTGGTGACGGAGAGATGCTCGGCGATCTGCCGCGCGTAGGAGGGGCCCCCCGCGGGGTCCGGCTCTTGGGTGACGTCACCGGACCGCACGGCCCTCGTCCCGCGGAAGGTCTGCTCGAAGAGCGCGGTGCCTTCGGGGAGGGGGAAGCCCTCGAAATCCTCGGGAGGAACCCCGGATGAGGCATGGAGCATTCGTTCGCCCCGCTCGTCGATGAGATCGTAGACGAACGCGCCAAACTCCGCGCCCGTGACCGCGGTGGCCTCATCGGTGACGAGCTGGACGATCCGCTCGGGATCCAGCTCGCCGCCCAGCGCCCGGCCGACCCTGTTCAAGGTCTCGGCGATGCGCGTCTCTTCGCGGAGCGCCTCCTCCGCCAGCTTGCGGTCGGAGACGTCGAGGCCGAGCACGAACAGACCGATCACGCTGCCTTTGCCGTCCCGATCGGGCACGTACTGCGCGTCGACCCAGCGGGGTTCCCCGTTGCGATGAGGCACCTGCCACTCGAAGCGCACGTACTCGCCGCGCAGCGCCCGCTCGACGTAGGGATCGATGAAGCTGTCGAAGCTCCTCCCCAGCAGATCGGGGGAGAACTGCCCAACGATTTCGTCCCGGTGCTTGCCGAACCAGTCCTCGTAGTACCGGTTGACGAAGCGGTATCGCCGCTCCCGGTCCAGATAGGCGATCAGCGCCGGAGAGGCGTCCGTCACGAGCTCCAGGAGGTGCAAGCGCCGCTCGGCCCGCTCGCCTTCGTCCTGCATGCGCTGGGTGAGGCGGCGCGCGAGGGTGGCGGCGAGGATCGCCGCAGCGACGGTGATCCCGTAGATCCCCATCCCGACGAGCTCACCTCCGCTCGTGAGCTCGGGGCGGCCGCCCGGCGCCACGAATAAAAACCACGATCCGAACAGCCCCACGACGGCGGCGAGCAGGAACGCCCCTGGGCGAACCAGCACGACGAGGGGCAAGAGCGCCGCGGTCGCGAGCAGGAAGACGAGGTGTTCGCCCAGAAAGTCGCGGAGCAACCAGCGAATCACGAGGGCGATCCCGATGGTTCCGAGCGCGGCCCCGTAATGGAGGAGCGCGCTGCGCCTCCAGAGCCCCTGCGTCGTCGAGTGTGACCAGACGGGAATGAAGTCCTCCCGGGTTCCGCTACCCTCCTCTGGTGATCTGCCCTTGGGCGGCCGTGAGGTCAAGCTCGGCAGAGGCGAGCCATCATCGGTCGAGCCGTCACTTTCAGGGGAGCGGGACGGGATTGGAGTAGTAGCGGGTGACCGCGTCCTCGAACTGGCCCCCGTCGCTGGTGATGTAGGTTTGTCCTGCCGCGCCCGTGCCGAAGCAGGCGCCGAGCCCCCCCACGTCGACGAACTCTTGCACGTTCTCGAAGAGGTACTTCACGCGGTTGTCCCGATAGCGGCCGGGCTCGCCGCCGGGCGTCTCGCTGGGGACGCCGAAGGGGAGCTGCCACCACAAGACGGGCTTGCCCATCGCGTCGAAGAGCCGCCCGACCCACGCGAGGTGCTCGTGGAAATTGGGGGAGCTCTGATTCGTCTCGTCCCAGTAGAACTCCCCGCCCCGCTGGCACTCGGGGAGCTCCCCCGCCTCGAAGCAGCCCGCGTCCCGGTCGAGCATGTCGATGACGACGATGTCCGTCTCGGAGCCGCCGCAGGCGTTCAGGAACTCGGCGACGGCGACCGGGTCGGGGTCGGCCCAAAGAGACGCATGCAACCCGATCACGACCTTCGGGGCGTAGGTGCGAGCGAGATGGACCCAGCAGCGCCCCACGCCGGACACGTCGGCGGGCAGCTCGGAGCACTCCTCGTGGAGGAGCGCGGCTTGCGCGCTTGGATCTCCTCCGGTCGCTTGATGGGCGAACCCCCAGAAGTCCGGCTCCACGTGGACGAGGGCGGGGACGTCGAGATCTTCGCCGAGGCGCTGGAACAAAAGCTTCGCCGCGTCCCAGTAGGGGCCCATGAAGTCGGGCTCCGTCAGCACATCGAGGCGGTTTTCTCCCCACGCGGCCATCCCGTAGACGGTGCTCATGGGCGTGACGCCGTGCTCCACGTCGACCTCGCCGATGATGTACGGGAACCAACCCCCCTCGTTCCAGTCGGTCCAGCCCCCTTCGCCCATCAACCCGACCAGGTAGATAT
>JAEWOQ010000108.1 GCA_023460875.1 Pseudomonadota bacterium
GGGGCGAGATCCCGAGGTGCCGCGCCCCACGGTCAACGTGAGCATCGACGTGCCGGATCTCGAACGCGGCCTCCGCTTCTACCGTGAGGTGTTCGGCTTTCTCGAGAAGGCGCGCCCCTTTCCTGGCATGGCCATCGTCGACGCGAACAACATCACCGTCTGCATCCATGAGAAGCCTGCGGGAACGAAGAGCTCGTCGGTGGGCGAGGCGACGCGCCACTACGACCGGCACTGGACGCCGGTGCACCTGGATCTGCACGTGCGCGATTTCGACGCGGTGCTCGAGAAGGTGAGGGCGGAGGGCGGCGCCGTCGAGGTGGAGTTCAGGGATCAGGGGCCCAAACCGGTGGGGTTCTGCAGCGATCCCTTTGGAAATGGCTTCTGCGTGATCGGTGAGCGCACGACGACGCAGGGGTGAGGGACGCGCGATGCACGAGGACATCCAGAAGTACAACGCCGCTCAGCCGGCGGGCTCTCGCGAGATCTGCTGTGCCCTCGCCGAGGCGATCGACGCGGTGCTCGTAGGGGCCGAGAGCCAGGTTTGGCACAGAGCGCCCGTGTGGTTCATCGACGGGAACCCCATCGTCGGTTACTGGGTGCGGAAGACTGTGCGGAAGACCTACGTGCAGCTGCTCTTCTGGAGCGGCCAATCCTTCGACGAGCCGGGCCTGCAACCGGAGGGCAAGTTCAAGGCCGCGGAGCTTCGCATCACCGATGCAGTGCAAATCAAGCAGCGCGATTTGAAGCGCTGGCTCCGCAAGGCGCGGACCATCCAGTGGGACTACAAGAACATCGTCAAGCGGCGCGGCGTGCTCGAGAAGATCGGCGACTGGTAAGGCCGCCCGCAGGCCACATTTGCCTGCGAACGTGCCCATTGCTAGGGCCTCGCATGGAGGCACGGTCATGAACTCGATGGGGCATCGGTTGCGGGACGCGGTTCCCCTGGCGGTCGTGCTCTGCGTGGCGGCCTGCCGGAGCGAGGGTCCCCCGCCTGCCCCCGCCGAGGAACCGGCTCCCTCCGCGCCCGCGGCCGCCGCGTGCCAGCCCTGGGAGGAGCTCGCGAGCCTCGATCAGCGCTCGCCGGTGCCGTTGCAGCCGATGATGGCCTGGCACCAGAAGCAGAACATGATGGAGCACCTCGTCGCGATCCAGCGCATCACCGAGGGGCTCGCTCGTGAAGATTGGGACGCGATCGCCGGCGCGGCGGCGCTCATCGAGTCGTCTCCGCAAATGCAGCGGATGTGTCAGCACATGGGCGCGGGCGCCGAGGGCTTCACGGAGATGGCGCTCGACTTCCATCGCCGCGCCGACGCCATCGGCGTGGCGGCTCGCGCGCAGGATGGCACCGCGGTGCTGCGCGCGACGTCGGACACCTTGCAGTCGTGCACCGCGTGCCACGCCACCTACCGTCAAGAGGTGGTGAGCGCCGCCGAGTGGCAGCGACGTACGGGAGAGACCCACACGCCGACGCGACACGGCGGGCACTGAAGCGGCCCGCGCGCTCCTCCGCTCGAAGCCAGGGCGCCACCGCGCGCTTCTGGGCGGCGGGGAGAGGGGCTCACTCCTCGGCGGCGAGCTGCGCCTTGGCGGCGGCGAGGTGCTCTTCGTTGCCCGACTCGAGGCCGAAGAGCGCGTAGGCCACCGCCGACGTCGCCTGTCGCTCCTTCACGTGGTGCGCGATCCGCGGCCACACGCGGCCGCCCGCTGCCTCGTAGGCGCGGAGGAAGTCGTCGAGGCCCGCCTCACCAAAGACCATCAGGTGGGAGGCCATGTCGATGGAGGGATCGTCCACCCGCGCCTCGCTCCAATCGATCATGCCCGTGACGCGCTCGGTGTCGTCGACGAGCACGTGACCCACGTACAGATCGCCGTGCACGACCACGCAGTGCTCCGGCCACGACGAGTCGTCGTCGAGCCAGCGTCGCCAGCGCTCGAGGCGCTTTTCGTGCACTTCGAGCTCGCGTGAGACGCGATCGACGTCCTCCGCCACCTTCTGTCGGGCCTCCGCTGGCGTGCGCACGAGCATCCCCGCGGCCCGGGCGGCGTCGACGGGGATCGCGTGGAGGGCGGCGACCGCGGAGGCGAAGCTCTCCGCGAAGATCCGCGAGTCCTGGGGCACGACCCACGTGGGGGTGAAGGAGGGCGGGTCGATGAGGATCGCGGTCGAGTCCTCGAGCATCGGGTAGGCGACGAGCTCAGGGGACACGACGCGCCAATCGGGCACGGCGAAGGGCAGGTGCTGGCGGAGCATCGCCAGCACACGCGCCTCCTGCTCGATCTTTGCGCTCACGTCGGCGCGGCGAGGGATGCGGAGCACCCAGCGCGTCCCGCCTTCGACGGCGGAGATCACGATCCTGTAGTCGAGCCCGAGCTCGTTGACGGTGAGGGGGCCCTCCAGCTGTAGCCCGTGTCGGGCGGCGAGCACGCGCAGCGCGGGGGCGTCGTCGGGAGCGTCGTCGGTCATGGGGGGCGTGGGGTCGAGGGGGAGCGTTCGGGGGAGCCTCAGTCGAGGCCCGTCTTGCCGGGAGCCCAGTATGCCTTGGTGCGGCCTCGACCCAAGTCGATCCCGCGGGCCTTCAGCCCCCGACGGACGATCTGGATGGCCGCCGCGCGACCCGACGAGACCAGCTCTGCAGCGCGGGCGTGCCCAGCGGGAGAGGGCTCGGCGAGGGCCCGCGCGACGGCGTCCACCAGGGCGGGACCATGCGCGTCGTCGGCGGCGCGCTCGACGAGAGTGATCCCGGAGAGCTCCAGGGCGTCGAGGGCCGCCTGGACGTCTGAAGGGGACGTCACTTCGAGCACGGCGCGAGGCTCGGGGCCCTGGGCACACACCAGGCCGAGGCTCGTCTCGTCGCCGACCACGACCGAGGAGCCGCCGACGACGAGGGAGCCCCGAGGTCCGAAGACCTGGACCGTGTCACCGACCTGCACGTCGCTCGCCCAGCGCGCGCCGGGACCCTGTCCGTGGAGAAAAGCGATCAGCTCGGTCTCTCCCGCCGAGCCGTCCCAGCGGGTCGGGGTGTACGTGCGCGTGCCGACCCCCGGGAGGAAGACCTGGAGTTTGTCGCCGGGGGTCCAGGTCACCCCGGCGAGCTCGGGTCCGCCGAGCACGAGTCGACGAAACCGCGGGCCGAGGGCGTCGGCGCGGAGGATTGTGGCGTTTCGGAAGAGCAGACGCCCCACGGCGCCCTGAACGAAGGCTTTGATGGCGCTCATGGTTCGCAGCGAGAGGTGTGCGCATTGTCGCGCAGGGGGTGCGAGGGGCAAGGCTCGCGGGGCTTCGTGGCGCCACGGGCTCGCTTCGCTTCGCGTCCTGGCGGCCGTAGGGACGAGGTGGCGCCGTGGGCGGGGGCCCCGCGCGCGGCGAGGGTGAGCGACGGCGGCGGGCGTCATGGAGGCGGGAAAGTTTCGCGGCTGGATCCGGATCCTGCTCCTCGCGCTGGGGGTGCTCTTGCTCCTGGCGGGGACGCTGCTGGCCTATGTCGGTGCGGCGGTGGCGGACGAGAGCGGCTTCGTCCGTCGCGTCACCGAGAGCCTCCGGGACGAGCGGGTGTCCGCCTACGCGGCCCAGGAGATCGTCGACGCGCTGATCGAGGAGCAGCCGGATCTGGTCGCGGTGCGTCCGCTGCTCGCGGGTACCGTGCAGGCGCTGATCTCCTCCGAGGTGGCGCGGACTGTGATCGGCACGGGCGCCCGCGCCGCCCACCACCTGCTGTTCACGGACGTGGGCGAAGATCTCCTCTTCACCCTCGAGGACGTGAACGTGCTCGTGCGGAGCACCCTCGCGCAGTCCCACCCGGCGCTCGCGCAGCGCCTGCCAGAGAGCCTCACGGCGCGGCTCGAGGAAGAGTTCGCGCTGAAAGCCTCGTCGGAGATCGCCGGCCACGTCGTGCGCGCCGCCCAACGGAGCCGGCGCTGGGGGATCCCGCTCCTCGTGAGCGGCGCGCTCCTGCTCGGTTTCGCGACGTCGTTTCGCGTGCCGCTGAGTCGGGGCTTCATTCGTCTCGGCGTCGTGCTCGTCGCCTCCGGCATGAGCCTCGACCTGGTGCGGAGGGGAGGGGGCGCGATCGTCGCCTCGGCGAGCCGCGATCCGGCCCCGCGGGACGCGATCATGGGGGTGTGGGACGCGTTTCTGCTGGGGCTGAGCGGGTGGGTGCTCGCCCTCGCGGCGCTCGGCTTGCTCTTGCTCGCGGTTCCTTTGGGTGTCGCGCTGCGTTCGGGGACACGCCCCGTGCTCGCGCGGGTCTGGCGCTGGCTCCGCACGGAGCGGCCGGGTCCGGGGCACCGCGGGGCGCGCGCTCTGGGCCTGGTGGCGCTCGGGGGCGTGCTGGTCGTGTATCCCGGCGCGGTGCTCTCCCTGCTGGCCGCCGGGCTCGGGGCGACGGTGGGGTTCGCGGGGCTGGTGGAGGGGTTCGCGGTGCTCCTGGTGCACGTACGGGGCCTCGATGTCCCCGGCATCGACGAGATCGCGGGACAGGTCCGCGCTCAGCTGAAGGTGGGCGCGGGGATCGTCCTGGGGACCATGGGCGCATTGGTAGCGGCGGCGTTGGCGGTGGTCCCGAGCTACGAGCGCATGTGGCTCGAAGGATCGGCGTGCAACGGCGCCGTTGCTCTGTGCTCCGTCCCCCTCGACCGCGTCGTGTTCCCGACGACGCACAACTCAATGGCGGCGGGAGACGAGCCCGGGTGGCTCATCCCGAACCACGAGGTGGGCATCGGGCCACAGCTCGCGGACGGCGTTCGCGGGCTGATGATCGACGTGTTCTACGGCGCCCCCGCCCAGGGCCGGGTGTTGACGGAGCTAGCGGACGAGGCGAAGGCGCGGGCGGTGTACGAGCGCGTGGTGGGTCGCGAGGGGGTCGAAGCCGCCCTGCGCATCCGCGGCCGCCTGCTCGGAGAGAGCACGGGGCCGCGAGCGCTGTATATGTGTCACGGCTTCTGCGAGCTGGGAGCCACTCCGCTCGACGAGGGGCTCCGGACCATCGCGCGATTCCTCCGAGGGCATCCCCGGGAGGTCCTCGTCATCGTCGTGCAGGACGATCCCGTGGATCCGCGGGACTTCGCG
>JAEWOQ010000109.1 GCA_023460875.1 Pseudomonadota bacterium
CCGACGGAGACGCCCGCAGGGCGCCCCGACTGCGCCCCCCTCAGTAACGATGCTGAAACGACTCTTGATCTTGGGCGTGGGCTTTCTCGTTGGTTGCGGCGCGGACAGCGGCGCCCCCGTGGATGACGACAACCTCAGCGGCGCCCCCGCCACAGGCGGCTCCGACGCAGCGGGAGGCTCGACCTCGGGCGACGGCGGCTCGGGCGATGGTTCCGGCGGCGCGCAGAGCGGTTCAGGAGGAAAGGGCGGCTCGGGCGGCCAGGACGGCTCCGGCGGCCAGGACGGCTCCGGCGAGTGCGACGACGGAGACAGCCGCACCCTCGCCTGCGGGACGAACGACAACGGGCTCCATCTCCAGGAGTGCGTCGACGGCCGCTGGGAAGATCACGGCTGCGACAACCGCTTCGTGAGCCGATGGCGCACCGACGCGTACGGAACCTCCGACGACGATCAGATCACCCTCCCCCTCGTCTCCAACGGCACCTACGACTTCGTCGTCGACTGGGGTGACGGGACCAGCGACACCATCACCGCCTGGGACGCCCCCGCCAAGATCCACACCTACCCCGAGCCCGGGACGTACACGATCACCATCGAAGGGGACATCGTCGGTTGGGCCTTCCGCAACGAGGGCGACCCCCAGAAGCTCTTCGACATCGAGCGCTTCGGCCCCCTCGATCTGGGCGACACGTCGGGGCAGTTCTGGGGCGCTGCTTCCCTGCAGCTGACAGCCGAGGACGCCCCCGGGCTCTCCCAGACGACGAGCTTGGAGCAGGCGTTCGCTCATTGCAGAGACCTGAGCACCGCGCCCACCTTGCGTCAGTGGGACCTGTCGCGGGTCGAGAGCATGCGCCGGATGTTCGACTGGGCGCTTCGGTTCAATGAGGACATCAGCGGCTGGGACGTCTCCAACGTCACCGACATGAACGGGATGTTCGGCACCACCAACTCGTTCAACCAGGACATCGGCGCTTGGGACGTCTCCAACGTCACCGACATGAGCGGCATGTTCTCTGCGGCGAAATCCTTCAACCAGGACATCGGCGACTGGGATGTCTCCAGCGTCACCAAGATGGGCTCGATGTTCTCTTCCGCGCTCGCCTTCGACCAGGACATCAGCGATTGGGACGTCTCCAGCGTCACCAACATGGCCTACATGTTCATGGGCGCGACGTCCTTCAACCGAGACATCGGCGATTGGGACGTCTCCAGCGTCACCATCATGAATGGAATGTTTTGGAAAGCGACGTCCTTCAACCAGGACATCGGCGCTTGGGACGTCTCGCGAGCCACCGACATGAGCCGGATATTCCAGGGCGCCACGTCGTTCGACCAAGACCTCGGCGCCTGGGACGTCACTTACGTCCACTACATGACCTCGATGTTCGAAGGCGTCACCCTCTCTCCCTCGAACTACGACGCGCTGCTCATCGGCTGGTCCGCTCGAACCCTCCGCAAGGAAGTGGCCTTCCACGGCGGCAACTCCCGCTACACGGCCGCGGCCGCCGCGGCGCGCAGCGCCCTGATCGGCACCGCGGAGTGGACCATCACCGACGGCGGCTTGCTGTAACCGTCGTGAGGGGGTCTCGACCCTGCCACGACCCTGCCCTCCCTGGCCGTCCGCTCCCGCGAGCCAGCACCGCGCGGCATTGTAAAACTCCTCAGCGCGGCGCCGGAGACGAGCAGCGCCGGAGACGAGCAGCGGAGGGGACGTCGAGGGCCCCACCCGTGAACACCACGAGGTCCCGGGTCCACCCCCGCGCCTGGAGCGCGAAGGGCACGAAATGGGAGGCGTTCGCCCCCGGAGCTGTTTCCGCGCTTGTTCTGATGGCGCGACCCTCAGGGGTCAGCGAGGGGTGGTGGGCGACGAGCTCGGGGGGGAGGCGCGGCGGAGCTCGAGCACCAAGGGGTAGCGGTCGTTGGCGTCTTCGATGCGCACGTCCGCGGGCTGAAGCGGCGGGGGAGTGTGAGGCGCGTAGTAATTCCAGAACGTGAGGAGCCCCTGCCAGCGACGGCCGTCGCCGCGGAACACCGCGTGGAGGGGGCGCCTCTCGCAACCGCGACAGCCCACGATCGTCGAGGGCTCGGTCAGCCACCCCTCGAAGCGCACGACGGGGCCGTCGTCGTAGAGGATCCCCTCGAGGGCCAGGAGATTGTCCGGCGCGAAGGTCAACACGGTGTGCCCGCGCTCGTCCTCACGCACCCAGCACTCCCGCAGCCGGTACTCGGTGGTGATCTTGCAGGCGTACTCCCCTGGCTGGATCCGCGACGGGCGAGGGGCCCTCTCACGCGCGCGCTCCTGCGCCGTGCGCTCGTCCGGCGGAGGCAGCGGCCTGGCCGCGACGGGATCGCGCGCCTTCCACTCGTCGAGGGAGAGAAAGGTGCGCTCGGAGGGAGCGCCCGCCTCGTCGGCGCGCGCGGCCTTGGTCGGTGACGGAGCCCGGAAGGTGCGCACCGTTTGGTCACCGGAGGCGGACACGAGCCCGTTCCCGTCCCCCTCGAAATCGAGCGCGTACACGTTGGCGTGCCCCGCGTGGCGGAGCACCTTGCGCAGGGAGAGCTCGAGGGCTCCGCCGCCGTCCGCGGGCACGCGCCACTGAAAGACCCTGATCTGCCCGTCGTAGGAGCTCGTGACCAGAGCGTCTCCGCTCGGCGAGAAGCGCACGTGCCCGATGTTGTTGTCCACGTGCGCGTAGAACCCGCGCCGCGCCGGTTCGAGGAGATCGACGAGCAGCAGGCCCTCGCCGCCGGCGGCGAGCCACCGCCCGTCGGGAGAGAAGGCCACATCCCCGGTGTACTTCGGCGCCTGGATGCGGAAGAGCTCGCCCCCCGCGTGCAGATCGACGACGACGAGATCGTTGGAGGGATAGTAGGTGAGCGCGAGCAAGCGATTGTCCGCGCTCAGATCCCAGCCGTCGACGCGCTCGGGCAGGTTCAGCGTACCGAGCTCACGCAGGGTCGTTCCTGCGCCGCGCTCGAGGAAGTGGAGCGTCGACGGGTCCATCGGCTCGGCGGTCGTGGCCCGCGCCGTCAGCACGCGACGGTCGGGCGACCAGCGGAGCTCGTCGACGGGGCGCGAATCGAGCTGCGCGAGCCGGGCGCCGCCGCGTCCATCGAAGGCGAACAGCCCCGCGACTCCGCCCGCCAGGAACACCGGGTCCCCCTCCGGCCACGAAACGACTCCTCCGGTCGTCCACTTCTCGAAGCCGGGCACCTGGTGGTTGCCGATGAGCCGCTTCGTCGATCGCTCGTACACGCGCACGGTCGCCTCATCGTCGCTGACGACGAGCAGAGAGCCTTCGTCCGGGAAGAGGGCGACCTGGCGGAGCCCGCCCTTCCCCACGTGAATCCGCGACACCTCACGCAAGGACGTGTAGCGCTCGGGTCGCTCCGGGGGCAGCGGCGCGTTCACGAAGGCGTCGAGCCGCGGCAACACGAGACGCAGGGCGCCCACCCCTTCGTCCAGCGTCTCCCCCGGGCTCGGGGTCGTCCCGCGGGGAGCTTCGCCGGGCGGGGACGCCGGTTCGGCGGGGGCGGTGTCAGGAGCAGCGCCGGGGGAAGTGGACGACGGCTCGGGGGCAGCTGGCCTGGCTCCGCCGCAGGCCGTCAGGCAGCCGAGGAGGAGCAGGGAGGACAGATCGTGGACGCGCACCCGGGGACTATACGCCGCTCGGGTGCTCACGTGCCCTGCGCGAGCGAGGACACCCCGCCGATCCACGTCGCTCCCCCGCTCCGTCCGTTGAGGCACGAGGTCCCCCCCGGTACGCTGCGCGTCTGGGAGGAACGCCATGAAGACGACGCGCAGACGAATGCTCATGCTCCTCGGCGGGGCGGGTTGGGTCGTCGCTTGTAGCGACCCGAACGGGGAAGACGGCGGCACGGGAGGGGCTCCTGGCTCCGGAGGGCGCCGGAACGGTGT
>JAEWOQ010000110.1 GCA_023460875.1 Pseudomonadota bacterium
GCTGGGGGCCACCATCCTCGAGGCGCACGACTTGGCCGTGGAGATCGGGGGGCGCCGGCTCGTTGAGGGGCTGACGCTTCATCTCACGCGGGGGGAACGGATCGGCATCATCGGCCGGAACGGGGCGGGCAAGACGACCCTCTTGCAGTGTCTGTTGGGGGAGCGTGAGCCAGCCAGCGGTCGCGTCGTCCAGGGCAAGAACACCTCCTTCGCGTACTTCGATCAGGGCCGCAGCGGGCTCGAGCCCGACCGCAGCGTGCTCGACACGGTGACCGGCGGGCGCCCCACGCTCACGGTCGGTGGGCAGACGGTGAGCAGCTACGCGTACCTGGATCGCTTCTGGCTCGGCGGCGACAAGCTGCGGCAGCCCGTGGGCAGCCTCTCCGGGGGGGAGCGGGCGCGCGTCGTCTTGGCCAAGCTCCTCCTCGAGCCGGCGAACGTGCTGGTGCTCGACGAGCCGACGAACGACCTGGACGTGACGACCCTCGCCGCCCTCGAGGAGATGCTGATCGAGCTCCAGGGGAGCGCGCTGATCGTCAGCCACGATCGCTATTTCCTCGATCGTGTCGCCACGTCGATCCTGGTCGTCCACGGTGACGGGCGTGTCACACACGTCCCCGGGACTTACTCAAGTTATCTCGCCTGGCGCGCCGAGGAGGAACGCCGCGCGACGCGGGAGAAGAGCGAGCAGCGGGGCCGCGCGCGTGGGGAGAAGACGAGCGGTTCCAACGTGCGCAAGGGTCTTACATACGCAGAGCGTCTCGAGCTCGAGGGCCTGCTCGAACGCGTAGAAAAGGCCGCGGGAGAGGCGGCGCGGCTCGAAGCAGAGCTGGCCGATCCGACGCTCTATGTGGAGCGTTACACAGAGGCTGCGGACCTCGAGCGCCGCCTGCGGGAGGCGCGCGGGGAGGCGGAACGCCTGGAAAACCGCTGGCTCGAGCTCGAGTCCAAGCGTGAAGCCGCGGAGGGGTGACGGTGCTGGCCGATTCAGGCCGGCCACATCCCCGTCTCGGTGCTTACGTGGAGCGGCATCATCGCGTATATTCCCCGCCTGAGGAGATGACTCTATGAGACTTGAAACGCTCTTTCTCGTGACGGTGTGTGGGCTCGGCGTTGGAGCCTGTGGCGGTGCCGCGGTGCCGCATGCACAGATTACCAGCGCCGAAGCTTCCGTGCGCGCCGCCGAAGTGGGCGGTGCTCAAGGTGTGCCCAAGGCGGAGCTCCACCTGAAGCACGCTCGCGATCAAATCGACGCTGCGAAGCGCCTCATCGAGGAGGGTGAGAACGAAAGCGCCCTCTACGTCCTCAAGCGGGCCGAGGCCGACGCGGAGCTGGCGCTGGCTCTCGCCGAAGAGCAGCAGGCACGCCGCGACGCCGAAGGAGCCCTCAAGCGCATTCAACAGCTGACGGAGCAGTGAACCATGGCCCAGAATTCTTCGATCGGATCGATTCGACAGCTCCTCGGTTTGGGGGGCATCACGGTATTGCTCGGCGCCTGCGGGGCGGCGATCCCTCCTCAGGAGCTGGTCGACGCGCGCGCGGCGTACCAGCAGGCGGTAGAGAGCCCAGCCAGTGAGTTGGCGCCAGCCAAGCTGGACACGGCTCGCCAATCTCTGGAGGAGGCGGAGGCCGCCTTCGAGGAGGAGCCGGACTCTCAGCTCACGAGGGACCTCGCCTACATCGCGGAGCGGCGCGCGCGGGCGTCGGCCGCTACCGGTCAGCGCGAGCAGAACAAGCGGCGCCTGGCCCAGCTCGAGGCGGAGTACCAGGAGCTCGAGCGCAAGCAGGCGAACATGACCAAGGAGGAGCTGGAGCAAATGCGCGCGCGCCTCGACGAGGAGCGGCGTCGGGCCGCGGCGGGTGAGCAGGCCCTCGCCCAGAAGGACGAGGCGCTCGCCCAGAAAGAGGCGGAGATCGAGCGGGAGCGTGAGGCTCGCAAGGCGGCGGAGGGCAAGCTCTCCGCGGCCATCGCCAGCCTCAAGGAGATGGGCAGCGTCAAGGAGGAGGCGCGCGGGGTCGTCATCACCCTGTCCGGCTCCGTGCTCTTCGCCACCGGCGAGTACAACCTCCTGCCGATCGCCAAGGAGAAGCTGAACGAGGTGGCGACCGCTCTGAAGGACCAGGGCTACAAGAAGGTCGTCATCGAGGGTCACACCGACTCCCGCGGCAGCGCAGCCAACAACCAGACGTTGAGCTTGCAGCGCGCGCAGGCGGTGAAGACGCACCTGGTGTCTCAGGGCATGGAGGAGTCGAAGATCGAGGCCGTCGGTCTCGGTCAGGACCGTCCGATCGCCACGAACGACACCGCCGAGGGACGCGCGATGAACCGGCGCGTCGAGCTGGTGGTCGCGCCAGAGTGAGCAGGACGGCCCGAACGGGCTGATGAGAGGGCGGCGCGGTCAACCCGGGCCGCCCTCTTTGCTTTGGCGCGGGGGGTACGGCGCGGAGGGCTCCGGGCGCCTCGCTCAGCTCGGAGCCTCGGCGAGCAGGCGATCCAGCGCTCCCTCCCGGTCGAGTCGTGCCAGATCATCGTAGCCACCGATGGGGCTGTCGTTGATGAAGATCTGCGGGACGGTGTGGCGCCCCGTGACCTCCTGGAGCCAGGCGCGCAAGGCGAGATCCCGAGACACGTCCACCTCCCGAAACGCCACGCCCTTCGCCTCGAGCAGCAGTCGCGCGCGCACGCAGTAGGAGCAGTAAGGTGTTCGGTACACGATCACGTCCGCGGACATCGCTCCTAACGTAGTCCCTTCGCTGGGCCGTTCCACCCTGCGTCCGGTGATCTTCCGGCCCGCATTCCGAGACGGGGGAGCAGCTGCCCCGGCGGGGCGGCGCGCGGCTCGGTCCTGGACACCCACGATATCGCATGACATTGGATTTCGGGTGGCACTCTCGGACGAACCGACCTGGTACAAGGACGCCATTATCTACGAGCTGCACGTCCGCGCGTTCTACGACTCGGACGGGGACGGCATCGGAGATTTCGCCGGGTTGGTTCAGAAGCTCGACTACCTGCAGGACCTGGGCGTCACGGCGATCTGGCTGTTGCCGTTCTATCCGTCGCCGCTGCGGGACGACGGGTACGACATCGCCGACTACACGAACGTGCACTCGTCCTACGGGACGCTGCGAGATTTCAAGCGCTTCCTGAACGAGGCGCACCGCCGCGGCATCCGCGTGATCACCGAGCTGGCGATCAACCACACGTCGATCGAACATCCCTGGTTTCAGCGGGCGCGCAGGGCCCCGAAGGGCAGCGTTTATCGGGATTTCTACGTGTGGAGCGACACGCCGGAGCGGTACCGCGAGGCGCGCATCATCTTCCACGATTTCGAGAGCTCCAACTGGAGCTGGGATGCGGTGGCAGGCGCCTACTATTGGCACCGCTTCTACTCGCACCAGCCGGATCTCAACTTCGACAACCCGCACGTGGAGAAGGCCGTCCTGCGGGTCCTCGACTTCTGGATGGACCTGGGAGTCGACGGCCTGCGCCTCGACGCGATCCCGTACCTCTACGAGCGCGAGGGCACGAACTGTGAGAACCTCGAGGAGACCCACGCGTTCTTGAAGCGCCTGCGCGCGCACGTGGACCGGAAGTACAAGAACCGCATGCTCCTCGCGGAGGCCAACCAGTGGCCCGAGGACGCGGCCGCCTATTTCGGCGATGGCGACGAGTGCCACATGAACTTCCACTTCCCCGTGATGCCGCGCATGTTCATGGCGCTGCAGCTGGAGAACAGCTTCCCGATCGTCGACATCATGCAGCAGACGCCGGAGATCCCCGACGTGTGCCAGTGGGCGGTGTTCTTGCGCAATCACGACGAGCTCACGCTCGAGATGGTGACCGACGAGGACCGGGACTACATGTACCGCACCTACGCGGAGGACCCTCAGGCCCGCGTCAACCTCGGCATCAGGAGGCGCTTGGCCCCGCTCTTGAAGATGCGGACCAAGGTCGAGCTGATGAACGGCCTGCTCTTCTCGCTGCCGGGCACGCCCGTGCTCTACTACGGCGACGAGATCGGGCAGGGGGACAACATCTACCTGGGCGATCGCAACGGCGTGCGTACGCCGATGCAGTGGAGCAGCGACAGGAACGCGGGGTTCTCCCGGGCAAATCCCCAGAAACTCTACCTGCCGGTCATCATCGACCCCGAGTACCACTTCGAGGCGATCAACGTCGAGGCGGCCCAGAACAACCCGGCCTCGCTCCTGTGGTGGATGAAGCGCCTCATCGCCCTGCGCAAGCAGTACCGGGTGTTCGGGCGGGGAACGGTCGAGTTCCTCGAGCCGGACAACTCGAAGGTGCTCGCCTTCATCCGGAAGGACGAACACCACACGGTGCTCGTCGTGGCGAACCTGTCGCGGTTCACCCAGTACGTGGAGCTCGACCTGTCCGACTACGAGGGGATGACCCCGGTCGAGCTGTTCGGGCAGACGGAGTTCCCCAAGCTCGGCGAGCTGACGTACCTGCTGACGCTCGGCCCTTACAACTTTTACTGGTTCGAGCTGCGAGCCGCGGAGGAAGAGCCGCACCGCATCAGCCCCGCGGACTTCCCCGTCATCGACCTGCGCATCACCTGGGACAGGCTCTTCGCGAGCCGGCTGCGCGCGGGGCTGGAGGCGCCGCTGGTGAGCTACATGCAGGGGCGGCGCTGGTTCCGCGGCAAGGCGCGGCCTGTTCGGTCCGCCGCCGTGCTCGACGCGATCCCGATCGGGCGCAAGGAGGCGCGCACGGTGCTCGTCATCGTGCAGATCGAGTACGTCGAAGGGCTCTCGGAGATGTACCTCGTGCCCCTCGGGTTCGCCGTCGGTGAGCGCGAGCACGAGATCTTCGGCACGCAGCCCCACTCGATCGCGGCGCGCCTACGGCTCCAGGTCGGCGGACCCGGGAGACGGCACCACGAGGGCTACCTCTACGAGGCGACGGAGACCCGCGACTTCGCGGGCGCGCTCTTGGGCCTCATGGGCCGGCGCACGCCGCTGGCGGGGCTGCACGGCCAGATCGACGCGACGCGGTACCGCGTCACCCGATCGAGCGACGAACCCGAGGAGTCCCAGGACCTCACGCCGCGGCTGCTCGGGGCCGAGCAGTCGAACAGCACGATCCTCTACGGACACCAGCTCATCTTGAAGGTTTTTCGGCAGCTGGAGCCGGGAATCAACCCCGACACCGAGATGGTGCGCTACCTCACGGAGCAGGCTCGCTTCGAGCACGTCCCGCGGGTGATGGGCGTGCTCGAGTACAAGGCGTCGAGCCTCAAGCAGGGCAGCAGCGTGGCACTGCTCCAGCGCTACGTGCACAACCAGGGCGACGCCTGGGAGTACACCCTCGACTCCCTCGACAGGTTCGCGGAGAGCGTCATCTCCTTCCAGCACATCGAGCAGGTGCCTCTGCCGACCACGAGCCTGCTGGCGACGGCCCAGCAAGAGGTCCCCGAGCTGGCGCGGGAGGTGATCGGCGCGTACCTCCCCTGGGTGGCGCTGCTGGCTCAGCGCACCGGTGAGCTCCACCTCGCCCTGTCGCGGGAGCAGATCGATCAAGCCTTCGTCCCCGAGAGCTTCTCGGCCCTGTACCAGCGCTCGCTCTACCAGTCGGCCCGCGCGCGCTTCTCCACGGCGTTCCAGCTGTTGAGGCGGCGGCGGCGCAGCTTCCCGGAGGAGGTGCGCGCGCTGACGGAGCGGGTCCTCGAGGCAGAGAGCGGCATCGATCAGCGGTTGCGCAGGATCACCAAGGGGAGGATGGAGGCGACGCGCATCCGCTGCCATGGCGACTATCACCTGGGTCAGGTGCTCTATACCGGTAAGGATTTTTACATCATCGACTTCGAGGGGGAGCCGGCGCTGCCCCTGGGCGTGCGGCGCTTGAAGCGGTCGCCCCTGTACGACGTGTGCGGGATGCTGCGGTCCTTCGACTACGCGGTCGTGCGCGCCGTGCAGCATCGGCATCTGCGGCCCGACGACGTCCCGCGCCTCGAGCAGTGGGGGGCCCTGTGGCAGCGCTGGGTCGCGGCGACGTTCCTCCGGAGGTACTTGGAGACGACCGAGGGCGCGTCGTTCATTCCCCCCGAGCCGACGCACCTCGAGGTCTTGCTGGATTTCCACTTGCTGGACAAGTGCGCCTACGAGCTGTCCTACGAGCTGAACAACCGCCCCGAGTGGGTGCACGTGCCCCTCCAGGGCTTGGTGCATCTCATCGAGGAGGGCTGAGCCGGGCTGAGCCACACCGCCGCTGTCGCGACGGATCAGGACGTCGCTCGCGCTCCCGGCGACGACGCTCACCCCGCGCTCACCCCGCGCTCAGCCGCAGGCGGACCAGCGCTCGCGCCGCCTCGGCGAAGCCGCGTCCCTTCGGGGCCTCGGTGATGAAGCGGGGCCCGATCGTCGGGCGACCGCGCAGGTTCGCGACGGCGATGGTGGTGCGGAAGGTCGCGAAGCAGGGAGCGTCGTTCTCGCTGTCCCCGATGAAGGCGAAGAGGCGGCGAGCCGCCGTGGGATCGACGCTGTGGTGCTGGCGGAGGTAACGAAGCACGCCCGTGGCTTTGTCGAGGCGGTCGAACGTGAAGTGCAGGTGCACGCTCGAGCGGAACGTGGCGGCCCCCGCCACCCTGCCCCGCGCCACGGCTTGGGCCACGAGCTCTTCGCTCGCGCGCTGATGTTCGTTGATGTCGAAGGCGAAGTCCGTCAGGCGGCCGTTGACGTCGTCGGCGGGCGTGAGGGCAGGGAGGGCCCGGCGCAGGTCTTCGACTAGCTCCGCCAAACGCGCCGCTCGGCGGTCGCGCTCGTCCACGTCGACGCTATCGAAGCGCGCCACCCGCGGGCCGTCGTTGAACCAACCGATGGGGCCGTTCTCGGCGATCGCCGCGTCTACGGGCCACTGGCGCGCGATGAGCTCGGCCCAGCTCGCGGGACGTCCGGTGACCGCGATGAGCAGCAGCCCCGCCTCACGCAGGCGAAAGAGCGCCGAGTAGGCCTCTTCGCCGAGGCGCCCGTCGTCGAGCACCGTGTCGTCGAGATCGAACAGGAGCCCGCGCAGCTGGTTGGCCTCGGTCGGCGTCAGGGCGGCGAGGGGCTTCACTCCACCTCCGCGATGAGCGTCGACAGGTAGAGCCCCTCCGGGAAAGCAGCGGGGACGGGGTGGTCCGGGCCCTGGAAGATCCGCTCTAGCACGTACGCGGAGCGCCCGAGGTCACGGGCCCCGAGGGCCAAGGCTCGCTCGAGCTCCCGCACGCCCAGGGCCGCGGAGCACGAGCTCAGGGAGACAAGGCCCCCGGCCGCGGTGGCCCGCACCGAGGAGCGCGCTACGCGGCGCAGGGCCTTCATGGCTCGCTCACGGCCAGCGCGGGTCGCGGCGAGCTTCGGCGGATAACTCACGACCAGATCCCAGCTCCGATCGAAGCCGTCGAGCACCTCGACGGCGTCGCCGCGCCGCCACTCCACCTCGAGGCCGTTCAGCGCGGCGAGCTCCCGCCCGGTGTCGTGGGCGGGGCCGCTCGAGTCCACGCACAGGACCTGCGCGGCGCCGCCGCGCGCCCCCCCCAAGCCGAAGCTGCCCACGAAGCGGTAGGCGTGCAGGACGCGGCGCCCCG
>JAEWOQ010000111.1 GCA_023460875.1 Pseudomonadota bacterium
ATGAGCCCCACGGACTGTCCCGCGGGGAGGCGGCGCGGTTTCGCGTCACCCAGCGCCTCGAAGGCGAAAAGATGGAGCTGTCCTTGCGCGGCCTTGCTCACGAAGAGCGAGCCAACGACGCGCAGAAAATCCTGTCGGTTCTCGCTGCCCCGAAGCCTCCGCGAATCGGTGACGCGTCCAGCCCAGAAGACATCCGGAGGTTGTTCGGCATCAGCAAGAAGGCCTTCAAGCGCGCGGTGGGCGCGTTACTCCGGGCCGGTACGGTCGAGCTGGATCCGCAAGGCTTCGTCGTGCTCGCGAGGCGTTGAGCCCCGCGCTCGACGGACCTCGGCCCGGGCGTATGGGGCTCCGCCCGGGCACACGGGGCTCCCATCGAGAGAGCGGGCGTGCTCGGTCGCGAGCAGCGGGCTCGGCTCGTCCTGGTACCAGAGCTGGGCGTCTTCGGGGTGTGGGCGAGGCATCGGGGCATTAAGGAGTGAAGCCGGAGCCGCTCGGGTCGACGTTGCGGCAGGCATCCGCTAGAAAGCCGGATCGACATGAGGGGCACGACCAGCGTGCCGGGGAGTGACGCAGATGCCGGACCCACAGTGGCGCAAGCAGGAGACCAGGCGTGAGGAGGACCAGCTGACGATCTTCCTCGAGCGGGGCAACCACGTCCAAGGGCTGATGCGCTTCAGCAACGGGGCGAACGATTGGACGATGGCGATCTACGACGCGGAGTCGGGAGAATGTCTGCCCGTCAACGACGACGTGCTCGAATGCAGGTCGGAGGACGGCGAGATCAACGCTTTCTACGCGCCGCGGTCGCACGAGGCCATCGTGCAGCTGAGCGGTCCGGGCGGCGCGCGCATCAGCCTTCCCATGAGCATCGAAGAAGAGGAGCAGGCGCTTTGCATCCTCGGCTCACCTCCGAAGGTGAACGCCTCCCGGGAGGACGAGAACCCGACGCCGGAGCGCACGCCGGACCATCTGCTGCTCATCGTCGAGGGAGATCCGAACGCGACGTACACGCCGGGCACGTTCTACGAGACGACGGCGGCGAACCTGGGGCGCTTCTTGGTCGAGCGGCGTAAGGACATCCCTGGGGGCCTGCAGGACCTGAAGACCGTCGCGGAGCATCTCCGAGAGTTCGGCGCGCAGAGCTTCTACGTGCAGAAGTACCCGGAGAAGGCCTACCCCGACGGGCGGCCTTACCTGATCTTCAAGGGGAACCCCCGGAAGCCCGGGAAGCACTTCGGGCGGCGGGACCTCATCCGCAGCTTTGGGAAGTACAGCTTCGAAAACCCCCACGTGGCTCAGCTGGGCTTCGGGGCGAAGAACGCTCTCCGAAACGGTGCTCGCGCTACGGTGATCTCCTTCGTCATCGTCGCGGGGATGGACGTGCTGGAGGAGATCGTTGCCGACGAGCCGAGCTTGGCGCGCCTCGGGGTGACGTTGGGTTCCGACGCGACCAAGCTCGCGATTTCGATGGTGGCGGGAGCGTTGGCGAGCGTTGGCGTGGTGGCGCTTGCCGGGACGGCGGTGGTGGGCACGGTGCCAGTGGTCGCGGTGGCCGGGGCAGGCTTGGTCGTGGCCTTCTTCGTTGGGTATCGCCTCGACAAGATGGACGAGAAGCTTGGAGTGACACGCTGGTTGCAAGACCGAGCCATGGAGCTCGAGAGGGAGACGACCGAAGCGATTCGGCGTCCCTTTCAGGAGGTCCTGCGCCAGATGGATTGGTGTTTCCGGTACCCCTTCAGTTGTTTCGGGTACTGAGAAGGAGGCCGTTTGGTGAACGAAAGAGACCTCGTCGTGTTGGCCATGGCTGCCTTCATGGTGTGGGTTTGCTCATTCTTCCTGCGTGGGCTCTGGCGGCTAGCGTCAGGAAAGGTCACCAACGCTGGCGGAACGAAGGAAGGGTGGTACCTATTCGGCGTCGGCCTTTTGTTTGCCGCCACCTTCACCTGGGCGACCGTGGGTGAGTTCGGCGATCCGTGGGCGGTTAGCGAGGTGCGGAGGACGCGAGGCGTGCACCAGTGGGCTCTGGGAACAGGGGCTGGGTCCATCGCGCTTATGGGGTACTCCTTCATGCTCGTGGGCATCGCGACCCTCGTCATCAACTTCCGCCGGCGACACGATCCGCCCCCCGAGCTGCCCGACATCCCCCCGGCGTCTCCCGCGGAGCGCCAGGAGCTCTTGGCGGAGATCGCCTCGGACGAGCTGTGGGAGCAGGATCACGCGGCGGTGGCGGCGCACATGCACCGCACGACGCTGCGCTCGATGATGTATGCGGAGGAGGAGCCCTGGGACTCCGACGGACCGGTGTGGGACGCGCTGGAAGCGGAGCTGGAGCGGCGCTTCGCAACGGACGCCGAGCGTCGAGAGGCCGGTGAGGCTATTCAGGCGGAGTACGAGCGGCTGGTCGAGGCGGATGGAGTCTGCCGGTGAGCCGGCGACCGCTGAGCAGACGGCACTTGCGCCAGCGAAAGTGCCGCGGTGGGGATGCGCCGAACGCGTGTCGTCATCGCCCTGGTCTGGAGAGCCTCGTCACCCCGCGCTTCTCGCGAGGGCGGCCCACGTCTTCCTGGTGAAGATGCGACGGGATTTGCGCCCTCCGGCATACTCCATACGGAGGCTGTAGGTGAAGCCGTCGAAGACCTGGTCGAACTCGATGTCCAAGAAGTCGTCGTTCGGGATCAGGTCGTCCCGGTGAGAGCGGCGCTGTTCGGAGCCGTCGTTTTCCCGCAGCAAGACGAAGGTGGCAGGCACCGTGTCCTCGTCGCTCGGAAACCGCAGGCGCAGCTTCCTGGGCCGAGGCAGGAGCGGCACATCGAGGATGTCGCATTGGTTGGCCTCCGCCTCCACGGCGCCACCGACTCGAAGCGAGAACCCCACCTCGAGGTAGCGGGCCCCAAGGGGCGATTGAGGTAGTCGAAGCCTTCCGATGGTGGGTCTGGTCGCAGCGGGGGCCGGGAAGGTCCGTGGATCGAAGCTCACCTCGAGCTCACGGGAGACCGCTCCGGTCGTCGATGGCGTAGTGACGTACTCGAAGTCACTTTGCGGGTCGCGCAGAAACGCGGGGGTGCCGTTCGGCAGGAGCTGGGCGCGCCCCAGGAGGATCGCGAAGTCGTCGAATCCGGACGAAGGCCCCGGTCGCGCCGAGGCGAGGAAGCGCGCTCCGAAGAGGAGCTCCGCCGGGACCGGAGTTTCGGTCAAGCGTGTGGCTCCAGCTCCGAACGCGGACAACGACAAGCGGAAGCCCGGAACGTGACAGTTGCCGCCCGGTAGTCGGACCCTGTCCGGCGTAGCGAGCATTCGCACAGAACTCGGCATATCGTTCAAGTATCGCAAAGTCGTCTATTTCGAAAGGGCAAACTCGGAGAGCTCGAGCCGATGCGCCCGCGGTCGCGCTGCCGCCCGCACCCTGCGTGCACCCACACTTCCAGCACCGGCTCGCGGGTCGAAAGGTCGGATAGTGTGTTCTTGGCCGTACGGCACAGTGGCGAGAGCGGTAGTCGTCGCGCCTTCAGAGGTGTTCTCCGGTGATGAGGGGGCTGGGGTCGCCGAAGCCGGTGACGAGGAGCTCGTCGCGGGCGCGGGTGGCGGCGACGAAGAGCAGGCGCTTCTCTTGCTCGAGGTGCGCTTGGCGAGCCGCGTCGTCGGGATAGTCGCGGAGCTCGAGGGGGACGGTGCCGCGGTGCACCCCGACGACGAGCACGCAGGGGAACTCGAGGCCCTTCACGCGGTGCATGGTGGCCAGGCGGACCCCGTCGCCGAGCGTGGACTCGTCGGTTTGGACGTGCTGGACGGGATAACCAGCGTTTTCGATGAGGGGGGCGTAGCGGTTGCGGAGGAGAGCGTTCGTGCGGGCGACCAGACAGAGCTCGGCGAGGGGACGCCCCTGGACCTTGGACCAGTGCTCCACCTGCGCGAGGATGAGCGCGGCTTCGTCCCGCTCCGTTCGCTGGGGTTCGATGCGGGGCGGTTCGCCGGAGCGCAGCGAATGATAACCGCGGAGGGCGTCGTCGGTGCCCTCGTCGAGGTCGTCCACGGATACTCCGCGGAGCACGGAGACCGCCCAGTTGCGGATGTTCTGAGTGGTTCGGTAGTTCAGGCGGAGGCGCCGGGAGCGGAGCCCGCGGACGTTGATCCCACAGCGCGACAGGCTCGAACCACGGCCGTAGATGCGCTGGTGGGCATCGCCGACCAGGAACAGATCCCCTGGCCCCTCGGGGACGAGGGCGCGGAGCAGCCGCAGGTCCGCCTCGGAGAAGTCCTGGACTTCATCGGCGACCACGGCGACATAGCGGAGGGGCACTTTGCCGCTCTCGATCAGGAGCCGCGCCTCGCGGATGACGTCGGCGGGCTCCATGAACCCGCGGCGCTGCAGGGCGCGGCGATAGGCGCTGAGCACCTCCCAGACGAGCTTGCGCTGCTGGCGGCTCAACCGCGTGCCGCGCCCGGCCCGGCGCGCGCGGAGGTAGGCCGCCTCCTCGAGGATGCCCTGCGCCTGGACGACGTCGTTCCATTCGCTCCTGTAGAAGCTCTCTCGGAACGTCTCCTGTGGATCGTGGCTCATGGCTTCGGCCCAGGCATCCAGCTGCTGCTCCCGAGTGGGGGTGCGGACCTTGCTGCCCCGGCTCTGGAGGAGCGCCGCGGCCCACGCGTGGAGGTTGACGACCTCGATGCGAGCCCCCTCGTCTCGGCAGAGGGTGGTGAGCTGGGCCTGGATGTCCGCCGCCAGGTTGCGGGTGAACGTGGTGAAGAGGACCTTCTTGTCCGGAGGGCAGCTCTTGGCGAGGTGCCTGGCGCGATGCATGGCGACCACCGTCTTGCCCGTACCGGCGCCGCCGAGCACGCGCGCGGCGCCGGTGCTCTTCATCTCCACGAGCTTGCGCTGGCTCGGGTGGAGGAAGACGCGCCACTGCGCGAGGGGAGCGTTGAGGATCTCGGCGAGCTCGTGGTCGTCGGCGACGACCGTGAACCGTTGCTGGGTCCCCGGTCGCTCGAGGGCCGCCGCGAAGTCGTCCGGATCGAACTCGGCCTTGTCGACGCGCTGGGCCGGCTTCGCCCGGTCGAGCTCGTCGATGGTCTCGTCGGGGGAGTAGCCGGCAGCGAGCAGGTACAGCGCGTCCGCGGCCTCCTCGGGCAGGTAGGGGACCAAGCCGTCCAGGTCCGCCTCCTCGCGCAGCGCGCGCACGGCGATGAGCAGCGGCTCGGGCACGCCGAACAGGAGCAAGGTCGCGTTGTCGTGCCCCGCGAAGAGGCGGCCCGGGGGCACCCGCTCCGCTTCGACGGTCTCGACGGGGGCGGAGGGCCGCTCCCCGAGCTCCGTTGCCGCGTCCGTCGGGACGCCGCCGCCGTCGAGCACCTCGTAGACCTGGAGGGTGCCGGTGTGTTTGTTCACCTCGAAGCGCTTCTTGCGCGCCCAGTCCATCGCCTCGTCGTGGTGGTCCACCCACACGAACAGGTGCACGTCGCCCTGGGGCGGGTGGATGACCACCGCCCGGTAGTCGATGCCGCAGCGGATGGTGCGGACCTTGTCGTCGAGCGTGTGGATCTTCTCGTAGTTCTGGGCGGCCGTGGTGGGGTCGCGCTTGAACTTCTCGAGAGCTTCGCGCACGACCTTCTGCTTGTTTCTGGGGATCTGCGCGAAGGCCTTCAGAAAGTCCGACGAGAGGGCGACTTGGGGCATGGGGCGCGTTCCTCGGGCGGTGGAGGGGGATCAGTCCCGCGGCTGCGCGCCGCGGGCGGG
>JAEWOQ010000112.1 GCA_023460875.1 Pseudomonadota bacterium
AGGTCCTCCTGACAGGGGGCCATGTCGGAGCAGTCGACGAAGTAGCCGGGAGGCTCCGCGGCGCGGCCCTCGTCATCGGAGCCGCAGGCCGCGAACAAGGGACCGAAGCACGGGAGCGCCAGCAGCAACACGGCGGGAGCGTGCGACGACATGGGGCGGCGGCGGGAAGGAACGAGAACGACGTGGCTGCTTCGCACACTGCGAAGTATCCCCGAGCGTTCAGCGGATCAAGGCGACGTTTCGGGCGACAGCGCGGCTTGCAGCGGTGCTCGTGGGAGGGTTGCGCCCCCAACTTGGATTGACTGAGGCGACATCTATCCTGACCCAGGGGGGCTGCTGCAAGAGCACACGGTCACCGAGGGGCACGCCTACGTCGCCAACGTCTTCGTCGAAGACCTGAGCAGCTCTTGCCAGGGGGTCGCGGGCACGGTCGCAACCAACGACGGAACGGTCTTCGCCGGCTATGCGTGTACGCACTACACCCCGGACCTCCCCGAGGACGCGCGGTATTCGTGGACCTCTCGCGTCGTCGCTCTCGAGGGGCGCCAGGTTGTCTGGCAGTGGGATGGTCCTCCAGACATGCAGGTGCTGCGGGTCCTCGCTGCGCCCGATGGGAGGATCGTGGTACTCGGTTTACAGCAGGGAGGAGACGGTGGTCGGCAGGCTCTCTCTTTGTTCGTGCTCGACCCGTCGGGGGAGCTCGAGTGGAGTCGGACGTATTCCGACGATAACGAGGTCCCGAGCCTGAACCGAGACCCCTCGGGTCGCTGGACCGTCAACACCAGCGCATTGACTCCCGATGGTCACGTGCTCGTCGGTGCCATCGTCCATCGTTTGACGCCGGAGGCATCGAGGACCTACTGGGTCGGCGAGTTGCGATGGACCGAATGAGCCGCAAGACGTGGTTGGTTGCTGCCGCCGTCCTAGCCTTGGCCAGCTGTGGGAACACTCCTGGGCCAGAGCCGGCTTCAACGGGTGATACGGAAGCCCAGGGCCAGCAGAGGCAAGCAGCTCGCCGCCGCCGCGGAGAAGCAGGACGCGTCCCTGTGCCGGCAGCGGGGCAGCAGGCAGCGGGCGGGCCGTCCTCACCCCGGGCAGAGACGCCGGTTCCAGCCGAAAACAGCTGAGGCCTCCTCGGAGACCGAAGGCCCGGCTCGAGGGGACCGGTGGGCTTCGCTTCGTCCGCGCCGCCCCCTAGTCAATCTCGACGCTTTCGCCGGAAAATGGGACCGTCTCGACGGATTCACCATGGCGAAGGACCTGCGCTTTTCGGCCTCCACCCTCCTCGACTCCGCCACCAAGGAGGTCCTACGCAAGACGATCCGGGGCCTGCGGGAGAAGCTCGTCGCGGAGCTGAGCCAGGCGGCCAAGAGCGAGTACCACCTCGACGTGAGCCTCGACAAAGCGCAGCTCCCCGAGGCCCGGCGCTGCCGCCGCGAGCGCCTGGAGGCGTGGCTCGACGAGCAGATCCGCGGAGCCACCGCCGAGCCCCAGGCGCGGGGCGCCGCGGCGAAGAAGGGCAAGGCCAGCAAGGCGGCCAGCGCGGGCAAGGGCAAGGCCAGCAACGCGGGCACGAAGGGCAAGAAGGGCACGAAGGGCAGAGCGCGGCAGAGCGTCGGCGAGCTCCGGGCGCGGTTCCTGGGGCAGGCCGTCACCGAGGCGGCGCACACGTTGGTGAACCGGCTCGCCTTCCTGCGCATCCTCGAGCACCACGGGGTGCTGCGGCCCGCGCTGATCACCGGCGGCTCCAAGAGCGCCGCCTACGAGCAGGAGTTCGTGCACTACGCCGGGCCCCTGGCGTCCTCCACCCTGCAGTCGGGCGACGACACCCGCGGCTACCGGGAGCTGCTCGAGGTGGTGTTCGCGGAGTACGCCCTGGAGCTGCCGGGGCTGTTCGGGCCCGTCGGGCTCACGCCCCTGTTCCCCATCCCGGCGCGGACCCTCGCGGACGTGATTGACGCTTTGAACGATCCCGCCCTCGACGCCGCCTGGGGCGACGACACCACCCTCGGCTGGGTCTACCAGTATTGGAACGACCCCGAGCGGGAGCGCCTCGACGCCAAGATCGCCGGCGGCGGCAAGGTCGAGCCCCACGAGATCGCCAGCAAGACGCAGATGTTCACGGAGCGCTACATGGTCGAGTGGCTGCTCCAGAACAGCCTCGGCCTCACCTGGCTCTGCATCTGCAAGAAGAACGGCTGGACCCCAGACGCTAGCGCCGTGCTCCCCGCGCTCGAGGAGCGCCGCGCGGCGTGGCGCGCGAAGCGTGAGGCCGGCGAGGTGCCCCCCGACGCCCTGATGCCCATCGCGCAGGGCCTCGAGGGGGGCATCGAGGGGCGCCTCGAGGACGCTTGGAAGTACTACGTCGTCCAGCCCCTGCCCGCGGACGCGGTCGCCCAGGCGCCGAGCTCCCTGCGCGAGCTGAAGCTCCTCGATCCCGCCTGCGGCTCCGGGCACTTCCTGGTGATCGCCTTCGATCTGTTAGTGAATTTGTACCGGGAGGAGGCGCGCCACCGGGGGGCGAGCTGGAGCGACGCGGAGATCGCCCAGTGGATCCTCGCCGACAACCTCCACGGCATCGACATCGATCCCCGCGCCATCCAGATCGCCGCCGCGGGGCTGTGGCTCAAGGCGAAGCTCACGGCGGCGGACGCACGTTTGCCGCGGCTGAACCTGGTGGCGCCCGTGCTGCGGCTCGGCAATTTGCCCGAGGACGACCCGGCCCTGACGCACCTGGTGACGGAGCTGGAGCGGCAGGTGCACGTTCCCCGAGAGCTCACGCTCCGGCTGGTGCAGGGGCTGGCGGGGGTGGACTTCCTCGGATCGCTGTTGCGGGTGGATCAGGCGGTGGGGGAGGCGCTCGGAGCCGCCGCGAAGGAGTACGACGAGGCCCAGGGCTGGCAGGGGGACCTCTACAGCGGCTTCCGCGACGAGCCGTCGACGCTGGCGCGGGCCGAGGCGAAGGCCTCCGTGCTCACGCAGCTCGAGGCCTTCTTGGCGCGCCACTCCGCCTCGGAGGATCTGGGGATCCGGCTCGACGGGGAGCAGCTGACGGCCGGGGTGCGCTTCGTGCGCATGGCCCAGGAGGGGACCTACGACGTCGTGGTGGGCAACCCGCCGTATCAGGGCCTCAGCAAGACGACGGAGCTCGACTACGTCGTGAAGAACTACCCGCGGGGCAAAGCGGACCTGTACGCGGCGTTTCTGGAGCGGGGCTTGGAGCTGGTGCGGGAGGGGGGGCTGTCGGCGCTGCTCACGATGCGCGGGTGGATGTTCTTGGGGCAGTTCAAGGATCTGCGCGCGGGCATCGTGCACGAGCACGACCTGCGGCTGTTGGGCGACGTGGATCGCGGAGCCTTCGAGGACGTGCCCGACGAGGTGCTCGCCACGGTGATGTCGGTGATTCGGCGCGCGGAGCCCGGAGACGAGGACGCGGTCGCGGTGCAGCCAACGGCGTTGGACGACCGCTCGCGCGATTCGGGCCGCACGCCACGGAAACGCGCAGCGCTGCTCGCGCAGGTCGGGCGCTACGAGTTCGACCCGAAGGGCTTCGAGGTCATCGAGGGCGAGCCCATCGTCTACTGGTGGACGAAGGAGTTCCTGAAGAAGTACGCGGACGCGCCGAAACTGGGGGAGCTAGCTCCGGTGCGGCTCGGGGTTCGCACCTCAGACAACGGAAGGTTCCTACGCATTCCTACGGAACTACCGTTTCAAGCCTGGTCGGCTTTCTTAACTAGCACTGCTGATGCAACCTTGCCTCTCGGACGGTGGGTGCCTTACGTGAGGGGAGCCGAGGGGCGGGAGTGGATTGAACCGTTGAACTGCGTTCTTCTCTGGGAAAAGCGCGGTCTCGAAGTAAAAGCGAAGCTCGATTTTGCATATGGGATGAGTACTCAGAGCCCGGAATTCTACTTCGTTCCAGGTGTTGCGTTCTCGATGATAGGTGCCGGCTTCCGGGCGCGCGCCCACCGCTATCGTAGCATTATTGGTGACAAAGGGTCATCGGTGTTCGCTAACCGAATCGACGAAACTCTCGTCCTGATGAACCAAACCTCCAGCCGGCAGGTGGTCGAGTCGCTCAATCCATCGGTAAGCTTCCAGGTTGGAGATGTCGCACGAGTTCCATGCTGGCCTACACCAGGAGCAGACTACGCCTACGATAAACTTATTGCTGCGTTCGGAACGCACGAATCCCACCGCGAACCCTCCGTCGAGTTCAAATCCCCCGGCCCTTCCCCCTGGCGGTACGCCCAGGACTGGGCCCAGCGGGCCGTCGATCGCCCGGAGGGCGCGCCTCTGCCGCCCTACGAGCCCGACTACGATCCGCCGGCTCCCGAAGCGCACGTCTCCTTCGCAGTTGGCGTCGCCCTCGGTCGCTTCGGCGCGAACGGCGAAGGCATCCTGGACGCGGCGGACGCGGTCGCCCAGCCCGAGGGGATCCTGCCCGGGGGCATCCTCTTCGTGGGTCCCGAGGAGCACCTGCCCGATTCGCTCCAGCACCCGGCGGTCGCGGGCGTCCACGCGGCTTGGGCGGAGCACGGCGGGGCGATCACAGGCGGCGCGACCAAAGGGGCCAAGAAGGTGGCGCTCAGGGACTGGCTCCGCCGGGACTTCTTCGCCTATCACAAGAGCCTCTACGAGAACCGCCCCATCTACTCTCCGCTGAGCAGCGAGAAGAGGACCTTCGTCGCCTGGGTCAGCATCCACCGCTGGGCGGACAACACGCTGCAGGCGCTGCTCGCCGAGCACCTGCACCCGGTGCTGCGCCAGCTCGACGGCGAGATCGCGGACCTGAACGCCGCCCGGGCCAGCAGCGACAAGAAGGCCGCCGCCGCCGCGGAGAAGCAGTACGCGTCCCTGCGCCGCCAGCGAGACGAGCTCGCCGACTTCATCGAAGCGGTCACCCAATGCGCCGAGCGCGGCGCGCCGCCCACGGACAGCCGCTGCCCCCCGCGCGAAGTCGACGCTCCCTTCCGCATGGACCTCGACGACGGCGTCATGATCAACAGCGCCGCCCTCTGGCCGCTCCTCGCCCCCCACTGGCCCGACCCCAAAAAATGGTGGAAACAACTCTGCCAAGCCGAAGGCCGCAAAGACTACGACTGGTCCCACCTCGCCCAGCGCTACTTCCCCACCCGCGTCGAAGCCAAGTGCCAAACCGACCCCAGCCTCGCCGTAGCCCACGGCTGCTTCTGGCAACACCACCCCGCCAAAGCCTACGCCTGGGAGCTCCGGCTCCAAGACGAGATCGCCCCCGACTTCACGATCGACGAAGCCGACTCCGACGAGTCCCGCGCCCGCTTCTTGGCGGACTTTGCGGACGAAGCGCGCGCCATCGAAGAGAAGGAGCAAGCGCGGAGGGAGCGCGCGCGGAGCAAAGCGGAGCGAGAGGGCGAAGCGGAGCGGGAGGCGGAGCGGGAGGCGGAGCGGGAGGGCGAGCCCACGGAGTCGCGCGACGAGATGGCGGAGGAGCTCGAGGAGGAGTCGTGAAGCGGCCGCGGCCTCGGCACGGCCTATGACGCAACCCCGAGTCACCAGGCCTGGGCTCGATCGTGGCCCGCTACCCATTCCGTGGAGCTGGGACTCGGGCCCCGGAGCCGGGGATCGCGGGCTCGGAGGCGGGGATCATTCGCTCCGAGCCGGGGACGGAGGGCGAGGCGAGCTCGGTCGCCCCATACCATCGCCCGACCTCCTGTGGCATGCTGCCAGTAGTCCACCGCGCTGCGACTTCAACCCATGCAAAAACAGCCACTTGCGAAGGTTTCGGACGACACTAGGTCTCTGGCGTCTGATTTAGCCCAGATGACCCGGTTAGCGGTCACCGCCGGAGAGGAGGACGTCCGGCTCTTCGCAGCCCGCCTCGTGCGGCGCTACCGAACCAGCGATCCTCGCCTCGCGGAGCAGCTGAAGGAAAGCCTTCGGGCGCGACCAGGGCGCATGCGGTCGCCCCTCCGCGAGGCGTACCCCGTACAGCCGGCATTGGAAGCACCTGACGAAGCGTCACCGCTCTCGTTCTTGCGTACTTCCGGACCCGCTCCGATGGTGGAGCCGCTCCTGCCTCATGGGGTCAAGCAGCTCCTCCTTCAGGTGTTAGCGGAACGCCAGCAAGTCGAGCGGTTGGCCGAGGCCGGCCTGCAGCCAACCCGGTCCGCGATCTTCGTTGGCCCCCCAGGGGTGGGGAAGACTCTGTCGGCGGGCTGGATCGCAAGGCAGCTCGTTTTGCCACTGCACATCCTCGACCTCAGCGCAGTGATGAGCAGTTACCTGGGGCGCACGGGAGCCAACCTGCGCCGTGTCCTCGACTTCGCTCGTGAGACCCGGTGTGTGCTCTTGCTCGACGAGATCGACGCCATCGCGAAGCGGCGTAGCGACGACCTCGATGTGGGGGAGCTGAAGCGTATCGTTGCGGTGATCCTCCAGGAAGTCGACACTTGGCCGGCGACAAGCCTCCTTCTCGCGACCACGAATCACCCTGAGCTCGTCGACCCGGCGCTGTGGCGGCGCTTCGACCTCATCGTCGACTTTCCGTTGCCAGACGCCGAGCAGCTCGAAGCAGCCATTCCATACTTTCTGGGCGCGGACGCCGAGCGCTTGGGGCCTTGGATCCGGGTGCTTGCCCTCGTCTTGCGCGGTCTTTCTCTGAGCGATGTCGAGCGGGACCTGGTTCGGATGCGGAGGAGCCTGGCCCTGGGTCAAGGCTCCGAGGGCGAGCTGGTGACCGCGCTCGCTCAACGCTCCACGCGGGCGCTCGATCGTGCTGAGCGCATCGAACTGGCGACGTTGTTGGCGTGTACGAGCGACCTTTCCCAGCACGCCGTCTCGGGCATCACTGGTGTGAGTCGGGACACTATCCGAAAACGGGTGGGGGCAGCTGCGTCGCGGAGCCGGAGAGGGCGTGACGTGTGAGCCAAACCAATTTTCTGATCGGTCGCGGTGAGCTCCTCACCGAGATGATCTCTCCGCCCAAGCGGAAGCCCGAAAAGGCTACGGCGTACACCTTTCGAGAAGCGGTGAAGCGGCTCGTGCCCCAGGCGACACGTACAGCCGAGGCGGTCGACGCGCTCCCTAGCGTGGCTTGCCCCAGCGATCTGGCAGTTGTCGCGTGGACGCTGAACCCCAGCTACGTTGCGAAATCCTACTTTCCGGGAGCCCTGCTTCGGGAGCTGGGCCTGGCTCAGGTCGGCAGCCGTTCGCGTGTCATGAAGCCCGAAAAGTGGACGCGCAAGCCGAAACCTCATGCTGTCCCCACGACTGAGCTCTTCGTAGCGGGGAAGCGGTCGCGGCTTCGAGAGTTGCGGGAGTGGATCCCGGACCTGCCCCCAGATTCCCTCGAAGCCGAAGAAGTCGCGCGCTTGGAAGAAATGCAGGCCATCGATCCGGAATCCCGCTTGAGGCTCGCGAATGCATCTCCGAAAGAGCGCTTCTTCGAGGTGGGATTGCACCTGCTCGAGGGCGAGGAAAACACGATTATCGGTGGGTTCGCCGAGTACGCCGAGGAGCTGGGCTTCAAGATCCATGAACAGTACCAGTTCCAGCCTGGTGGTCTGTGGTTCGTGCCGGTCGAAGGGCCACGAAAGCGCCTGCTGGAGCTGGCTCGCTTTTCCTTCATGCGAGTGGTGCGCTCGGTGCCCCGACTGCGTGGGATACGGCCCATCACCCGAACAGCAGGAGTCCCACTGCCGTGCACCCTGCCCGTCGGACCGCCGACCTCGACGGGGATCAAGGTGGCCATTCTGGACGGTGGTTTGCCTACCAAGCATCCCCTTGGAAGCTGGGTACGAGCCTACCGAGTCCTCGATCCGAAGGCTGGCGATGACGCAGTCGGCCTTGAACACGGGCTCGCTGTGACCTCCGCTTTTCTCTTCGGTCCGATAGCGCCGCGCGGAGCGGCCTCACAGCCCTTCGCGGCTCCTGACCATTTCCGGGTGCTGGACAGCGACTCGCACAAGGAAGACCCGCTCGAACTCTATCGAACCTTGGGTCATGTCGAAGAGGTATTGCTCTCGAACGAGTATGAGTTTGTCAACCTGAGTTTAGGACCCGATCTTCCCATTGAAGACTCGGAGGTCCACGCCTGGACGTCAGTCATCGACGACCTGCTCAGTGACGGGAACACTTTCATGACTGTGGCCGTTGGCAATAACGGCGACATGGATCGAGCGTCGGGCAACGCTCGGGTACAAGTTCCGTCGGATTGCGTTAACGCAATGGCGGTCGGCGCGGCAAGCACCATGGACCAGTCCTGGCAACGAGCAGAGTACAGCGCAGTAGGCCCAGGGAGATTGCCCGGAGTCGTCAAGCCGGACGTACTCGCCTTCGGTGGCGATGCGGAGAAGTACTTCCACGTGTTGGCGTCCGAGCCAAGTCCCCGCCTCGTGCCCCAGGCGGGAACGAGCTTCGCGGCACCTTATGTTCTGCGCTCGGCCGTCGGTGTGCGGGCTATTCTCGGAGACGACCTCTCGCCGCTTGCGATCAAGGCGTTGCTCATCCACGCGGCAGGCCGTGGCAAACACGAGAAGACAGAGGTGGGATGGGGAAAGCTGCCGGACGACATCGCGCAGGTCATTACCTGCAGTGACGGTGTGGCGCGCATCGTCTACCAAGGGGAGCTGAAACCCGGGAAGTACCTGCGCGCTGCGATGCCTCTGCCGAAAGAGCAACTTTCGGGGACCGTCCGGGTCAAAGCGACGTTTTGCTACGCGTCGCCGGTGGATCCTCAGGATGCTGGCGCCTACACGCAGGCCGGCTTGGAGGTCGTCTTTCGGCCCAACACGCACAAACTAAGGAAAGGATCGCAGCAGCCGCCTACGCGAAGTGGTTTCTTCGAGAACCATCAGTACGCGACGGAGCACGAGCTGCGTAGCCAAAGCGGAAAATGGGAAACCGTTTTGCAGGGCGAAACAAGGTTGCGCGCCGCGTCGCTCAAGGATCCCGTGTTCGAGCTCCACTACGTGGCCCGAAGTGGCGGGGGACCGGCTACGGTCGCGCCGCTGATCCGCTACGCCCTGATCATCACGGTAGAAGCGCCGAAGCACGCAAATCTGTTTGAGCAAGTCCTGGGGGCCTACTCGAACACGTTGATCGCGCTGCGGCCGCAGGTCCAGATCGCCGCACCGTCCGTACCCGTGCAGACTGGCCCTCTGCGGTCTCGAAAACGTTGAGATGGAAGCGGGATAGTCGGGGCCTCGCGCCCGCGCTCGCGGTTTGGCAGGAGCACCACCCAGCGAAGGCGTACGCGTGGGAGCTGCGGCTCCAAGACGAGATCGCCCCCGACTTCACCATCGACGAAGCGGAGTCGGCCGAGCGCCGCGCCCGCTTCCTGGCGGAGTACGCGGACGAAGCGCGGGCGATCGAAGAGAAGGAGCAAGCGCGGAGGGAGCGCGCGCGGAGCAAAGCGGAGCGGGAGGCGGAGCGGGAGGCGGAGGCGGAGCGGGAGGCGGAGCGGGAGGCGGAGCGGGAGGCGGAGCCCACGGAGTCGCGCGACGAGACGGCGGAGGAGCTCGAGGAGGAGTCGTGAAGCGGTACCGGTTCGGCAAGCTGGAGGGGCGACCGAACCCCTACGCGGAGGCCGCGTCGCGCCGAGAGGGGGACACGCCGAACGACGGCTTCGGCGCGCCCGCGCTCCTCGGCGGTGGGGGTCCCCCGCTCCAGGAAGTGCATCCCCGCGGCGGCTCCCCTGTTCGGAGCCCGGGACTCACGCTGCGGAGCCGGGGATCGTCGGCTCGGAGGCGGCCCCCCGTGCCAATAAGCGGTGAGACAGCGAGCGCCGGAGGGCCCTACTCATTCCGTGGAGCCAGGGAGTCGGGCCCCGGAGGCGGGGATCGATTGCTCGGAGGTGGGGATCGACCGCTCGGAGCCGGGGATCGTTTGCTCCGCGCCGGGGATCAAGCCGAAAGGGCCACGCGCCCTCGTCGAGCTGGTGCAGACCGAGCGGGGCCGCGAGCAGGTGCGCGCGTGGCTCGTGGGTCAGGAGCGGGTGCTGCGGAGCCAACCGCAGCCGGCGCAGATCAGCCTCGAACCGCTCTGGAGGGAGCTGGGGCTCGACTACGAAGGGTGAGGTGTCGATCACGGGCGGGGCCTCGTTTGTCGCGGCATGTTCAGGTGGTAGTTTCCTCTGCGGGCATCCTGCCCAGCCGCGTCCAGGAACTAGCTGCCATGCTCGACCGGGTTCACTTCGAGAACTTCAAGAGCCTCGAGAACGTCACGATCGACCTCGAACGCCTGACGGTGCTCACGGGGCCGAACGGCTCGGGCAAGAGCAGCATACTGCAGGCGCTGCATCTGTTGTCGCTCACCGGAGTGCCGCGCCCCGAAGATGGATCGAACACGTGGCGGCGCCTCGGCGGGATTTATACGGGAGCCTTGGATCCGGCGCGCCTTGCAAGTCACGACGTTCCCGTGAACATCAAGCTCGCTGCTCGCCGGAAGGATGGCGAGGAAGTGGAGCTGGCGATCCGGGTGGAGAAGCCCGTCGGTCGCGCGCCCAACGGGGACGAGTGTGAGTTCGCGGTGATAGTGCGAACCCCGACGGGAGCCAGCACAGGAGTGACGATTCCTTCGGACTGGCCCGATCGAAAGGATGAGTTGATAGTCCTCGACAGTCCGGCAGTGCGCCGGCTTGCCTCGACCGTGTACCTACATCTCGACGCTAGCGTGATGGGCCAACCTTCGGTTCCCGAAGAGGAGCGTCCTCGGCTGAGCCCGAACGGCGACAATCTCGCGTCGACCCTCACCTGGATGAAGGGAGCCGCCGAGGAGAGCTTGGATGCGGTTCGGGAGGCGTTGCATCGCGTCGTCCCTGGGGTGCGGCGGATTAGGACCGCACGGGGATCCGTGCTTCGGCGCAGGATCACCAGGATCGACGTGGACGGGCAGCCCGTCTGGAGGCCCGTGGACGAAACGGTCCTGGCCGACCGGTTCGAGATCGAGTTCGACGACGGCCGTCGGATTCCGGCGGACCTGCTCAGCGAAGGAACCGTCCTGGCTTTGGGGCTGCTCACGAAACTGCACGAACCCGAACGGCCTCGATTGCTGCTGTTGGACGATATCGACCGAGGCCTGCACGTCGAAGCGCAAGCGGAGCTGGTGCGGGTCCTGCGAGAGCTGCTGGACTCCGACCCCGAGCTCCAGATCGTGTGCACGACCCATTCACCGTACCTGCTGGATCGGTTCGAACCGAAGGAGGTGCGTGTTCTCGGCCTGGACCTGGAGCGACGCACCCGAGCACGGGCGCTCACCGAACACCCGGAGTTCGAGAAGTGGCAGTTCGGGAGCCAGACGGGGGAGCTCTGGGCAGCTCTGGGCACCGCGTGGGTGACGTCAGATGGCATCTCGAGAGAGCAATAGGGTCCTCATCGGGATTGCTTGCGAGGACGAGCAGCATTGCAGAGTCGCCACGCGTCTGGTCGACGTGGCGTGCACGGCATCCCACGGAGGGTTGTCCGAACTCGTCGAGAGTTGCCGAACTTGGCGTGGGCTGCGGGAAGATCAGCCTTGGTACAAGTACGATCCCAAGGACGCGCGCGACCTGCGGCCGGTGCGAGTCGATGGGATGACGATCAAGCGCCATGGTCATATCGATGGAAAGCCTCTACTCCCGGAGGCGAGCATGTGGCGGAACGTCCTCATGCTGTTTCACCAGCTCGACCCGCGGCCGGATGTCGTCCTGCTCGTTCGCGATCTGGACGGGTACCAGAAGCGGAAGCAGGGCCTGGACCAGGTGCGGCATGGCTTTCGCTGGGACTTCGCTGTAGTCGCGGCCACGCCTCAGCCGGAGATCGAAGCCTGGTACGTGGCGGGGTTCGATCCGCAAGACGGAGCAGAAGAGCGGCGGCTCGGTGGGCTTCGCAAGAAGCTGTCCTTCGATCCCACGAAGGAGTCCCACCGTCTCACAGCGCACCCGAACGACGCCGTGACGGACGCCAAGGTGGTTCTGGAGGAGCTGTGCGCGGGGGACCCCGAGCGGGAGCTGGCGTGCTTGGACGACTTGTCCTGTCTGCGTCAGCGCGGCCGAGAGAACGGCCTCTGCGCTTTCCTGGGTGAAGTGGACGAGGTGATCGTGAGGAGGATCGTTGGCCTCGCGCGCTCGAGGGCGAAGGGACCATGACGAGGCCAGAAGTCGGACGGAGTTACCCGGTCCATCCACTTCACCAGGGACCTACTCCTCGCCCGTGATCCAGGCCCAGTAGTAAATGGCGCCCGTGACGGCGTTGTAGAAGATGAAGGCGTACGGGGGCTCGATGGAGTGGACTTCGGGCGGCGGTGCCAGGCCTCTCGCAGGCCAACCTGTCGCTGTTCGCAGGATCGGCGGAGGTCCTCCGGGGCCAGGCGGCAGTAGACGGATGGGTTCATCCTCCGGCCCGGTAACGAGTTCTTCCACTATTTCAGGCTTCAAGCCGACGGACGGGGGCGTCTCATGGGGACCTCAACCGCGACGGGCGTGGAAGGCTGACCTCGCTCGTGGTGCCGGCGGACGATGGGCGACGCGTCGTCTTCGCGGAGTACGAGTACTCTGGCGCGGGTGACCTCGTAGGCGTTGTTGATGCGGACGGGCACGCGTGGAGGTCGAAGGCCCGATGGCAGTTCCTAGCGGAGCACGCCGACGAAGGTGGCCCCCGTGATTCCGCCACCTTTCCGGTCCCCCTAGCCGGCGTGAGCTATGCTGGTAGCATGCGCCGCCATGAGCCTGGCCAGCCTGGTTCCGAATGCCTCGCCGTTCCCTCACCCGGGAGCTGAGAACGAGAGGCGACCGATGGACGTGTACTTTTCCGCGGACGTGGAGACCGACGGGCCCATCCCGGGGCGATACTCGATGTTGGCGGTCGGCATCGTCCTGGCGGGGACCTTCGATGGGCGCGTGTTCCGCCGACCAACCCGCGAGGAGTCCCTCTACTTGGAGCTCCGGCCGATCTCCGAAGACTTTGAGGAAGAGGCGCTGCAGATCAATGGCCTCGATCGACGCCGGTTGCTGGCCGAGGGCCTGCAACCCGACGAGGCGATGCGTACCTTGTCGACGTGGATCCACTCGCACGCGGGGGGCGGTGACGCGGTGCTGGTGGCCTACCCGCTCAGCTTCGACTGGACGTGGTTGTACTGGTACTTCATGGCGTTCACCGGGGCGTCGCCCTTCAATCATTCGCGGTGCTTCGACATCAAGACGGCGTACGCGGTGAAGGCCGGGGTGCCGATCGCAGGTGCCGGCCGGGCCAAGCTCGCACCGGAGCTCGTTCCGGAGGGGGTGCACACGCACCACGCCCTCGACGACGCCCGAGAGCAGGCAGAGATCTTCGGGCGCGTGTTCGAGTGGGACGGGGCCCAGGGGAGGTCGTGCCTCCGCCGCAGTCCGGAGGACTTGGCTGTGAGAACTCACTCGTAAAAGTACATCCCCCAACAGACGGCTCGCCCTTCGGCGGTGACACCGCAGGTGTGGTTGTCGCCCGCGCTAATCTCCGTGAGACGCATATCCGCAGGCATGTCCAACTGGTAGAGCTCCTCTGCTCCATCGCGATGCTCTGCCCCCCAGCACAGAACGCTGCCGTCGCCACGCACAATGCCACAGGTGTGATCAACGCCAGCAGCCAGCGCCGCGAAGGCTACCCCCTGCGGAACTTCCAGCTGCGCTGACTGATTCATTCCCCAGCACGCCGCTTCGAAAGTACCTTGCTCGATGCCACAGGAATGCCACGTTCCTAACGCCAAGGACTCGAACGCGACATCCGCCGGAGGAGTCGACTGCCCCTCTCGATCGTCCCCCCAGCAGTGCGCCTTACCCTCGGCGTCGATACCGCAAGTATGCCCCCATCCACTGGATAAAGCCACGAGGGAGACGCCGGCGGGTGGCTGGAGCTGCCCCTGCTGGTCGCCTCCCCAACAATGCACCTCGCCGGACTCGGCGAGCAAGCCGCACAGGTGGTTTCCTCCAGCGGTGAGGGCCGCATAAGCCTCCCCGGAGCTTTTGGGCAGGCCGAGGTCCGTCAAGGTTCCCCAGCACTCGAACAGCCCATCGCGCGTGCGGATCCCACAGCTGTAAGCGGCGCCCGACACCACCGAATCGAGAGGCACTTCGCTGGGTGATGCATCCCCGGTCGTATCAACGCCCCAACAAACGGGCAGGCCGCTCCCTCGCTCTCTAGCGCAGGCGTGCTCGCTGCCCACGGAAAGCCCTTCGAGTTCGAAACCGGCTGGGGTTCGGATCTGACCAGAGAAGTCCCGGCCCCAGCAGATAATCTCACCATCGTCTTTGCGTTTGCCACATGTGTGCAGTTCTCGCGCCAAAATTTCGGTGAACCGAGTGCCCTCCGGCGGGATGGTCGAACCGTAGGTGTCGAACCCCCAGCACTGGGCCTGCTCGTCGTCCTCTCGAATCCCGCAAACATGAGATCGTCCGACGCTGATTGCCCGAAAGCGCACTCCACGCGGCTCGTCGAAAGCCTCTTTGTGGATGTCAAGCCCCCAGCAGTAGGCCTCCCGGTCCTCTTGACGAATCCCACAACTGAGCAAATCTTGCCCCGCGCTCACCGCCGCGAACCGGGTTTCCGTGGGCACTTCACGATAGTGCAAGTCGTTGTCCACGTTCGGCGGGACCACCTCCCAGCCCCAACACCGCACGGCCTCGGATTCGGTGAGGGCACACGTTCGCCCCCCGTTCGCGCTGACGGCCACGAACGTGTCCCCCACCGGCACGTCGATCTGGCCCCACTCATTGTCACCCCAGCAGTGGAGGCTTTCGTCGTCACGCGCAAGCCCGCAGGCGTGCAGCCCTCCCACCACGACGTCGCGCAGGGCCACTGAGGGGGCCTCCTGGGTCAAGCGCTCACCAGCGGCTCCCCAACACAGCACCCTGTCGTCCTCCGTACGGATCCCACAGCCGGTGACCGCACCCACGCCGATCTTGGAGAACGCCATCCCACGTGGCGCCTCCGCGCGCCTCCCGGTGTTTTCACCCCAGCAGGTCACTTGGGAGTCAGGCAGTATACGGCAGGTGTGCCGTATGCCCGCGCCAATGGTCCAGGGCTCGCCAAATGCTGGCGCGTCGGGAGGCGGGGCATCGTCCTTTCGAGCCGAGCCCGAGCACCCGGCAACGCAGGCCAAGATGGCTCCACCCGGCACCGTCCATCCGAACACGATGCTCACAGAGAGCCAGCGTTTCATGGTGCTCCGACGGTACGCACGAGGCGGATCCCGGTGGCAGTGTCACCGAACGCCGGTGAGAGGGAGGTGGCCCGGTTGTTCACCTTGAGCGATATGGGGGGTAGAAGGTGCGCTCCGCCCCGCGCCACGAAGGTGTGCAGCCTCCCGGGCTCGCCGTCACTCAAACGGTCGGGCATCAACTCCCTGGGGGGCGTATCGACGAGCCACGCCCCCAGGGGATCCGCGAGGGGACTCTCGCCATACCCCAGCCCGTAGAACAAATCCGTCGTCCACTCGACTGCGTTGCCAAGAATGTCGAGCAAACCCCAAGGGTTCGGTCCCTTCTGCCCCACGGGATGGGCGGTGAGCCCCGAATTGTGACAGTACCAGGCGACTGAATCGAGATTCTCCTGCACCATGCACTCCACGTTCACCGCCTCCGGACGCATGTCGCCAGTGAAGTAGGCCGTACGTGTACCCCCGCGGGCCGCGTACTCCCACTCTGCTTCGGTCGGCAGGCGATACCCCGTACAGTCGTATGGCGCAGGCGCCGTGGAGAGCAGGCCTTGACAGTCAAGGCGCTCATCAGGCCCTTCGCACTCGTACACGCCGTCTGGGTTGGGTGCGCGGCACGTCGGACCCGCCCCCACCTTGCCGACACAGCCGAGCAGCTCGTAGCAGGCCGGCAATCCACGCCGCTCCGAGTAGCGGTTCGCGAAAGCGATCGCATCGAACAAGCTTACGTTCGTCACTGGACAGTCCGGTGAGCGGCAATCTTTCCCTTCGCCGTACACGCTGCGAACGGGCTCATCGAAACCTTCCGCCAGCCACTCGGCGTAGGTCACTTCCGTTTGCTTCACCTCGAAGTCCCGGGTGAGGGTCACCTCCGCCTGTACATCCGAGTACTTCCCCGAGCCCGGCTCGTCGCGAGGAGCTCCGATGATGAAGCAACCGGCCGGGATGCGGCAGAAGCCGTCCTGGCACTGAGCCACCACCTCCGGGTGAACGCAGTTTTCGCTCGGTTCGAGGTTCGGACGCGGATCCCGATCTCCTGGCAACGTAGTGCCGTTTTCGGACGGATCAACTTTCTGCGCTGGCGCCCTGGGAGATGACGACCCAAGCGGCCCTGGAGGTGGGGGCTCCTTCTTGGCACTCGTGGAGCACCCCATCAGGAGAGCAAACAGCGGCATGGCGGCTCGCTTCACGTGGCGACGAAGGCTCCCGGGCTTCCTGATCATCTAATCCCCCGTCTTTCGCATGCCGATGCCAGCAGCAGACAAAGGCGGTGGCGGTGCGACGAACGACGCCGATCTTCCGTGCCTAGACGCCTTTTATCGTTGCTCATCGAGCCCCCGGTGAACAGACTGAAGCGCTAATGATTGGCTCCATAGACATTAGCACTATTTCGGAAGAAGTTGGGGTGTCCTGCACGTTTAGTGGGCTCACGGCAGGCGGGGGCGCAAGCCCGGACCAGGGGAAAAGAGCGGGACGAGCGGTCGCGAGCACGAGGGTGTTGAAGGCGCACGGAGCGATGGGCAGAGTCGG
>JAEWOQ010000113.1 GCA_023460875.1 Pseudomonadota bacterium
GCCGAAGAGGGGGCCCATGGGGGGAACCGTACCGAAGCCAGGGCGCCCGGGCCAAGGTCGGAGATCGCGCCTCCCCGTGGACCCTTCCAGAGACGCCTCCCGTCTGGTTTCTCTCGGCTCAGGCGCCCGCCGTGCGTCCGCTGCCGCGGTCCAGCACCGCGCGGCCCAACACCACACGGCCCGCACCGCGCGGCCCTGCGCCCCCCTCACTTGGCGGGCGCGGTCGTCTCGCTGTTGCTCCGCTCCGCGGCCTCCTCGCTGGGAGACTTGTCCGTGCCGAGCTCGCGGAAGCTCACCACCAGGAGCAGCGCCAAGAGCATGAGCATGCCGACCGCGTGGATCTGCGCTTCGATCTTCTGGTTCGGCCGCCGGCGCGTGATGGCCTCGTAGCCGAGGAACATGAGCCGCCCGCCGTCCAGGGCGGGGAACGGCAGCATGTTGAAGAAGCCGACCGACGTGCTCAGGAAGCCGACGATGGAGAGGTACACGGGCAAGCCGCGCTCGGCGGCCCGCTTCGTCTCCCGCATGATGCCGATGGGCCCCGTGAGCTGCCCCCCGTCGGTGTCACCTTGGATCATGCGGGCCAGGCTCACCACGGTGAGCCCCACGATCATCGCCGGCTGGATGATGGCCTGCTCGACGGCCTCTCCGGCGGGCATGGGGGCGCGCTCGGGGCGCACGCCGATGATACCGCCGCCGTTCTCCCCCTTCGGCTCCGGGGTGACCTGCAGGGTGCGCCGATCCCCGCCGCGCTCGACGTCGATGGCGAGGGCCTGGTTCGGATGCGCCAGGATGATGTCCCGCATCTCCGCCCACTTCTCGATGGGCTTGCCGTCGATGGCGACGATCTTGTCGCCGTGCTGCATCTGGGCGGCGGCGGCGGCGCCGTCGTCCATGATCTCGACGTGGGTGGTCTCGACCTCCTTCCCGCCCAACATGAGCGCGCCGAAGAACACCACGGACGCGAACAAATAGTTGGCGAGGGGACCGGCGAGGATCGCCAGGATGCGCCCGGTGAGGGACGCGTTGGCGTAGCTGCCCTTGTCTTCGGGGTCGATCTCCTCGAAGGGGTTCATCCCGGCGATCTGCACGTAGGCCAAGAACGGGATGAGGGCGACTTGATAGGTGGTGTCGCTGTCCTTGGGCTTGTGGCGCCACAGCGCCGGGCCGAAGCCAATGCTGAACCGCTCCACGCGCATGCCGAAGGCGCGAGCCACCAGGAAGTGGCCTGTCTCGTGGACGATCATCAGCACCGCGAGGGCTACGATGGCGTAAAGCATGGGAACTCGGGCAGAGCGCGATCGGAGGCGGTGAGCGGCGGGGACGGAGCCTGAGGAAACAGAGCCCGCACGGGCCTGATTCCCCTTGTATAGCGGCCGGCCGAGCCTCGCGCCAAACGCGCGGCGAGGTGCGGGTCCCGTGTTGCCCGGCCCGGGGGGCCTTGGTAGCTTCCGCCGCCATGACGCAGCAGCCTCCCACCGGAACGGCCGGCGCTCCGAGCAATATAGCCGCCAATTTGCAACTCAAGGGGGGCGCCGCGATCGTGGCACCCGTGACCGCGTTCCCGGGAGGCGTGCCTGGCAACGCCCTCGTGGTTCTTCCCGTCACCAAGCCCACGGATGACCTGACGCAATCCCTCGAGAAGGGCCCGGTGGTCGTCACCCAGGAGCAGATGTGGGCGCTCCTCGGCTTCCGCGGCGCGGCTGTGCAGGTGCAGGACGCGGAGGGGCGCCCCCTCACCATCGGCCTCGAAGACCTGCTGGACGGGCTGCGCAAGCACTGGTCCGAGGACAAGGACGATCTCGGGCGTGGGCGGTTGTTCGCTCAGGAGCTGATGAAGTACGGCCGCTTCGAGGAGGCGGAGAAGGTCATGGCGAAGGTCGTCGCCTCCGGCGGCGCTGGCGAGGACTGGCTCGGCCTGGGCGTCGCTCAGCTGCAGCAGGAGGACTGGGACAAAGCGGAGGGGACCCTGAAGGGCGCCCGCAACCTGCTGCCCAACAACCCGTTCCCCTCGCTGCACTTGGCGAAGGCGTACCGCGGCAAGGACGACGTGGAGCAGGAGCGCGCGGCGGTGGAGAACGCCATCACGACGGACGCGAACTGCGTCGACGCGTGGGCCTATCTGTTCAACCGAGTGCGCGAGCTGCAAGGCGAAGAGGAGGCGGTGCGGGCGGTGACCGAGCTGGCCGACGCCGAGCCGAACAAGAAGAGCGCCGCGCCGTTCATCGCGGTGCAGGGCGTGTTCGCGGGCCGCGAGGAGACGCGGGACAAGGCCACCGAGTGGGCGCAGAAGGCCGTCGACCGCAACCCGAACGACGGCCTGGCGCTCGTGTGCCTGAGCGCGCTGTGGGGCCAGCAGGGCAAGCTCGACGACGTCATCCAGCTGCTCTCGAAGCACGAGGCGCAGATGGCGAGCGACGTGCGCCTGGCGAACAACTACTTCGAGGCGCTCTTCCAAAAGCGCGATCTGGAGCGGGTCACGCGCCTGCTGAACGCGCTGGCGGGCTCGACGAACCGGGAAGTGAAGCAGTTCGCCGTCGAGCGCTCCCGGGTGGTCGCCCAGTTCCTCCAGCAGCAGCAGCAGCGCCTCGCGGTCCCCGGTCAGGCCCGCTGAGGGCGCGGGATCGTACGTCCCCCGGCCCGGAGCCTTTCTGGTAGGCTCGACGGGCCGCGGGCATGACCATCCTCGTTCTCTCCGTCAGCATCGCGCTCGTCACCTCGTTTTTGTGCTCTCTCGCCGAGGCAAGCCTGCTCTCGGTGAGCCACGCGCAGGTGCAGCGCTTGGGCGAGACGCGCGCGGGGCGGATCCTGCGCGGGTTCAAGCGGGAGATCGACATCCCCATCGCCGCGATCCTGATCCTCAACACCACGGCGCACACCGTCGGCGCCGCGGTGGCGGGGGCGAGCTTCGTGGGCGTGTTCGGCGAAGGGTCGTTGCTGCCGTTCGCCGTCGGCTTCACGGCGCTGGTGCTCGTCCTCAGCGAGATCCTGCCCAAGTCCCTCGGGGTGGCTCACCTCGAGAAGATCATCGTGCCGGTGACCTACGGGGTGCGCGGCCTCGTGTGGATCTTCTCCCCGCTCATGTTCGCCATGCGCAAGCTCATGCCGATCGTGAGGAGCGGCAAGGAGGGTCGCGCGACCTCCATCGAGGAGATCCGGTTGTTGGTGGCCCTCGGTCGCACCGAGGGCGCCGTCGCGGAGCGGACCGCCGCCATCATCGAGGGGGCCACGAAGCTCCGGGACCTGACGGTGTACGACGTGATGGTGCCGCGGACGCGGGTGAGCTTCCTCTCGGGACGAAAGAGCCTCGAGGAGAACCTGGCCGTGGTGCGCGAGTCCGGATACAGCCGCTTCCCCTACTCCCGCGAGGGGGAGGTGGATCGGATCGACGGGATCGTGCTCGTGCGGGATCTGTTGTTCATGCTGCACGAGGCGCAGCGGCCCTCCACGAGCGAGGGCCCGCGCCCCGACGGCGAACCTCTGGACGCCATAGCCCGGCCGGCGCTCTTCGTGCCCGACGCGATGCCCCTCGAGAAGCTGCTCCGCAACTTCCAGGAGCAGCACAACCACATGGCGATCGTGGTGGACGAGTACGGCGGCACCGAAGGCATCGTCACCTTCGAGGACGTGCTCGAAGAGATCGTGGGAGATATCCAGGACGAGAGCGATCGGGTCGATCCGTTCATCATTCGGCGCCCGGACGAGGGGCTCCTCTGTCGTGGGCTGGCGGAGACGCGCAAGGTGTTCGATCTGCTGGACATCACGGACGAGGTCGAGTCCGTCAGCCTCGGCGGCTTCATGGCTGAGAAGCTCGGGCGGGTCCCCACGGTCGGCGATCAGGTGTTCCTCGGGGGCTATCGGTTCCGGGTGCTCCGGGCATCGGCCCGGCGAGCGGAGCGGATCCAGATCGACCGGAGCTCTCCAGAGCGGAGCCCGAGCGAGGGATCGACCGAGCACTAGAGCCCAGACAATCCCTGTCCGCCCTCTCACTGAACAGGTTGACAGCTGAACGGCAGAACAGTACAAGTGAGGTCGCTGCTGGGGGCTTTCCTCCAGCGGGGACCTTCCATAAGTGCCCCACCACAGGCACGGTGTGCGGACGACGGGTGCGGACGACGACCCTCGGGTGAGCCGCTGGACCCTCGGGAGCCACCCGAGGGTGGACATGAGGATCCCGAGGTGACAGAGCCTCCAGGAAACGGATGACGGCGATGGACGAGAAAAACAAGACCAAGGCCCTGGAGCTGGCGATCGCCAGCGTGCAGAAGGAGTTCGGCGAAGGCGCGATCATGCGTCTGCGTGAAGGGCACAAGATCGGTCGAGACATCGAGGTCATCCCTTCAGGCTCCTTGGGATTGGACGTCGCGCTCGGGATTGGCGGGTACCCCAAGGGGCGCATCGTCGAGATCTACGGCCCCGAGTCGAGCGGTAAGACGACCTTGACCCTCCACGCCATCGCCAGCGCGCAGCGACAAGGTGGGGTGGCGGCGTTCATCGACGCAGAGCACGCCCTCGACATCAACTACGCCAAGAAGCTCGGGGTGAAGACCGATGAGCTGCTGGTGAGCCAGCCGGATTACGGTGAGCAGGCCCTCGAGATCGCGGACATGCTCGTCCGCTCTGGGGCGGTCGATCTGGTGGTCGTCGACTCCGTGGCAGCCCTCGTGCCCAAGGCGGAGATCGAAGGCGACATGGGAGACAGCCACGTCGGTCTCCAGGCGCGCCTGATGAGCCAGGCGTTGCGCAAGCTGACCGCCTCCGTGTCGCGCTCCAACTGCATGATGTTCTTCACCAACCAGATCCGGATGAAGATCGGCGTCATGTTCGGCAGCCCCGAGACGACGACGGGCGGTAACGCCCTGAAGTTCTATGCGTCGGTGCGGCTCGACGTGCGTCGGATCGGCGCGATCAAGGAAGCGAACGCGAACGCGAGCGGGTCCGGCAAGGAGATGAGCGTCGTCGGCAACCGAACCCGCGTGAAGGTCGTGAAGAACAAGATGGCGCCGCCCTTCCGTGAGGTGGAGTTCGACATCTTGTATGGCAAGGGGGTCAGCCGCTCTGGTGAGGTCATCGATCTTGCGGCGGATCTGGGCCTGGTCCAGAAGAGCGGCGCTTGGTACTCGATGGACGGGGAGCGTATCGGTCAGGGACGCGACAACGCGCGGACCTACCTCGAAGAGCACCCGGAGCTGATGGAGAAGCTCGCGCGTATGGTCCTCGAGAAGAGCGGCATCGGAGCTGCGCAGCCTTCGGCGCCCGCCTCGGCAGGCGAGCCTCCGCCTCCAGAGGCCGGAGGGGAGGAAGCCAAGGGGCGCGCCAACACCGGGACCCGCCGCGCGGCGCGGGCCAACTGAGCTCCCTCGGCTGAGGTTCAACATTCTCTGCGAGCTGGTCGCCGGGTCAGGTCCTCCGGCGGCCGGCTCGCGTTATTCTGAGTGAGGC
>JAEWOQ010000114.1 GCA_023460875.1 Pseudomonadota bacterium
TCCGGGTCCCTCACGCCGCCGTCGAGCCTCGGCTGCCCGAGGAGGAGGATGGCCCGGCCGCCGCGGTGCTGCTCACGGAGGTCCGGCGCGGCCCCGAGCTCGACGAGGTCGAGCTGGTGCGCGCCCACGTCGCTCGGGGTGAACCGGCGGTGTGGCAAGTCGACGTGGACGCCTCCGTGTTCCGTGGCTTGGAGGTGGAGAGCGCGGAGGCGGTTCGAGCGCAGCCGTCGGGCGCGCCGCCTCCCGCCCGCCTGCTCCTGCCTCGCACCCCTGTCTGGATGTGGGCGTTCGGGGCAGCGCTCGGGCTCGTGTACGCGATCGTGCTCGGCCTGAAATGGCGTGGGGTCCGGGGCTCCTGCGCCGAGCTCGGGGTCAGGCCGCGGGTGTTGCTGCCCCTCCCGACAGCTCTGCGCGTCCTTGGCGCAGGCGCGCTCCTCGGGATTGCGGCCACCTTCGCCTTGCTCGAGTCCCTCACGTGGGCGGGTCTGGCTTGGGCCGGGGCCCTGCTGCTCGCCGCGCTCCTGCCGCCGTGGCGTGAGCCGAGGCCGAGGGGACCAGGGGAGTGGGCACGCTTGAGCGAGGCAGAGGTTCGACAGCCTCGGCGTTCAGGAGGGAGCGGGCGTTGGCTGGATGGGAGCGACTCGCGGGGAGCGTTGCTCTTGGTCGGGATCGTCATGGTGACCTGCCTGGCTGCTTGGACGTTGCTGTCCACCTCTCCCTATCGAGCCGGCCTCACCCTCGCGAGCCTCAGCGCGTGGCTGCCAATCTTCCTCACAGGGCGAGCATCGGACATGCCCGCGGACCCTGCTTGGGGGGCGGTGGCCCTGTACCGGTGGCTCGCCAAGAGGCTCGAGCGTGATCACTGCGTGGCCTGTGAGCTCTGGGCGAGGCGCCCCCTGCGCGCCGCGGCGCGGGGGCCAGAGCTCGGGGAGGAGCTGAAGGCCTCGAAGGAGGGCGCCGCTGCGGTGACCGACCGCGCCGAGGCGTCGACGCAGGGTCAGGTCGAGGTGGTCGCCTCCGACTGCGATGAGATCCGCCTGCGCTTGCTGCACGAGCGCGCGCTGCAGGGAGTCCGCGCCATCGAGGTGGGAGTGGAGATCGGCGGAGGGCTGGTGGCGCTCCCCTGCGTCGTCGTCCGAGTGCAGGACGACTCGCCTGCGTATCGGGCGTTGCCGCACAGTGTCCACTGGGTGAGAGGACGCACCGGTGAAGAGCGGGTCGCGATCCTGCGGCCCCGGGTGCCGACCCGGGGCCAGTGCTTGCAGCTGCTGTCCGGAGTGCTGCGCCTACTGACCGTGGGGCAGGAAGCGAAGGCTCCACGCAGGGGCCCGCGATCTGGACGACGAGCGCAGCAGGGCGCGACCCCACTGAGCGCTCACGACGCGCCTACGGTCCGACGGCCATTGCGGCGCTCTCTACAGACGTAGTTGAGGGCAGACGTGAAGAGGGGCCGACGGTAAGGGGCGGAAAGCCTCCAAGTGACGAGAATGGCGGAGAATCCCATCAGCGGCTCATCGCCTACATTGTCGTCTGATCTCGTCTAGTGAGGCGCTCATAGCGCCCGATCCTGACGCCCGATCGGAGGCTCTGTTTCCCCATGCGCCGCGGGGCTAAGCTGGACGTCATGCAAGTCTCTCGGGCGCCTGAGGAGCCCGTCGTGAAGGAGGGGTCCAGTCCTGCGAGCGCAGAGATGGCCGTGGTCCGCCATGAAGGCCCGCTGTCGAACGCGCGGGTCTGCCCCAACTGCGGCTCTCGCTATCCCGCTGACTTTCGGGTCTGCCCTCGGGATGCAGCGCCGCTCGAGGACGCCCCCGTCGATGAGGATCCGCTCATCGGTTCGGTGCTCGGAGAGTCTTACGCGGTAGTGCGCGTGATCGGCGAGGGAGGGATGGGCCGGGTTTACGAGGCTCGCCACACGCGGCTCCACAAGAAGCGCTACGCGGTGAAGTTGCTTCACCAGGAGCTCGCGCGGCAACCGGACGTCGTCACGCGGTTCCAGCAAGAGGCGGAGGCCGCCAGCGCCCTCAGTCATCCCAACATCGTCGGCGTCTTCGACGTGAACGTCACCCGTGACGGCCGCCCGTTCATCGTCGGCGAGCTCCTCGAGGGGGTCGAGCTGGGCGCCTACCTCGATCAGGTGGGCAAGCTCCCCGTCGAATCCTCCGTGCGCGTCGTGCGTCAGGTCTGCCAAGCGCTCGCCGCGGCGCACCAGCACGGGATCGTGCATCGCGACATGAAGCCCGAGAATGTGTTCCTGGTGGGCTCCGAGGGCCACGTGAAGGTCCTCGATTTCGGCATCTCCAAGGTGGGCGAAGGGAACGCGAACCTCACCAAGACAGGGATGGTCATGGGGACGCCCGGCTACATGGCCCCTGAGCAAGCTCGGGGCGCTCGAGTCGATCTGCGCGCCGACGTCTACGCGGTCGGCGCGATCCTCTATCGGTGTGTCACGGGGAAGGCGCCGTTCGAGGCGCTCGATCCCATGGCGACCCTCACGGCCGTCGTCTCCCAGGAGCCCGAGCGCCCCACCCAGCTCGAGCCGAGCCTCCCCGCGGCCCTGGAGCTCGTCATTCAGAGCGCCATGGCCAAGGACGCCGCCGATCGCTTCCCGAACATGGAAGCCTTCGACGCGGAGCTCGCCTCCTTCGACCCCGCGCGCACGTCCCTGCTGCCGCCTGCTTTGGACCGGACGTCGACGGGTGACGCGCAGCGGGCGAGCGGAGCGCCGCCCACGGTCGTGAGGCCTGCCCGCGCGAACAGGGCGCACCACGCTCCGACGATGCTGGCCCAACGCTCGCGCGACGTGCGCTGGGCGCGGCCTGCGCTGGCGCTCCTGTCCGTGGGGATCTTCCTCTGGGTCACGTTGGGCCTGGTGACGGCGTTGGTCGCGGCGATCAAGCTGTTCGGCGACGGGGACAGCGCGCTGACGACCACGGAGGTCGTGCTGAGCGGCGTCGGAGCTCTGGCGCTGATGCTGACACCGACGGTCCTCTGGTGTCGCCACCTGGCGAAGATTTGGGGCAGCACGCCCCAGGTGATGTCTTTGGGAGAGCAGCTACGCGTGGCGCTGCTGGCGGGGGTCACGGGCTATGGGGTGATCGTGCTCCTGCGCTCGTTCTTCGACACGATCCTCCGCGACGCGAGCTTCGGCCTGAGCGCGCCGACTTGGACGTTGGGTCTCTTTGCCGCGTCCTGCGGCGTGGGCGTGCTCAGCTGGTTCGTCGTGGGCCGTCGGCGCGCGGCCGAGCGCGGCTGACGTCACAGCGCGGTCGACGTCACAGCGCGGCTGACGTCACAGCGCGGCCGACCACTGAGCGTCCGCTCGGCGGTCGCGCGCTTCAGCTCAGGAGCTCCGCCAGGTCGGGGGGTAGCGGCGTGGTGATCGAGAAGGGCGCCAGCTCCGGACCCGTATAGCCGAGCGAGGCCGCGTGGAGGGCGTGGCGTTCCCCGAGCGCGAGCTCCACGCCGCCGTAGAGCACGTCTCCGGCGATCGGAGCGCCCACGGAGGCGAGGTGCGCGCGCACCTGGTGTCGATAAGCGCGCGGCGCCTTCACCTCGACGAGGGCCCAGCGATCCGCGCGCTCGAGGACGCGGTACTCGGAGCGAGCCGCGCGGGCGTCCGGCGATGCGGGCGGCTTGACGGCGACCTTGCGGCGGTTGCGCGCGTGGGGACCGAGCCAGGCATCGACGACTCCGGCGTCCTGGACGCGGTCGGACTCCACCAACGCCAGGTAGGTCTTGTGTAGCGTCCCCGACTCGAGGGCGGCCCGCAGGAGGGCGAAGGTTCGAGGATCGCGCGCGGCGACGAGCACGCCGGACGTCTGCGTATCGAGGCGATGGATGAGCCCCGGCTCCCTCGGGCCGAAGCCGACCTCTGCCATCTCGGGGTAGCGAGCCAGCAAGGCGTTCACGAGCGTGCCTCGGTCGGTGCCCCGTATCACGGCGCTGGGTTGCCCCGCGGGCTTGTCGACGACGACCAGATCCGTGCGCTCGAGCAACACCTCGAGGGGACCGGGCTCCGGGACCGCGACGCTGCGCTCGGGTAAGCGGACGGCGATGCGCGCGCCCGCGGCGGGCTGCTCCGCCTTGACGGCGCGGCGGCCGTCGACGCGGACGTCACCGCGGCGAACGAGCTCCGTCGCCGCTCTCCTGCCGATGTCGGACAGCCGCTGCACCAAGATGCGGTCGAGCCGCTGCCCCTCCTCTTCGGGCGTCACCTCGAACTCGAAGACATCGTCGGTCATGTCGTCACCAGAGCCCTTGCACTCCGGCTCCGAAGGCCGGCGCGGTTTTCGTGCCCACCTGCGACATGCCGATCACGCCCGCCTGGGGTGACCAGCGCTCGACGAGGCGCGGCGTCGCCTGAAGTTCGCGCCGATCCGCGGCGGCGCTGCCCGGTGCGTCGCCGGAAGTGGCGAAGAACCCGACCAGCGCACCCGCCGCCGTGCCGAGGGCGATCGAGCCGAACCAAAGCCGCCGCCGCGTGTCGTCGAGATCGTCGCCGAGGAGGAGCGGCGTCCCGAGCGCGGCCCCCGTCAAGCCGCCGAGGAGCGCCGCGAGGTCCACGAGGAGCACGCGGGACGAGGAGGTCTCGACTTGGGTGGCGGCGATGCCCGCGGCCAGCACACCGACCCCGGCCCCGTATCCCATACCGGCCAAGGGGGTGTTGACCAAATCTCCCCGCACGATGCCCTCCGTCAGGGCACCCACGCCGAGCCCGAAGGCGGCGCCCGAGTGGGCCAGAGCTGCGCCGCCCTCATCCACGCGGTTGTTGGCGACGGCGATGGTCGCCAAGGTCATGCCCGCCGCGGTCCCGGCGAGGCCGTAGAGATAGCCGTGCTCCTGGCGCACGTCGTGGCCCGTCGCCAGCAGCACGCCCGAGGCGGCCGGCCACACCATGCCCGCGGAGAGAAACCAAGCGTCGTCCGTGGTGATGTTCCACTCATCGGCCACTAACATCGACGCTCCCAGGCCGATCCCGACGCCGAGCGCCGCCAGCGGGTAGAGCAGGCGATCGTCTTCGCTGGCTCCGGCTTGATGCAAGGACACGCCGATCGCGCCGCCGAGCAGCGCCGTGTTCAAGGCCAGGACCGCTCGTCCCGAGGAGCGAGGTGCGCGGGGCTCCGGGGAGGGCGCGGCCGGGGTGGCTTCCGCGGGCTCGGCGGGGAGCGTCGCCACGTCCCGCAGCAGGACCATCGTCCGCACCTCGAGGCGCTCCGCCTCGACGATGTCCACGGCCACGCGCCGCACGGAGGTGCCCGGCGGGACCGCGGTGATCTCGATGCGCCACAGCTCGCCCGCGGGCGTCACGCGGGCGCTCAAGAGCCAGGGAGCCGACTCCCCCGCGGGGCGCTCGCGCAGCTCCTGATCGAGGAGCTGGGGGCTCACCACCTGCGCCGTGATGCCGACGTCGAGGGCTCCTTCCCGAAGAGCGCTGGTCACTCCGTGCTCCAGGGGACTTAGCGGAGCGCTTTCGTCTGCCTCTGACAGTGGCTCGGACTGCGGCTGGAGGACGCCGTGCGGAGGAGCAACCTCCGCCGCCCCTGACAGTGGCTCGGACTGCGGCTGGAGGGCGCCGTGCGGAGGAGCAACCTCCGCCGCCCCTGATGGTGGCTCGGACGGCGGCTGGGGGAGGGGGGCGAGCGTGACGGACGCCGAGGCGTGGGCGCATGGGGCCCCCAGGCTCCACAGCAAGCCAAGGACGGCTGCGGCGCTCCTTCGTCTGGGTCGGGACGGGGTGGCCATCAGAACATCACCGAAGCCCGAATCCAGGCGTCCAAACCGTGGGAGGTCCCCACCCGGAATCGACTGCCAGGTGCGTTGATTGCAGCGCGGTAGTTGGGGTTGGGCGTCCCCGTGGGTGACCACTCCGGCGCGTCTTCCGAGCCCACATTTTGCTTACAGGTACCCGCGAGGGCGGCCTCCGCGGCGCGGTCCTGCTCGCAGGGACGATCGAAGGTGATGACGTGTCCCTGAATGACGTGCCAGGCTCCGCCCACGTCGAACTTGACGTACTCGCCTGCCTGCCAGGTGAACTGGCCGCTCAGCTCGAAGCGAGCGTGCTGTTGGACCTCCGTCAAGCCAGTGAAGTACACGCGCCGCGAGCTCGGATCCACCACCGAGGGATCGTTCTCGTCGAGGCGACCGCTGGCGTCGAGGTTCGGCATGTGGCCTGCGAAACGCGGCGCGCGGAGAGATGCCGCGGGGCTCGAGCCGAGCGCGTCGAAGAGCTCTGAGTAGTCCTGCCCGGTGGAGACGTAGGTGCTGCGGAGTCGGGTGTCGAAGACGAGGCGCTGGTGGCGCTCGCGGATCTCCCACGGGACGATGGCCGTCCCGACCACGAGGGTGCCGCGTACGGGCGGGCGATGGGAGGCGCCCGGGCTCGCGGCGCCGAAATCGCTGCTCGAGGTCGGGAACTCGATGAGCCCGCTGAGCCCTCCGTAAGGCTCGAGGTACTTGATGCGTTTGGAGACGAAGGTGTGCGCTTCTAGGCCGGTGGTCCCTCGACTGACACCGGGGCGGCGTGTCCCCGAGAAGGTCCCCTCGATGGGGCCGCCCAGCTCGGGATCGTCGGTGGGATCTGCGATCCCGTCTCGATTCACGTCGGACGGGTGCGCGCAGGCGACGAGCGGCACGTCTCGTCCCGTCGCAGCCGCGGCGCTGCCGGGGGACGCGTTGCAGGCGCGCATGGGCTCACTCACGTTGAAGCGACCCTCGAACCCCACCACCCACGTCGGCCGCGCGCGCTGTCGGTACTGGTTCATCAGACCGACCTCGAGGCCGATGGCGAGATACTCGATGCCGCTGCGCGTCGGAGCCTCGAAGGGCAAGGCGAACAGCTGCTCGCCCGGCAGCCCCGCGAGCGCGGGCGGGGGGCTGGGGGGACCGCTCGCTGAGTCGCCCCGCGCCGAGAGCCTGCGCACGTTCGAGAGGATGATGGGCAGCCGGACGCGCAGGGCGACGTCCCGAAACAAGCCGATGTCTGCCGCGGGGATGAGGCGGTTCGTGGTCTCCGCGTAGTTCGCGACGTCTAGATCGCCAGAGACGTAGCCGGCCGTCGTCAGTCCCGGCTGCGAGAGGGAGGTCTCCCGGTAGATGGGGGCGCGCCGAGTGGACTGCTGGAAGGTCAGCGACAGGTGCAGGTCGAAGTCGTCCAGCTCGTCGAAGGCGTCGACCACCTGGGTCAGATCCGTCGCAGAGTCAGCGAGGAGGCTTGGCTCCGTGGCGCGGCGGGGCTCGTCTGCCGCAGCGCTCCCGGAGATCAGGAGCACCGCACCGCCCAGCACCGCGCCACGTAGTACCGCGCGGCTTGGCATAGCACTGGAGACCGGGCTCCGGTCGGCGTGGGGGCGCGTCGCCCTCCGTGCGTGGAGCCCCTCCAGGTCCGGAGGGGGCCACCTCCGGAGGGAGGACCAACGTCGTTGCACGGAAAAACGGCCCACTTGCGCGCCAGGACGCTACCGGCGCGCTCCTCGGACTGTCAACGGACCGCCTTGGCCAGCCTGGTCTTCATCCAGCTGGGGGCTCAGGATTCGTCGATCGGCGGAGCTTCGACCTCATCCGTCCCAGGAGGCACGACGAGCGTTCGTCGATCGGAGTCGTCGTCCTCCACCTCTTCGAACAGCTCGCTCGTGATGTCCTCGGCGGCCAGCTCCTCGCGGGCTTGACCCAGCTCGCGGCTCGTCTCGGCGAGCCGGTCTGCCAGGACCCCCAAAAACTGCCAGAGGAGCTTGACGGCGAGCGCCTGCTCGGTCCGCAACAGCTCGAAGAACTCGCGCCGCCGCACGACCATCAGCTCCGAAGGTCCGTCGCTGACCACGCTCGCGGAGCGTGGCTGGTTGCGCACCAGCGCCATCTCCCCGAAATGGGCGCCCGGGGGCAACGTCGTGATGAACGCGCCGCCGCGCACGATCTTCACCTTGCCCGAGAGCACGATGAACAGCTCGTCCCCCGCCTCACCCTCCTTGACGATGGTCATGCCGTCCTCGTAGGGCGTCACCTCCGTCACCTGGAGGACCCGGAGGAGCTCACGATCGTTGAGCGGTCGGAAGAGCGGCATCTTCGCGAGGATGTCGCGCTTCAGTTGGAGCTGCTTGGCGCGGCTCTCGTCCCGCTGGCCACGCAGTCCGACGCTGATGAGGATGCCGGTGATGTTGTCGGAGCCGCCGCACTCGTTGGCGCGGTCGATCAAGCCGCGTACCGAGGGCTCCAGCTCCTCCCCCGACATGCGCTGGCCCAGCTCTTCGAGGGTGTCCTCGAAATACTGGTAGAGGCCATCCGAGCAGAGCAACAGCCGATCGCCGGCGAGCACATCGAGGACGAGGCTCTCGGGTTCCGCGTGCTCGTAGACGCCGACCGCGCGGGTGATGGCGTTCTTTTGCGCGAGCTTCTCGACCTTCTCGCGCGGCATCTTCTTGCGCTTGACCAGCTCGTTGAAGACCGTGTGGTCTTCGGTCACCTGCTCGAGCACGCCGTCGCGCAGGAGGTACAGCCTGCTGTCTCCGCAATAGGTGACGAAGGCCTGCTGAGCGACGAGCAGGACGCACACGAGGGTCGTGCCCATACCCCGCTTCGCCGGATCTCTGACGGCCTCCGCGTGGACCCGAGCGGACGCGCGGTTCACCGCGAACTCGAGCATGTTGGTGATGTCCCGCTTGCTCACGCGGTCGGCGCCGGTCTTCCCGGCGGCGAAATCCTCGAGCAGGTCGCGCTCCTTCTTGACCTCTTCGTGGAGGACCCGCACCGCGAGCGCGCTGGCCACCTCCCCTGCCGCGTGCCCGCCCATCCCGTCGCACACGACGTACAGTCCAAGCTTCTTGTCGACGAGGAAGTTGTCCTCGTTGTGCTCCCGCTTGCGACCGACGTCGGTGAGCGCGGAGAAGATCACCTCGGTGCCCATTGGTGGGGAGAATACCGGCCAGGGGGGCGCGCTCCAAGCGGCGAATTGCGACGGGCTGCGGCCGTTCGAGAGCGTTCCGTGGTCTCTCGGACGCCCAGAGGCGCGGCCCGGGTGGTCATCACAGCGGCGACCGCTCCCGTGGATCGCCGCGAAATCACCGATGAGCGGCGGGTGCGGGCGCCGATCCCCGTGGAGCCGCACGGCCCGCACTTGCTTGGGGATCGAGCGGCGGCGGGCACGGTCGACGCAACCGGGAGCCGCTGTAGGTCGCCGTGGGGAGCGGAAAAAGGGCGGTGGTCAGAGCCCGTCGAGGACTCCCATCTCGAACATGGACCGGTGCCCATCCCGCCCCACCACGACGTGATCCAGCAGGGGGACCGCCACCAGGACCGCCGCCGAGGCCAGCGCGACGGTCATCTCAAGGTCCTCACGGCTCGGCGTGGGATCCCCGCTCGGGTGATTGTGGACCACCACGAAGGCGCTGGCCGCGTGTCGCACCACTGGGATCAGGAAATCACGGGCGAGCAGAGCGCAGCCGTGCATGCCACCTCGTCCTACCTGCAGCGCGCAGATGAGGACGCTGCGCCCGTCGAGGCAGAGCACCCAGACCTCTTCGTGGTCGAGGCGTGTGAGGCGTCGGCTTGCCCATCGCGCCACCGCGTCGGCGCACAAGGGGAGCCCCGTACGCCGCTCGGTCTCGCGGCGGGCGGTGCGCCGGCCGAGCTCGAAGACGGCGGCGACGCGCGTGGCCTGTGCAGGGCCGAGGCCGGGTCGGGCCGCCAGTCCCGTGGGGGGCATCTTGCCGAGGTGCTCCAGACCTCCTGTGCCCTCGAGGAGCGCGGTCGCCAGCTGGGTGGCCGAGAGGCCATCGCCGCCTTGTCCGAGCACGAGGGCGAGCAGCTCTGAGTCGCCCAGGTCCTCCACGCCGGACCACTGAGCACGCTCACGGAGCTCGCGGAGCGCGAGCTCCTGATAGGGGAGGCGGAGCGGTGGGGCAGGCATAGTGACACAGCACGTTGCAGGAGCTGTGCCGCAGAGCCGTCGGGCCTTCACGGGGGAATTCTTGCCCGGGAACGGTGCGCGGCCGGACGACGACGCCTGTCTGCCACGACGCGCGCCTTGGCGGCCACGCGCCTGGCACTCCCGGTGGCGCGAGACGGAGGCGAGGGCGCGTGGGGACGCGTTCGAGCCGAGCGCTCACTCGAGGCGCTGAGGCTCACCCTCCGGCAGCAGCGCGAGCAGCGCCTCGAGCGCTCGCTGCACCGCGTCCGGATCGCGCCCATCGAAGGTCAGCTTCGTGCGATAGGTAGTGTCGAACCACTTGGGGTAGGAGCCCACCTCCACCTGGGGGTGCGCTTCGACCACTTGGTCGAGCAAGGGCTTGAGCTCCGCCTCCTCGAGCAGGGTGAAGACGGCGCGGCCGAAGAACTCCTCCGCGCCCCGCAAGTGCGCCCGCACCACCGCGAGCTTCATGCGGAAGATTTCCGGCACGCCCGGGAGGATCCAGACGTTGTTCATCACCACCGTGGGCCAACGGATGTCCGCCGTGCCGAGGAGGCGCGCCCCGGCGGGCACGCGCGCCATCGTCAGGTGCTCGGGGGTGAGGCGATCGCCGTAGGTGCGCTCGAGCATGGTGGTGAGCTCGGGGTGGAGCTCCACGGAGACGCCGAAGGCTGCCGCCACGCCGGCGATCGTCACGTCGTCGTGGGTGGGCCCGATGCCGCCGCTCGTGAAGAGGACATCATGGCGCTCGCTGAGCTCGCGCACCTCCCGGGCGATGAGCTCCAGATCGTCGCCGATGGTGTGCGTGCGGTTGAGCCTGATCCCGAGGGCGCGCAGCGTGGTGGCTAGGGGGTGCAGGTTGCTCTCCTGGACCTTGCCGTTCAGCAGCTCGTTGCCGATGGCCAAAGCGGCGGCGGTGGTCACGATGCTGCGGCTCATGGAAGGCTCACGATGGCTTCTCCGAGGCTCCGGTCCACGTTCCCGCTCGACGTCCCTGCCTAGCCCGCGCCTCTAGTCTGCGTCCAACTCGCGGACGACAGGGTTCCCCTCTTCGTCCACCCTCATCAGCTCTTCCACGCGAGCCTCAGCCGCGTCGAGCTGGGCCTGGGAGGAGCGCGCGAGGCGCACACCCTCTTCGAACCGGGCGAGGGACTCTTCGAGGCTCAGCGCACCACCCTCCAGGTCTTCGACGATGTGGCTCAGCCGGCGCATGGCATCCTCGAAGGAGGACGTCGTGATGGCCTCCGCGCCGTCCAAGGAACCCTCGACTGGGTTGGCGGCTGCTGCGGTGGTGGTGGTGGTGGCGGCTGCGGTGGCGCTGGAGGCGGAGCGGGACTTCTTCGCGGTCATGGGACACGCGGAGCCTCGCCCCGGGCGGCGGGGTTGGCAACCGGGAGCCGTCGCAGCTCCCACGGTTCGGCGAGCGGCCCGTAAACCCCGACGAAGCCGTCGGGGTCGGGGAAGAGCCAGAGCGTCTCCCCGGACGCCGTGAACAGCTGTACCGGTCCCTCGGCGTGCAGCCAAAGCAGGGAATTACCGCTCTGCACGCCTGGTGTGCCCGAGGAGCTTGGCGAAGCGAGGCGCGCCAGGTGGCGCGCCACCGGGTCCGGATCGAGCCGAGCGGTGACCTCGAGCCAGCGGCGTCGGGATGGCTCGGGCCGCTGCACCAGGGCCCAGGCAGCCGCTCTACGCACGGCCGGCTCAGGGTCCCAGGTGAGGGCCTCTCCGAGTAAGGCGACCGCTCCAGGCACGCTCGCCGTCGCCAGGCCTCGAGCGACGGCGGTCCGCGTGGGGACGTCCGTGCTGCGAAGCCATCGGCGGATCCGGTGGAGCGGTTCTTCGCTTTCCGCGCCGCTCCGCGTTGGGACGCGGGCGACGAGGAGCTCGACGAGTGTGGGGGGCCCCTCCTCGCTCGATCCCCGCGCGGGCGAGGCGAGCAGCGCTTCGAGCCTCTGAGTGGGGACCCGAGCGGCCACGTCCGGGGCGAGCAGGGCCGGAGAGAGCGCGCTCTCCGCCTCCCCCGAGGAACGGGAGGAGGGACGGGCAAGCCTCGCGACCGCGGCTCCCGCCAGGGGCTCCCTCCACGTCTGACGCCCCAGGGCCCTCAACACCACCGGATCCGCCGCAGGGAGGAGCTCAGCGGCCCGCTCCGGTCGCGCCACCGCGACGGCCCAAGCGGCTGCCGCTCGGTCCGCGTCCAGCGTCGATCCCGAGCTCTTGGACTGCTGCAGGAGCTTGCTGGAGACCGCTGCGAAGGGGGCCCGCTGTGCCTCTGCGCTGCCGCGCGCCAGGCGGACCCCGAGGATGCGCAGCGCCCAGCGGCGCCGCTGGGGCTGGTCGAGGGCCTGGGCCAGGAGCGCGCTCCCGCGGGGACCATCGGCGCGGGCCAGGGCACCCGCCACCGCGTGCGCTGCGGGACCATCGAGGCCTCGCAGCAGCAGCCGGAGGCTCGGGGAACGATCGAGCTTCGCGAGGGCGAGGAACACCAGCTCGTCGTCTGCCGTGGCCCCACCGGGGAGCGTGCTCGCGAGGGAAGCGCGCCCCAGCCGCAGCAGCGCCGCTTCCCACCCGGGATCGGGCTGGGCGGCGGCGAGCTCGAGGAGGGTACGGCGGCGGCTGGGATCCTGGGGGAGCTCTGCGAGCTGTGCGGCCAAGGCCTCCGTCCCCAAGGGGTCACCTGTCTCCACGAGGATCCTCGTGGCCACGTAGCGTTGACTCGCGTCGGAGCTTCGTCGCCACCAGTGGCGAGCGACCTCTTGGGTTTCGAGGGTGCCGAGGCGAAACAGCGCCCAAGCTGCCGCAGCGGCCTGGGCAGGGGGCCCCTCCCGCACGACGTCGCGCAGGTGCTCGTCCGCGCGCTGATCCCCCAGCTCTCCCAGGAGCGACAGCGCCGCTTCTGCCGGCGCGGTCCGCAGGAGCGGGGCGAGCTGCGCGGGGGGATGGGCGAGCAGGGCGCCGCGAGCCGCCCGCGCGAGGGACTCGCCTTGCCAGAACGCCCGCCCCAACCCGTGGAGGGCGTCGGGCGTACCGCTCAGCGCGAGCGCCAGGGCCGCGGTGTGCAAGGCCATGTCGTCGTGGGGCTCTGCGCCATCGGCCGCCGCGGTCATCAAGCGGAGCAGCGCGCGTCGCACCTCCAGGTGGCCAGAGTGGCGCGCGAGGCCTCGTGCCAGAGCCAGGCGGACGCGAGCGCGCTCCTGGGCGCTCAGCTCGGCGGTCGCGGAGGGATCCATCGACGCACCTCCGCTCGACGGCGCGTTGTTCGATCGTGCATCGCTCGAGGGGGCGTTGCTCGACTCGCTGGCGACCTCCCGGACGGCGTCGACGAGAGCGAAGCGGCTCCGGGCTTCGGACGAGGCGCCCAGGCGCTCGATGGCTCGCAGCCTCGTGGCTAGGTCGGTGCTCTGCAGATCCCCGCGCACGTCCGTCCACTGGCGGAGCCACCCCTGCTCGGTAGGTTCAGTCTGCGCGCCGAGCGACGTCGCCCACGCGAGCACCAGGGACAGGGCGCAGGCTCGGTGGAGGCGCCGAGCCGCCCGTCCGCTCTGCGCGCGGCGGCGCGAGGACTCGGCAGGGATGGCTGAAGCCCGCATGGGCCGAGACTAGCTCAACCGGCGGCAGAGGCTTTGCCAAAGCAGGAAAACGGGGCTAATGCCGCCCCCAAGCATGGACGCCATCCGGATTCGAGGTCGTCGCCGGCTCGAGGGTACTCTCCGGGTCGGGGGAGCGAAGAACGCCGCCCTGCCCATCTTGTGCGCCACCCTGCTCTCGGAGGGCGAGAGCCGCCTCCGCAACGTGCCCGGGCTCAGGGACATCGGCACGACGGCCGCCCTCCTCGACGTCCTCGGGCGCAAGACCACCGTGAACATCCCCGAGGTGCGGGTGGGTCCGGCCACGGGCGCCTATTTCGAGGCACCCTACGAGCTCGTGCGGCAGATGCGGGCGAGCGTGCTCGTGCTGGGCCCGCTGGTGGCGCGGTTTGGTGAGGCGCGGGTGTCTTTGCCGGGCGGCTGCGCTATCGGAGCGCGTCCGGTCGATCAGCACCTGAAGGGGCTGGAGGCCCTGGGAGCTCACATCACCGTCGAGCACGGTTACGTCTACGCGAAGGCCCCACGACGCCTCGTCGGAGCGGAGATCGTGCTGGACATGCCGACCGTCACGGGCACGGAGAACCTGATGATGGCGGCCGCCCTCGCCAAGGGCCGCACGACGCTCATCAACTGTGCGCGGGAGCCGGAGGTGGAGGAGCTCGGGCGCGTTCTGAACAAGATGGGAGCCAAGGTGGATGGGGCGGGGACCGCCATCATCCACATCACCGGCGCCGATGAGCTGGAGCCCTTCGACCACGCGATCATCGCGGATCGGATCGAGGCGGGCACCTTCATGGCCGCCGTCGGGGCGACAGGAGGCAATGTCCTCCTGGAAGATGCTCCCTTGGACGACCTCGAGCCCGTCGCGGTCAAGCTGCGCGAGGCGGGGGTCACGCTCGAGCGCGAGGGGAACGGAGTGCGCGTCGTGCGTGAGGGGCCGATCTTGCCCGTGGACGTCACCACCGCGCCCCACCCCGGGTTCCCGACAGACATGCAGGCGCAGTTCATGGCGCTGATGACCCAGTGCGAAGGGCGGGCCGTGCTGACGGAGACGATCTTCGAGAATCGTTTCATGCACGTCCCCGAGCTGCAGCGCATGGGGGCCAAGATCGCCATACGTAACAACACCGCCGTGGTCGAGGGGGTCAACTCCCTGTCGGGCGCGTCCGTGATGGCCACGGACCTGCGCGCCAGCGCTTCGCTCGTCATCGCGGGCCTCGTCGCCGAAGGCGAGACCATCGTGCGCCGCGTCTACCACCTCGATCGCGGCTACGAGAGCATCGAGAAGAAGCTCGGCGGGGTGGGCGCCCTGATCGAGCGCATCCAACTGGAGGGCCCATGAGCACCCGACCGCTGACCCTCGCCATCCCCAAAGGACGCGTCAGCAAGGCCCTCGCGCCGCTCCTGGAGCGCGCCGGTGTCGGAACACAGAACCTCGTCGCCAACGATCGCCGCCTCGTCCGCGAGAGCGACGACGGGAGCTTGCGGTTCTTGCTCCTCAAGCCCGACGACGTCCCCACTTACGTCGAGTACGGCGTGGCCGACCTCGGCATCAGCGGGCGCGACGTGCTCCTGGAGCGCCGCTACGATCTGTACCAACCCCTGGACTTGGGGGTGGGCAAGTGCCGCATGGTGGTGGCGGGTCCGGCTGGCGTGAGCGTCGGTGCGCGCCCGCGGGTGGCGACGAAATTCCCGCGCATCGCCACCGAGCATTTCGCTCGCAAGGGGGTCCAGGCCGAGGTGATCTACGTCGGGGGCTCCGTGGAGCTCGCGCCCCTCGTCGGGCTCTCGGACGTGATTGTCGACATCGTGGAGTCAGGGGCCACTCTGCGCGAGAACGACCTCGTGGTGCTCGAGTCCATCTGCGACATCTCCTCCGTGCTCGTGGCCAACCGCAGCTTGTACAAGCTGCGCCACGCACAGATCGCGCCGCTCGTCGCGCGGCTCCGCAGCGCAGTCGAAGCCGGCTGAAATTGCGAATCGGGGAGGTGGATGGCGCCCCTCCCCGAAACATCACACCCGTGGCGTCACGGGGTGGAGCCACGAGCGCCATCGAGCCCTTCACTCTACGAAGATCTCGTCGTCGAAATCGCCGCCTTCCTGGACGCCGGGACGTCCTCGTTCACGGTCTCGCAGCTCGCTGGGTCCGCCGGTTCCTCGGGACCTTCGTAGGTCTGGAGGAAAGCGCGGGTGAGGCTTCCGCACGACGGCACGTCTGTGAAGATGCCGAGCAGTGCGTCCACGCTGTCCTTCACGCATGTCTCGAGCTCTCCGACGGTCAAAGAGCACTCGCCGGGGATGACGGCATCGCTACAGTCATTACTGGCTCGGGGTCGACCGGCTCTTCGTCCGATTCCCGGCAACCCTGCACTGCCTCCGAGCATGTCGCTTCTCCGTGATCTCGTCGCCCCGTTTGGTTGGATCGACGCCCGAGTCGATGCTGCCAGTGTCAACATCGCGTGAGACAGCCCATGTGACATAGAGCGAGTCCGGTGCTCGTGGAGCTCTGGAGGCAGCCGAAACCTCGGCCCGAAGGTCGCCCTCTCCGCCCCAGGACTTGGGCCACGATTTCCGAGCATCGAGAACCCCATGGACGCTGTGAGCGTTCGTGTGATACATGGGACCTCTCTGTGTAACAAGGAGAGAGGGGAATAACCATGAGGACATTAGTTCGAGCTTTGCCGATACTGGCTGTGACTGCTGCAGCGTTGATGACTACGGAGCACGCCCACGCTCAGTCGTCGTCGTTCTTCAAGACCTGCACGTCTCAGATGAGCACCTTGCCGACAGACGTCCTGGTCTCGCCGCTCTCCATGGCTCCCAAGGAGTACTTTGGGCCCAACTTTGCGAACACCAGCAATCAGAACACATGCAGCAGCTGGACGTGGTTTCAAACTTTTTCCAGTGCGGTTGTCGGCATCGCGTTCGGCTATCCGGGGTCCTTCGGCGGTCCTGCCATCACTACATCCGCATGGGACTGCAACCATTCCGCGATTATGCTGGCCGTGTACCAAAAGCTGAACGGGTTTTCGGGCTGGACGTACCTCGGGTCCGTGACGCATTTCGGAGACCTCGTCAACGGCCAGTGCCGCTATGACGCCGCTGGCGGGTTCGCGAGCTCGCACCACCGCGCTTCGTCGCGCATAACAATCGTGCGTCCAACTACCCCAGGCTCCACACCGACGATCACTGTCGTTGGCGGTGGGCAGATTCGGGTGGCAGCACGCTCCTGGGCGCACAACGATCCCGCGTTCGGCCATCCAGGAACGTTGTGCGGCTCCACCGAGTGTTTCTACGGAACCCGGCTTTACTTCTTCGGTCAGTAAGCCGTCACCAAAGTGAGGGTAGTCGGGCCAACCCTTGACCCTGGGGGGCTGTGCCGCGCCGGCCAGTGCGCCAGCCCCCCGTGCCAACGTCGGGTGAGACAGCGGAACGTGGAATCAAAAAGGAGGTGTGAATCCCATTCTGCATTACGCCTCCTGATGTAGCTGCTGAGCTTTCGCATCGTGGGTTCTGGCTGGGATCGCTAATAGGCTGTTGAAAAGCGTACGTGGTGAGCCGGTGGCGGACGGAATTCACCCTGTTTGGGGCCGTTTCGCACGAGCGGGGTCGCCCTCAGCGAGCGCCTATTCGGACGCCCCATTCGCCCTCGGGCGAGCTGCGGGCGGCCCTCATGGGGGCCTGTCGCGACATGCGAGTCAGGTTGTAGGCGGCGGCCACGAAGTAGGCCGCCAACTGCGTGCGCCGTTCGCCTTTGAAGCGGCTTCGCCGGAAGTTCCCGACGGTCTTCGCCCAGCCGAAGATCTCTTCGACGCGCTTCCGCAGGCGCTGCGAGATGGCATACCCGCGTTGCCCACTGGTGCGCCGGTCGATGGCTGTCGGCGCCCACAGTGATTCTCCGACGACCCGGCAGTGCATCTTCGAGCATGGCCAGCGCCGTCATGCGTTCGGAGGTGCCGGTGGCCTTGCTGATGCGCAGGTCCACCAGGAGACCGTTCCGGTTCTCCATCAGCGCGTGCGCCGCGTAGGACAGCTTCGCCGTCTGGCCTTCGGCCTTCTTATAGAGCGCCTCGGGATCCGTGGTCGAGACGTGCGTCTCGTTGCTGCGCTTCTGGCCGCGGAAGTCGACGCTGGGGTTCGAGGGGCCACCGAGTGCCTTCCCCCTTCCGCGTACATCTCGTCGAAGTCCGCGGACATGTCCTTCAGAGCAGCGTCCGCCAGCTTCTTGATCCCCCGAATCGGGTGGCTCTGGGGCACGAAATCCTCCGGCGAACGGAGAACCAGCATCGACGTCTGTTGGGAAGCGCGGCCTCGCATGCCCCCGGTTAGATCAAACTGGGCGGCCTCGTCGATCCCCGCCGAGCCGAATTTCAACAGCCTGCTAGGCCGGGAGTTTTGACGGAGCGGGAGGCGAGGTATGCGCAGAAGTCGTTCCACTGCCCGTAGCACGATGCAGCGCAAATGGAGGAACAGCCCGGCATGGTCGGGTCCCCAACGCATGCCCGGGCCATTCAGGCGGAGACCGACGAGATTGCGGACCGTGCCGTCCACGGCCCCGCGACGTCGAAGTCCCCGGCGCCGGAGTTTGGCGTAGGCTTCCGGTGCTGGTGCTCGGTTTCCTCATGATGCAAGCAGTCGCTTGCGCAGGCCCTTGTTCCCAGGTTCGGTCTTAGGGATTTTGCCGCGAGCGCTTAGCACCTCGTTGTACATCTCGGTGACCTCGCCTCGTCGGAGTTTTCGTTGCTCCGCGACCGTTGCGCGGGGGGGTGGCGGCCGGATCCATGGACGTGGCGGCCAGCCGCGCGTCGCGGCCTCGAGCGCGTTTCGGAGCCGTTTTTGTCTGGAGCGAGCGCTGGCACGCCCCTCGCAATTGGCCTGGCGTGGCGGCAACGAGCGCCGCCCCAGAACCAAGGAACAAGAGTCATGGATCAGTCGAAGATGAAGGTGGTTTACGTGATCTCCAGCCGTGGCGAGCGGCGCTACTGGAACCGCGTCGGTGTGGCGTTCGTCAACAGCGACGGCTCGATCAACTGCAAGCTCGACTCGTTGCCCGTCAGCGGGGAGCTGCAGATCCGCGACTACACGCCGAAGGAGCAGGCGGCCAACGACCGCTTCCCTCGTGTGTCCGGGGCCGACGTCATCGCCGTGTGAGGAAGAGGAGACCCGTCATGGTTCCGCTGACGAGTGAGCACGTCGACACATCGACCACCGCTCGGCGGGAGACGTTCCACCAGGAGCCCCGCGGGGGGCTTGGGGGCCCCCCGGGCTCCGGTGCGCCCGCGGGGGGGCGGCGCGCGTTGCCCCCACGCCAGGCCAATTGCGAGGGGCGTGCCAGCG
>JAEWOQ010000115.1 GCA_023460875.1 Pseudomonadota bacterium
TCTCCCGCGCGCGCCGGCCGAACACCCTACACTCAGCCCCATGCACCTTCGTTCCATCCTCGTCCCCGTCGACGGCTCCAAGGGGGCCAACTCGGCCGCCACCTTCGCCACCACCCTCGCCCTCGCCTCGGGCGCGGAGATCACCTTGTTGCACGTGTTCGACAACCCGTCGGCGGCCTGCATCGGCCTCCACCAGCTGCCACAAGCGGAGTTCGATCAGACCATCCAGCGGGTCGCGCAGGGGAGCTTCGGGGCCGCCCGCGAGGCCATCGCCGATGTGGGGGCGCCGACGGTGCACACCAAGGTCACGCTGGGCGATCCGGGCAAGGAGATCGTGGCCATCGCGACCAGCGACCGCTTCGATCTCGTGGTGATGGGGACGCGGGGCCTCTCGCCAATGAAGGAGCTCTTGCTCGGCAGCGTGAGCGAGACCGTGATGCGGCACGCCCCCTGCCCCGTCACCGTCGTCCGCTGAGGGGAGATCGCCCGCTAGGTCGAGGAGGCGCGCGGGGCCCCGCACCAGAGCTCACGGCGCGCCGTCGAGCCGCCTCAGCGGATCGACGCGAGCAGCTCCGCGCTCTCCCGATCGTCCAGATCCGTGGCGATCATGTACCCCACGCCCCGCTGCTCGATCGCGGCGATGGAGTAGCCGTTGCGCATCCCGACGAAGACGGCTCGATCTCCGACGACCCGCAGCTGGAGCTCGTGCAGGGAGCGCACCGGCACAGCCTGGGGATTGAACAGGTACACCGTGACCCGATGCTCGCCCAGGTTGTAGCGCAACGAGGCGGCCCGGTGCCGCTCCACGGGCACGACGCTCGCGCCCAGGAATCGCGCCCCATACTGCTGCAGCTCGGGGATCCGCATGGGGACCCCCACCTGAGGCTCGAACCGGAGCAGCGCCGAGCGATCCGTCACCTCCGGCTCAATCGCGGCCTGATGGTACTGCACCAGCTGATCGATGATCTTCTGGGGGTTCGCCACGACCGACGCGCCCTGATGAGCCCCCTGATGAGCCGAGCTGCTCTCGTCTGCTTGTCCTCCGCTGGTCACTTCGCCGGACAAGAGCGACAAGGACGTGCCCCACCCGGACAGCTTCGACCACTCGCCGTTGGAGAGGCTCAGCACCGCCACCGCCGCCGCAGCGAAGGCGACCGGAGTCACCCGCTTGCTCCAGGGCACGCTCGCCGGCGCCTGCTGCTCCTCCCGGGCGACCTCCTCGGCGAGGACCTCTGCCAGGCGCGCTCGAAACGCCGACGTGGGTCGGTCGTCCTCGAGGACCCTGTCGCGCAAGCTGCGCTTCAGGGCTCGCGTCAGCCGCACCTCTTCGCCGCAGGTCGGGCAGCCGCCGAGGTGCTCCTCCACTCGGAGCGAATTGTCCGTCGACAGCTCGTCGTCGACGAACGCCTCGAGATAAGGTCGGATCTCGTGACAGCGGGTCATCGCGCCCTCACCTTTTGGCTACGGTACTCCTGTAGATCGACGGGCGCGTCCTGATTTTTCTTCGTCGCGCCCTCGCCCTGCTCCGTGTTCCCCTCCTGGGGATCCACATCGGAGTGGGGACGCGGGAGGGCCGCCCCACCGAACCCGAGGGCCTGCGCCTGATCCACCAGGCGCCCCTTGAGGAGCCTGCGTCCCCGATGCAGCCGCGACATCACCGTCCCGACGGGGCACCCCATCGCGTCCGCAGCTTCCTTGTAGGAGAGCTCCTGCACGTCCACTAACAGCACCGCCAGCCGGTAGTCCTCGGGCAGGCTGTCCAGGGCGCGCTGGATCTCCTCTGCCACGAGGGGCCGCAGCGCCTGGGATTCGGGATCGCGGAGGGCACGCATGGTCTCCGTGCTGATCCAACCATCGGAGAGCGGATCCACCTCGGGGCCACCGAGCACGGTGCGCTCGAGGGAGCCGCGCTTGTATCGGTTGATGAAGGTGTTGGTGAGGATCCGCATCAACCAGCCCTTCAGGTTCGTCCCGATCTGGAACTGGTGGCGCGCCCGAAGCCCCTTCAGCAAGGTCTCCTGGACTAGGTCTTCCGCGTCGGCGGCCCTGCGTGTCATGCGCAGCGCCACGGCGTAGAGCGACTCCGCATGGGGGAGCGCTTGCAGCTCGAACTCGCGCGGAGTCATGGGTTCAGGTTGGCTCATACGTGTCGAGGGGGGGCCCAGTCAGAGGTTCTCCCCCAGAACATTCCCTGGCCAGCCCCTATTCCCGCTGACCTCCATTCCCGCCACCCGGGTCCTCCGCGGCGGGCCCAGCGCCGAGGCGCCGTTCGAGCTGCTCCACGCGCCGGCTGAGCTCCTCCAGACGCCGTTCTTGCTCCCTGAACCCCGTCCAGTGAGGCAGAACCGTCCGGATGCGCTCATCCAAGATGTGGTGCCATTCTTCTAGTGTAGCGCGAAAACTACGACCCGACCCGCCCTCTGTCCCCATGCTCTCCTCGTCGATCTGGCTCTCCCCTGGCCGCAGCGGGGGCGCCTGCTCGTGGCTGCCCCGGAGGAGCCTCCGCAGCGGCCCCTCTTCGAGCTGATGTAAGAGCTGCTCCCCCCGGCTCTTCACCAAGGCCCGCAGGGCCGCGACGGGGATCTCCCGCGGGTTGGCCTTGAGCTCTTCAGAGATGATGAGCGCCAGGGTCACGTCCGTCTTGTCCTCCTTGGTCGTGTTGTCGACGACCTGGACCTGCTCCCCCGCGCGGACCATCTCCGCGATCCCCATCAAGGTGACGTAGCTGCTCGTCTTCGTGTCGTAGAGCTTACGGTTGGAGTAGCGCTTGATGACTCGCACCGAGGCGTGCTGGTGCCTGCTCTCGACGTTCCCCATAGCCCCCCCGGACTTACGATCCCTCTCCCGCCTCTGCTTCCCTTCGCGAGGCGGACACGCAGACGTGCTGCGCAGCGTCAACCATGACCTCCCCACGTCCCGTTGTCGACCGGACGTCGTCGATCGGGACGTCATCAAGCGGGAACCATGGGCCAAGTTTGTTGCCAACTCCGCCGGCGATTTCGACGAACTCGGCGGCAGCCCTATACAAGACCGGATGGGCCACCCTGAAGGCGCTCGCGCACGAGGCCGCGTCCGAGCGGTGGCGCTGCTCCAACCACTCCTGCTCTTGCTCCTGGTCCTCGCCTGCGCGCCGGAGCGCGCCCCCGAGCTGCTCCAGATCGACGAGGTGAGCCCCACCGCCCTCGAGCGAGGCGCGCGCCTCGAGCTGGGCGGCAGCGGGTTCCCCGATCGTCGTCGGGGTCGCGTCACCTTCTCGGGCACCTTGCATCGTCCGGGCGAGGCCCCGCGCCAAGTGAAGCTCGGCTTCGACGCCACGGCGGAGTCCTCCTCGTTGCTCGCGCTGCCCGTCACCAGCGAGCTGCTCCACCGCTTCCTCGACGACGCGCCGCATGGAACCTTCCGCGGCCGGGTCGCCGTGGTCTTCCCCAGCTTGCACCCGGGCGCCCCGGCCCTCAGCGGCTCCATCGACGGCGCGGTGCTCGACTGGTTCGGGCCCATGGCTCGACGCCGCGACGCGGAGGACGACCTGCGCGCGGAAGCGGAGCGCTTCCTCGCCTTCGTCGGCTTCGACGTGGACGAATCCCTCGTGGTGACCCAGGTCCACCCGGACAGCGAGGCCGAGCGCTCCGGGCTCGAGGTGGGGCAGCGGCTCGTGGCCCTCGATGGTGTGCGCCTCGACGGACGTGCGGATCTCGTGCCCCGGGACGACGGCTGGCAGAGCCGCGTGATCGCGCGCGGCGCCGACGGAGACGAGCTCTCGTTGGCGTGGGATCGGGGCGCCTTCCGCGCCGCAGCTCTCGACGATCTCCCTCGGGCGTTCGTCTGGATCGGCGGGGCGCTGGCTCTGCTCCTGGCGAGCGCCGGCAGCCGCGCCCGAGGGTGGGCGTGGGTGGAGGCGCGGCTGAGCTCTCAGAAAGAGGCCGCCCACAAGGGGGAGTCTCGGAGGGGGCTCCTCGGCGTGTGGAGGCGTCTGTTGGCCGCCTGTCACCCAGGAGGCGTCTCCAAGCACCTCCCGGCCGGCTTGCGCCTGGCCCCCTTCGTCGTCTTCTTTCTCGTCTTCACCCTGTGGTCGGCCATCGCCCTCGGCCATCCGCGGGTGCTCGGGTGGCTCGACTTCCCCGCCCTGCTCCTCGCCGCGCTCGTGAGCGTGCTCCTCGCCGCCCTGATCCTCGGCGGGCAGCCGGAAGAGGGCGCGCGACGTCAGCGGGGCTTTCGCCTGCGCGAGGGCCTCAAAGAGGTGCTGGGCACGCTCTTGGCCTGGTCGCCCATCCCCCTGGCGGCGCTCGGGATCGTATACGAGGTGGGCTCTCTCGATCTCGCGGATCTCGTCGCCGGGCAGGGCGCGCTGCCCTCCCGCTGGCGCGTCTTCGCCGCTCCCTGGCACATGATGAGCCTCGCCCTGCTCGTCGCCGCCTGCGTCCCGGAGGGAGGGCCGCGGCGCTCTCCCCTGAGCGTCGCCCCGCCACTCGGGATCTCCGGGGGCATCGCTCGCCTCCTCGAGTGGTTCGCGGTGACCCTCGTTTGTGGCCTCGGCGCGGCCCTCTTCCTCGGCGGATGGAGCGCCCCGAGCCTGGCCGGGGTGCAGTCCGCCGTGGTGGGCCCCGCCCTGTTCCTGATCAAGACCTGGCTGTTGCTGCAGGGGGTCCTGTGGTGGCGCGGGGTGCTCGGCGAGCTCCGACGAAGCGAGGTGCTGGCGAGCTGGGCGGGCCGAGGGGTCCCGCTGGCGGGTGCGGCCTGCGCCCTCCAAATCTCGAGCGCCAGCGCGGGCTGGCAGTCCTCTCATGGCCAGGAGCTGAGCCTCGCGGCGCTGACGACCGCCGCGCTCGTAGGCGGGTTCTTCCTGCTGCGGGCGACCCGCGCGCTCTTGTGCCCCTCACCCCACGTGGCCATCAACCCCTGGCTCTGAGCGCTCCTCCACGATCCTCTTCGTGAACGGCCGGGCGTCAGTCAGGGCGCTGCGGCGCGCGCGCTCACTCCACCTTCGCCGCCCCGTGTTTGCGCGGATCGGCGCCCGCCTGGGTCCCCCGATCGAAGCGGAGCATCTGCACGGCCGTGGTCTTGAAGGGCATGGTGCCCACGATCTCACCGCGCCACTCGAGATCCGCGATGTGCTCCGCGGAGGTCCCCTCCTCCACGAGCAGGGTCCTGCCCCTGGTGGGGATGTAAATCCGCGGGGCCGCGACCGCCTGGGCGGGCTCCTGTCCGAACACCAGGGCGGCCAGGGTGAGCTGCGTCACGTTGGTCGCGATGGTGGGTCCCCCCGAGCCCCCGAGGGCGAGCACCGGCTGGCCCCGCTGCACCACGAGGGTCGGCGTCATGCTCGAGACCGGCCGCGCTCCGGGACGTGCGCGGTTGGGCGAAGCCTTCATCCCGAAGGGCTCGACGTCCTCGAGAGCGGTAAAGTCATTCAGCTCGTCGTTGAGCACGACGCCGCTCTGTTCGCCCATCAGCTTGGCCCCGAAGCCCCGGTTCACCGTCGTGGTGAGGGCCACCACGTTGCCGCTGCGATCCGACGTCACCAGGTGGTGCGTGCCGTGCTCTTCGAGGCCGAAGCGCGGCAGCGTGTGGGTGCGATCCAGCGCGATCTTCCGGCGCCGCTCGGCCATGCGCCGCGGATCGAGCAGCGCCTCGACGTCGACGTCGACGAAGTCCGGGTCGCCCAAGTGGCGCATCCGATCCGCGATCGCGCCCCGCATGCCCTCCGCGATCAGGTGCTGGTACGCTGGCGTCCCGTGCCCGAGGCGGCGCAGCTCATCTGCGCTGAACAGCCGGAGCAGCTGCGACAACATCAGCCCCCCCGCCGACGGGAGGGGCATGGTGTAGATGTCGTAGCCCTCCCAGCGGGTGTGCAGCGGCGGCCGCTCGATCGTCTTGTACCCCGCGAGATCCGCCGCCGTGAGGGCGCCGCCGTGCTGCCCCGTCACCTCGACGAGCTCCGCCGCGATCGGGCCCGTGTACAGGGCTGCAGGTCCCTCCGCAGCGAGGCGCGCCAGGGTCTGGGCGAGGCGCGTATTGACGACGCGCGTGCCCACGGGAGCCGGCGCACCCCCGGGGTAGTAGAGGGCGGCGAAGGCGGGCTGCCCCGCGAGCGCCGACGCCGAATAGCGGAGCGAGCCCGCCAGGTGAGGCCCCACCACGAACCCGAGCCGCGCCTGCCGCTCCGCCCGGCCCACGAGGTCCGCCCAGCGCAGCTTACCCGCTCGACGGTGCAGCTCGAAGAGCCCCTGGACCTCCCCTGGCACGCCCACGAGACGCCCCCGCTCCTCCGAGGGGAAGGGCCGCCGGTCGAAGGCGTCCCCGTCGATCCCCGCGGGGGCGGTCTCCCGGAAATCGATGACGAAGGGCGCCTTCTTCCCCGCGTCCCATGCCAGCACGAAGCCGCCACCGCCGACGCCGCTGCTGCTCGGCGCAGTGACGCCAGCGACGAGGGCGGCCGCGATCGCGCCATCAGCGGCCGTACCGCCGGCGCGCAGCACCGCCATGGCCGCGTCCGTGGCCTGCGCGCTCTCGGTGGC
>JAEWOQ010000116.1 GCA_023460875.1 Pseudomonadota bacterium
CCCCCCCCCCCCCCCCCCCCCCCCCCCCCCCCCGGCGCCGCGCCGCCGCGGCGCCGGGCGGCCTCGGGAGCGCTCAACCGCGGGCGGAGGCGGGGGAACGCGGCGCGTCGGGACCGAGCTCCCGCGGCCTGTGGCGTTCGATCGTGTCCTGGAGTGCGCGGCGCAGGCCTAGGGCGAACGCCACCTCGGCCGCGATGAACAGCGGCCCAACGAGCAGCCCCACGAGGTCGTCGAGGAACGCCGGTTTGCGCCCCTCGAACACATGTCCGACGAACTGGATCGCCCAGCCGACGATGAAGCCCCCGAGCCCGACGGCGAGCCAGAGGGCGGTGCTCGCCGCGGCGAGCGCGGTTCCGAGCGCTGTCGCGCCCCCGAACACCGCGGTCATCACGAGCCCGAAGCGCGCGTCGAGGCGCAGGTAGAACGCCGCCGAGCCGAGGGCGATGAGCACCGTGAGCGAGAGGGGGATGCCCGCGACGATCCAGACAGGGCGCGACAGGAGAGTCGCGATGCCGATCACGATCAACGGGATACCCACGAAGTGCGTGGCGACGTTGCGGCGGTCGCGGTGGTAGGCGGCGTACTGACTGAGGTGTCGTTCGAGGGAAGTCATCGCGGAGCGCTCCCTCGAAGGGTGCGGGATGAAGGGCGCGAGGTCGAGGAGCAGAGGCCAGCCATGCCGCCCCAATCCTCGCCCCGCGCTCGAGTCAAGCTAGCTCGGGGTCGTCGCTCGAGGTGAGCTCGAGCGAGTCAGCGGCGTCGACTCCGCGTGCCTCCGAGCAACCTCTCGGCTAGCAGGCGTCGCTCTTCCGGGCTCAGCTTCGAGAGCTCCTGCTCGACGGTCTTTTGAATGGCTTCGCCCAGGGGATCCACCGCCGCTCCGCGCCCCTTCCGCGCGGTGCTCGAGGCTCGCGCGGTCGCTGCGGGTCGGTTCGATTTCGGCATCGCCTTCGCCTTCGCCTTCGCCGCTGGCTGGGCCTTTGCTGCTGGCTGGGGCCGAGGCGTACGAGCCGAGGTCTCGCGGGGCTTGCTCGACGCTTTGGGCGTGGGCTGGGGGGCGGCGGCCTTCTTCGGCGTCGCCTTGGCGTTCGCGAGGGGCTTGGTCACTCGGGCCAGGGAGGAGGCCGCGGTTTTCCCGTTCTTGGCGTCGAGGGCGGTCGTCGCCGTCCGTCGCGTCTTCGGGGGCGCGGGGACCTCGATGCCGTCCGTGGTGCTCGGGGGCTGGGTCGTGAGCTCTGCTGTACGCTCTGTCGTACGCTGTGCCGTAAGCTGGGGTGTGGTCGCGTCCCCGCGTAGTCGTGACGCGACGACGGTGCGCCGCCGCGTGGGACGGGCGGCGGTCGTCGACGCTCCCGCCCCCGAGGGAGACTCCTTGGATGGCTCGCTCGACGTCGCCGACGGATCCGATGTCGCTGGTGAGGGGGGCGAGGCCCCAGCCGCGAGCGCTGAATCTGCCGCTGAATTCGCTACTGGGTCCGTCTGGGGCACGACAGGGTCTGGCGAGCGCGGAGCGCGTCGCACGTACTCGACCTCGACCGTGCGGGGGCGTCCGCCGCCGCGGGGAGCTGGTGGCGGCGGCTTCAGGGGCTTCTGCACCGGAATCGGAATGATCGGCGAGGCGTTCGTCGGATCGTCCTGAGCGGCCGGCGTCACGGGGGGAGCGAAGATCCGAAAGCGCACGGGCCGTGGCAGCTTCTGGCGGGCCAGGTGGAAGAAGACCCCGCCGGGGGTGCGGCGGCGTGAGCCGTCGGGCAGAAACAAACCACCGGCGGCCTCGATGCGCTCGACCTCGTGGAGCAAAGCCAACGTCTCTTCGCGACCCAGGACCTTCGTGACCTTCGCGATCTGCGAGCGTGGGAGCTCCTCCGTCTCCGCGAGGGAGTCGGCGATGAAATCTGCCACGTCTTCCGGGAGGGTTTCGTCCGCTCTCGACAGCTTGGGGAACATCAACTTTCCTCGGTCCGCCCCTGAGGGGTCTATACCACGACTCTCCTCGCGAGGAGACCCGTTGTGCAGCAGCAACCTCGTGTACCGCCGCGGCCCCGCCGCCTGCGGTCACGTCAGCCCCGGGGGCGAGCTCCGCGCGAGCCGCGCACCGGATGTGTGCGAGCGCGCAGCGTGTCGCTGCGCCGCAGACCTAGTCTGCTACGGGGGAGTGCGCCAGTCGAAATGGGCGAAAACGGCCTCGATGCTTCAGCCGTCCGCGCGAGATCCGAGCGTGCGGGGAGGAGCCCACGCTCTCCGTCGGTGTAGGCTTGGCGCCACGTGCCGAGAGCACCGATCGGAGTGCGCCCTCGCTGCGCGCTCGCTCATTGTTGATTTCGGGGCGACCCAGGGGCGACCCTCGCAACGGACTAGAAGCATGAACCAACCCGCACCGACCCCTGCTCCTTCCATTCGCATCGGCATCGCCGGTTACGGCAACCTCGGACGCGGCGTCCTCGCCGCCCTCCGGCAGAGCTCCGACATGCGCCCCGTGGCGGTCTTCACCCGCCGCGACCCCGCCGCGGTCCGCCTCGAGGAGCCGGACCTTCCCCTCGTCGCGCTCGACGAGGTCGCGAGCTGGCGGGACCGGATCGACGTCATGGTCCTATGCGGCGGCTCCGCCAAGGATCTCCCCGAGCAGGGCCCCGCCCTGGCCGCTCTGTTCAACACCGTGGACAGCTTCGACACGCACGCGAAGATCCCCGCCTACTTCGAGGCCGTCGATGCCGCCGCGCGCCGCGCGGGCACGTTGAGCGTGATCTCCGTGGGCTGGGATCCCGGCATGTTCTCCCTCAACCGCCTCTACGGGGAAGCCCTGCTGCCGGAAGGTGACACCTACACCTTCTGGGGACGCGGCCTCAGCCAAGGGCACTCCGACGCTGTCCGACGCGTCCCCGGGGTGAAGGCCGGCGTGCAGTATACTATCCCGAACGAAGCAGCCATCGCCCGCGTCCGCGCGGGAGAACGTCCGCAGCTGACGACGCGCGAGAAGCATGAGCGACAATGCTATGTGGTCCTACAGCCCGGCGCCGACGCTGCGGCCGTTGAACAGGCCATCGTGAGCATGCCGGCCTACTTCGCCGACTACGACACCACTGTGCATTTCATTTCGCAGGAGGCCCTCGACCGCGACCACTCGGGAATGCCGCACGGCGGCTTCGTGCTGCGCAGCGGCGTCACCGGATCCGGCACGCCGCAGGTGAACGAGTACGCGCTCAAGCTGGGCAGCAACCCCGAGTTCACCTCCAGCGTGGTCGTGGCCTATGCGCGCGCCGCGTACCGGCTCCACCGCGACGGCCAGACGGGCGCGCGCACGGTGTTCGACATCGCCCCCGGCCTGCTGTCCCCCAAGTCTCCCGCGGACCTACGACGCGAGCTGCTCTAGCGCGACGAACGGTTTGTCGACGGCAGGCCGTTCGTCGCGACCAGGAAACAACCAGAGCACCCGGCCTCTCCCAGCCTCTCCTGGCCAGTGGCTCTCCTGGGAGTCGACGGCTAGGCTTTGTGTGCGAGCGAGGTAGGCGGCTAGAGGCGGCGCGGCGGGGTCTGGTTGGCTCACGAGGAGCAGACATTTCGGGTGGATCACCTTCGTTACACCGTCAAGGAACAGCTCCTGCGACGACAGGACACGGTCGTCTACCGAGCCGTCGATGACGACGGGCGACCAGTCCTCCTCAGGGTGCTCGGCTCCCAACGAGGGCACCGGGGCGCCTCGCACCTGAGGCGCGAGCTCGAGATCGCACGGACACTCGAGTCCGACGCGATCTTGCGCCCCCTCGCGCTCACGACTTGGGAGGGCCTGCCGGCCCTGGTCTGCGAAGATGGGGGCGGGGTCCCGCTCGAGCACCTGATCGGCGCGCCCCTGGAGGTCGGGCGCTTCCTCGAGCTCGCGACGCCCATCGTCGCCGCCGTCGCCGCGTTGCACCGGGGAGGGGCGGTCCACAAGGACCTCAAGCCCGAGAACGTCTACGTTCATCCCCAGACTGGCGACGTCGAGTTGACGGGGCTCGGCCTCGCCTCCCGGCTGCCGCGCGAGCTGACGACGGTACGACCACCGTCGCTCATCGAAGGCTCGCTCCCTTACCTGTCTCCGGAGCAGACGGGACACCTGGCGCGCGCCATCGACGAGCGCAGCGACCTGTACTCGCTCGGTGTGATCTTCCATCAGCTGCTCACCGGACGCTTCCCGTTCGAGGCCTCGGACGCGCTCGAGTGGATCTACTGTCACGTAGCGCGTGCGCCGCGCTCGCTGCGCGACGTCGTGCCGGGCCTCCCGGCGCCGTTGGTCGAAATGGTAGACAAGCTCCTAGCCAAGATGCCCGAGGACCGTTACCAAACGGCGCGCGGCCTGTTGCACGATCTGGAGCGTTGCTCCGCCGCGTGGCGCCGTGATGGTGTCATCGCGCCCTTCGTGCTCGGGCAGCGGGATGTGGCGGACGAGCTGCGGATGCCGGACAGGCTCTACGGCCGCGAACGCGAGATCGCCGCCTTGGGGGGCGCCTTCGAGCGCGTGGTGTCGACGGGCGCCGCCGAGCTGGTCCTCGTGACGGGCCCTCCTGGCGTCGGCAAATCGGCCCTCGTCTCCGAGCTGCGACAGCCCGTGCTCCGGCAGCGCGCGCTGTTTCTCTCGGGCAAGTTCGACCAGCACGCGCGCAACATCCCCTACGCGACGTTGGTCCAGGCATTCACGCCGGTCGTCCTCGAGCTCTCAGCCGAGGGAGAGGAGCGCCGCCGCGCCTGGAAGGAGGACCTCGAACGGGCCCTCCGCACGGACGCGCGGCTCATCGTCGACATGATCCCGCAGCTCCGGCTGCTCCTCGGGGAGCCACCGCCGCTGGTAGAGGTGCCGTTGCTCGGAGCCGAGCAGCGTTTTCGTCGGGTGTTCCTCTCCTTCCTCGGGGTGTTCGCGCGCCCCGAGCACCCGTTGGTGCTGTTCCTCGACGATCTGCAGTGGGCCGACACGGCCAGCCTACGCCTCCTCGAGGAGATCGCAGATGACACCGACACCCACCACCTCCTCCTCATCGGCGCCTACCGCGACAGGGAGGTGGACCAGCTGCATCCCCTCACCCAAGTGCTCGAGCGCCTCAGCGGGGTACGGATCGAGGAGGTGGCGCTCGCGCCTCTCACGACGGAGGACGCGCTCGCCCTCGTCGCTGACACGCTGCGCTCCGACCGCGAGCGCGCTCGGCCGTTCGCCGAGATCGTGTGCACCAAGACGGGAGGCAACCCGTTCTTCGTGCTCCAGTTCCTGAGCCTGCTCCACCGAGAACGTTTGGTCTGGCTCGACGAGCGCAGCTTGACCTGGCAGTGGGACATCGCCGGCATCGAGGCGCGCGGCTACACGGACAACGTCATCGACTTCATGCTGCAGCGGCTGACGAGCCTGCCGGCTGCGACCCAGAGCGCGCTGCAGGTCGCGGCGTGTATCGGGCACGAGTGCGAGCTCTCGATCCTGGCGCTCGTGTACGGCAAGTCCGAGGAGGAGGCCTGTCAGGACCTGCGCGAGGCCTTCGAGAACGGTCTCGCCTTGCAGACGCGCGGGCGGTTCGCCTTCGCACACGACCGCGTCGAGCAGGCGGCGTACGCCTTGATCGAGCCCGAGCGCCGGGCGCGGCTACACCTCCAGATCGGAGAGTCGTTGCTGGAGCACACGCCGGGCGACATCATGGCCGAGCGGCTCTTCGAGATAGTGAGCCAGCTCGATCTCGGGCTCTCCTGCGTTGTCGACGAGGTTCAGCGGCTGCGTATCGCCGAGCTCAACCTGCGAGCTGGACGCAACGCGAAGTCGGCGAGCGCGTACGAGCTGGGTGCGCGCTATCTCGCGGTCGCCCAGGAGCTCCTCCCTGCTGCCGCCTGGGAGGATCACTACGAGTTGACCTACGGAGTCTACCTCGAGCGTAGTCGCTGCGCGGTCTTGAGCCATCAGCTAGACGTCGCCCACCGGCTCCTCCCCGAGCTCCAGCAGCACGCGCGGACGGTCGCGGCGCAGCTCGAGGTCGCCGCGCTCCAGATCGATCTCGCCGTCGTGCAGATGGTGGCCGTAGAGGAGAGCTTGGAGATCGCGCTCGCTGCTTGCAGGAAGTGGCTGGGCGTCGACCTGCCGCTCCGCCCGAGCGAGGCGGAGATGCGACGAGCCGTCGAGGTGGTCCTCCGCGAGCTGGGAGACCGCTCGGCGGACGACGTCGCGCGCATGCCAGAGATGACCGATCCCGCGGCGAAGGGGAGCGTCGAGGTGCTCTCGAAGTCCCTGCCCGCCGCTTACTCCTTCAGCCTCGACCTCCACGATCTGATGGCCGCGACGATCGTCGAGGTGAGCCTGCGCCATGGCAACGGGGAGTCGTCGCCGCACGGCTACTCGACGTTCGGCGGAGCCTTGGGGAGGATGCTCGAACGCTGGGATCTGGCGTCTCGGTTCGGAGAGATCGCGGCCGCCGTCGCCGAGCGACATGGGCCGCGGCCCTCCTTGGGCCGCGGCAGCTCCTACTTCGCGAACGGCGTGTTCATCGAGGGGTGGAGACGTCCGCTCCGCGAGGTGATCCCGGTGCTGCGCCGATCCTTTGAAGCCGCGCGCGAATGCGGAGACATCAACGTGGCGTCGTTCGCGTCCTTGGCGATCGTCGAGTTCTCGTTCAGCGCCGGCGAAGCGTTGGCGGATGTCGCGGCCGAGGCGGAGCGGCAACTCGACTTCACCCGGCACGTGCGGCAGCACATCCAAGCTTACCTCGAGGACATGCTCCTGCTGGTGGGGCGCCTGCGCGGGCAGACGCCACTGGCGTCCGGTGTCGCCGCCGCCGGTGCCGTTGACGCGCTCGATCCGGCCACGTCCTTGGCTCCATCCTGGCTCCTCTTCCAACGTCAGGCTTGTCGCGCGGTCGAATACTTCGTCTTCGGCGACTACCGCAGCGCGGCGGCGATGGCCGATCGCTATCGAACGCTCGCGCACATGGGGAGCGCGGCCGACGTCGCTCACGCCTGGTACGTCGCGGCCCTGGCCTATGCGTGCCGCTTCGACGACGCGCCGCCCGACGAGCGCGTCCAGCTTCGCCGTAAGATCGCGTACCTGGAGCAGCAGCACTGCGTCTGGGAGGGGCGCTGCGCCGAGACGTTCCGCGAACGCCGCGTGCTCATCTCGGCCGAGGTCGCCCGGCTCGACGGACGCGACGCGGACGCGATGCGCTCGTACGAGGAGGCGATCGTCGCGGCGCGGGAGGGGGGCTTCGTGCAGAACGAGGCGATCGCCGCGGAGCTGGCCGCCCGCTTCTGCCGAATGCGTGATCTGTCCGTCGCCGCTGACGCTTACCTCGCGCGAGCGCGTTCCTGTTACCAGCGCTGGGGCGCGGAGGCCAAGGTCGACCAGCTCGACCGGCTCTACCCGTCGCTGCGCCCGCTGGAGGTGGGCGGACTCGCCGTCGATCCTACCGCCAGTCCTACCGCGACGTTGACGGTGCGCCCGGAGCAGCTCGATCTGCTCTCGGTGCTCAAGGGCTCGCAGACCATCTCGAGCGAGATCGAGCTCGACAAGCTGGCTCGTACGCTGCTCGAGACGGTGCTCCTGCAGAGCGGCGCCCAACGGGGCGTGCTCGTGTTCACGTACGCGGGCGAGCTGCTCGTCCAGGCAGAGGCGGCGATGGAGTCGAACGGGATCTCGACCAGCACCACCTCCGGCAGCGTCGCGCCGCAGGGCTCGAGCGAGAGCTCGTCGCTGGCGCCGATCTCATTGCTTCGGTATGTGGGTCTGACCCGAGAGCGCGTCATCATCGACGACTGGGCCAACAGCCCGGTCACCGACGAGTACCTGAGCCGGAGCCGCCCGCGCTCCGCGCTCTGTCTGCCCATCCTCAGCCGAGGCGAGGTCCTTGGCTTCCTCTATCTCGAGAACCACCTCGTCGCGGGCGCGTTCACGCCCGGTCGGCTCGCCGCCGCGGAGGTGTTGGCGACGCAGTCGGCGATCTCGGTGGAGAACGCGAGGCTGCTCGCCGCGGAGCGGAGGGCGCGCGCGACGGCGGAGGCGGCAGAGGACCGGGCAGCCCAGCTGAGCGAGGTGTCGGCGCGTCTGTCGGAGTCCCTGGACTCCGCGGCGCAGCTGGAGTGGCTCAGCCGGTTCTGTGTGCGTTCCCTCGCCGACTGGTGCGTCATCGACATCGCCCATGGCTCGGCGGTGGTGCGTGCCGGGGGCGCCCACCGTGAGGCGAGCAAAGAGGCGCTGCTGCAAGCATTGCAGCGCGCGTACCCGGCCAGGCTCGACTCGCCCCACCCGGCCGCGGCCGTCTTGCGCACCGGAGAGCCGCTCTTGATGGACGACATCACCGAGGTGGAGCGGCGGCGCTCGTGCGTGGACGAGGGCCACGAGCGCATGATCGTGGCCCTGGGCACCCGCAGCGCCGTGATCGTGCCGTTGACCGCGCGGGGACAGGTCCTCGGAGCGCTCTCGCTCATGTCGGCGAAGGTGGGACGCTACTCCCGCGCGGATCTCGAGCTGGCCAGGGAGGTGGCGCGGCGAGCCGCGGTGGCCCTCGACAACGCGCGCCTCTATCGGACCGCGCAGGAGGAGGTGCGCTTGCGCCAAGAGCTGGAGACCCAGCTCGTCCACGCGCAGAAGATGGAGTCCCTCGGTCGTGTGGCGGGCGGCGTCGCCCACGATTTTAACAATCTGCTGACGGTCATCCTCACGAGCCTCGAGCTGGCCACCGACGAGCTCGCGCCGGACAACCCGGTCAGGTCACTGCTCACGGACGTCACCGGGGCGGCGCACTCCGCCGCGGGTTTGACCCGCCAGCTGCTCGCGTTCTCGCGCCAACAGGTCATCGCTCCACAGGTCCTGGACCTGAACGAAGTCATCCTCGGTATGGAGAGGGTGCTCCGCCGCTTGCTGGGGGAGAACGTCGACCTCGAGAGCGTTCGCGCGCAGGACCTCACGCCCCTCTGCGTCGATCCCGGGCAAATCGAGCAGATCATCCTGAACCTCGCCGTCAACGCTCGGGACGCCATGCCCGAGGGTGGGCGGGTCACGATCAGGACGTCCAACGTCTACCTCGACGAAGCGTACGCCCGGCTGCACGTGGAGGCAGAGCCCGGCGCTTATGTGCTGCTCGAGGTCTCCGACACCGGCATGGGCATCTCCGACGAGGTGCGCGCTCACCTGTTCGAGCCCTTCTTCACGACGAAGGAAGTCGGCAGGGGCACCGGCCTCGGCTTGGCAACGGTGTACGGCGCGGTTCGACAGAACCGCGGCCACATCGAGGTCCTCTCCGCGCTCACTCAGGGTACGACCTTCAAGGTCTATCTGCCAGCAGCCGCCGGCCCCCCGGTTCTCCCCTCTGCGCCCGCCACCGCTCATGGTCGCGCGCCGTTACCCATGCGCAAGTGAGGCGCGTCTCCTCACCCACGCCGGGCGTGTGGAGCCGTCGCTGGCCGTGCCGTAGGAGGTGCGACGTTGGAGTGCCCTGTCACGAAGGGAGAGTTGGAGCGCGTTGACATCGGTCAACGCACCCAGAGCGTTGTTGAGGCATGCTCCGGTCCGGAAGAATGTTCGCGTGACCTCGGTTCGCTGCGCGACCTCGGTTAATCGCTGCGCCACAACGTGGTGCGTCCCGTCGTGTGTGCTGCACACCGCGGGTCTTCGCTCACATCGTATCGGCCGCGGCTCTGGGCCGGACGGCCGCGCGGACGCGCGCGCGTCGGTGGAGCGGCATGTGCGCGGCTTGTTTCCACGCGGAAACTGAGCGGGTTCGCGACGTGCTTGGCTAAATTCTACGTCGCGGGTTGAGCGCGAGGGAGACACTGTAGCGCGTGGCGCCGCGCGTTCGTTCCGGCGATCCGCGCTCGATCCGCGTAGGTCGTAGAGGGGATGAATCCGTTAGATGTGCAGAAATCATGGGTCGACCTACGATCGAGTTTCGTTCGCGAAACTCGATCGTAGGTTGGTGGACGAAAGGTTCTGGTCATTGGGTGCGAGGCTGACGTAGGTTGCGAGGGGCAAGGTATTCGTGCCGACTCGTGGTGCGCTTCACCGGTTCGGCGCAGCGAGCGGGGCGTGTGCTTGCGCAGCCGAGGCGCTCTTGCGTGCCTCGAAGATGATCTTTGGTGGAGGTGGTCATGAGTGCGATGTCATTGGTGGTCGATCGCCGAGCCGAGCTCGACGCGCGGGTGCATCTGGCGGCGGAGCGCATTGGAGCGCTGTCCCGCCGCGCGACCCTCGAGTTCGCGCTGGAGGTCGGCCGAATCGTCATCGCCGCCCTGTACGACGGTGATATGCAGGAGTGGCGGAGGCGCGGCAGGAAATCGAACAGCCTACGAGCATTGGCGAAGCACCCGGCTTTGTGCATCAGCCCGGCGACGCTCTACCGCTCCCTGGCGCTCTACGAGCTGAGCGCGCGCCTCCGTCCCATCCACTCCTGGAAGCACTTGGGGATGAGCCACCTGCGGGCGGTGCTGAGCGCCCCTCCTGCCGCCCAGGAGTGGCTGCTCCACAGGGCAGAGCAGGAGGCCTGGTCGGTGGCGCGCATCGAGCAAGCGGTCTCGGAGGTGAGTGGTCAGCGGCAGCCCCGGGGTGGCCGCCCCCGTTCCCCCGAGTACGTCAAGAGCATCCGCAGGATCGGTCGCCTGACGGACCCCGATGCCCTCCAAGGTCTCGATGAGGCGGAGAGACTGGAGACCGGACAAGTGCAAGAGCTGCTCGGGATCGTCGAGCGAGCGCGCGAGCGAATCTCCTTGGTCGAGCACGAGCTCGCTCGGCTCCTCCGGGACAACGCGCGCAGCGCCGGCCGCGGCG
>JAEWOQ010000117.1 GCA_023460875.1 Pseudomonadota bacterium
GCGTACCACCCGTGCGTACCACCCGAGCGTACCACCCGTCGCACGAGCCCGCATCGAGACGGCTCAGCCGGCGCCGCGGACCCGCCTGCGCGCCAGCGCAGCGCACAGGAACACACCGAGCGCGCCCGCCCAGCCGAGCTGGGGGGCTCCTGGGCTCCGCGAGAGCGCGCAGCCCCCGTCCGTGGTCCCCGGACCAGGTGACACCGCGCCGCTCCCCGCCTCGCCCGCCACGCCGCCGTGAACGGGATCGGGCTCCTCCTCCTCCTCCTCCTCGCGCGGCTCCAGCAGGGGCTCGTGGCCAGCCGCGGCGAACGCCTCGCGCGCGAGGGCCTCGTAGGGAGCGAGCTGCGTGTAGAAGGTCCGTACCTCGCTCGATTCACACTCGCCCCTCGACAGGGAGCTCACCCCCAACACCGCCCCGGTCTCCTGGGAGAGCGCCGGTCCGCCGCTATCTCCTCTGCAGGCGGAGGGGCCAACGACGAACGTGCGCGGGAGCGCGCCCCCTGAGAACTGGAAATAGTCGCTGGGACCGACGTGCAAGATCTCCACGTCGGCGCGTTCGTGGCGAGTGTTCCTGCGGGACTCATTGATCCCATAGCCGACGATCGTGGTCACTTCTCCGGGGAACGTGCCGCGGTCGAGGCGCACGGGCGCGATCGGCAGATCGAGGGCGTCGTCCAGGAGCACGAAGGCGATGTCGTTGCGACAGATCGTGTCTGTGCCGATCACGAAGACACGCTTGCCCACGGTGGTCGGCGTCCCCAGGTCGGGGTCTCGACCGGCGTGGAACGAGATCGCCTCGGGTGGATAGGCGCTGCCCATTTCCCCCGCGTTCGGAGGATTGCGCGGGCGGTTCAGGTCGACGTTGCCCTCGATGGTGCAGGAGAAGGTGCCCTCCGCGTACACGGAGATGCAGTGGGGCACGGTGACCACCAGGTTCGGCGCGATCAACGTCGCCGTACACAGCGTCGCCCGACCGGGCGCCTCCGCGAGCATCAACAGCACGGAGTCAGCGTCGCTTGGGGCGCCCCCGATCACCGGCTGCTTCGTTCGCGCGGCCCCCTCGGCGACCGCGGCTCCCCCGGCTTCATTGCCGCAGCCGCCAGCGACGCACAGCAGGACAGCGCAGACGAGCTGCCGCAAGACGGCGCGGTCGCAGCGGCTCCCAGTTGCGTTGACCGTGCCCACGCCGCCGTGCCCTAGAAGCCGTCGATGCACGGCTCTCCCTCGAGCTCTTCCAAGTCGGGATTGTACGTCATGGCGTCCTGCACGAAGGTGCCTCCTTCGATGCAATAGATGCTCGGCAACCCGCGCCGTACCCCAGTCGATGTGTTGAACGTCGGTGGGCCCATGGTGCCGTGGAGGGAGATCGTCGCCGCCGCGGTGCTCTCGAGGGTGTCGATGGCGTCGGCGATCCGCCGGCCCACCTCGAACTGCACCTGGCCATCGACGAGCCGCGCCATGCCCAGCGCGACCTCACGTCCCGTCAGCCGCGGCGGGTTGCCCGCGCCCGCGATCGCGTACATCAGGTAATAGGCCGCGTCGTAGAAGTTCTCGGAGCCGTCGAGGAGGAGGCCTGAGCTGCCGTAGGTGCTCTTGAGCTTCAGCAGGTACGCGTCGTACAGGCTCCTGTCCTCGGCCCCGGCGAAGTTGACCCCGAGGGTTCGGTTCGCGGGAGCGTTCTCGGCAAACTCCAGGAGCCCGAACAGATACGGGGACGCCAGGTAGAAGGGCTTGAACTCCGAGGAGGGGAGCCCTGCCTCGTAGCTGTCTCGGAGCCGCGTGAACTCAGCGCTCGCGACCGCGAGCACGATGTGCGGTTTGAACTGCTGTAGCCGCCCGAGGGCGCCGGAGACATCCGGGTTCGACTCGAGGATGGCCGAGTCGATGATCAGCCGCTCCAGGTTCCCGTCGTTGGCGTTCTGGGTGAAGCTCTTGCCGTTGAAGCGCCCGTGTTCGACCAGGTAGTCGACGATGTCCGTCAGGAAGGGGATGCGAGCGTCTACGACGGCGACGCGGATCGGGTCCTCCTCGCTCAGATCGAGCTGCGCTCGCACCCACCGCTCCGTGCGCTCGAGCAAGGGGAGATAGGCGGGGGCCAGCTCCGTGGCGGACGTCAGCATGTGCCACAGCAGACCGCTGTCGGGCAAGTTGCTCAGCTTACTGTCTGCCTCGAGCGGGCTGAGAAAGAACACGTTGTTCGGAAGTCCTTTGGTCTCGAACGCCTCGAGGAGATCCAGCCCATGAAGGGAGGACAAGATGGCGGGCACCCCGAGGTCGTCAACTAGGTGCCCGAGGCTCGCGGCGAGATCCGGCGAGTCCGTCCCAGAACACACCACGGCGAGGAAGGGCCGCCGCGTCCCGCCGCTGCCGCCGGAGAGCCCGCCGCGCTCGTTCACCTCGTTGATCGCGAGCTCGTAGTTGAACGTCGGCACCGCGAGCCGCGGCGCGGTCGGATCCACGTGCGAGTAAGCGCCGAAGACGATCGGATCGGGCCTCTTCAGGTTCTCGTTGTCCTTACCCAGCCCGAGCACGACGGGGCACTCCTTCGGGAGGGTGAGCGACACGCAGCTCCCTTGACGGCAAAGGTGCGGGTTGCCATGGCGGGCGTTGACGCAATCCATGTGCTCCACGCACTCCGCGTCGCCCGCCCCCGCGTCGCCCGCGCCGCCACCGCCGCCGGTCGAGCCGCCCGTCGCGGCGGGGGTCACGCAGAGGGAAGCGACGCACTCGGTGCCCGCGAAGCTCGGCCCCTTGCTCTCGCAGTCGGAGTCCGTGGCGCACTGCGCCGAGTCGAGCTCGTACAAGAGCGAACAGCCCAGCACGACCAGCGCGACGGTCGACCACGACGCGAGGAGACGTCCCCTCGACAGCAAACGTAGACCCACGAGCCCCGAGCGTATCATTTCCCCGGGCCGAGCACCCTCGGCTCCGACCCCGCCCGGGGCTGAGTGCGACATCCCCCCGCCCCCACCTACGCCCTCTCCCGCAGCCCCCGCGCCGCACCGCCCAGCGCGCCCTCCAGCGAGAGGCTGCCCGCAGGCGGCGCGGAGCATGGTCGACCCCATGGGAGCCGCTGGAGGCTCGGCCTCCTGCGCGTCATTCCTCGACGCGGAAGGAGTCGAAGTCGACGTACCCGCCCGCCGCGAGCGTCCCGAAATTGAACAGCGCGAAGCGATACCCCATGAAGTGAGTCAGCCGGTACTCCATCTGCAACGTGTTGCCGATGCGCGTCCACTCGACACCATCGAGGCTGTAGAAGAACTCCGCCCTGTCGGCGCGGTCTCGGAAGTCCCCCGTCACGCGCAAGGAGACGCGCTCCTGAGCGATGGCGATCCGCTCGACCTCCTGCGCTGTCCCTGAGCTGGCGTCCATCATGACGATGGCGCGCTCACCACCGCTCTGGGTGACGCCCACGAAGGCGTACTTCTCTTGCAGCGCAGCGATGCCGGCGTAGTCGCCGTCCTTCATGCCGCCCAGCTCGACCTCGACGCTCCCCGCGCCGGTGGGGCCGAACATCCGCTGCGTGAGGGTGTTGCGGGTGCCGACCAGCGTGGCGTCGACGCGGGTGTTCGTGATGCGCAGGAAGCCGGGGCGAGCCGTCAGGGACCACCCCGCCGGGTCAGGGTTGTGGTTCCATTGCCAGACCAGGTCCAAGCTACCGTCGTCGAACTCGTCGGAGCGGATGATGCCGCTCAAGCCGCGGTCCTCTACCTGGAAACCGAGCGTCTCCGGGACGCGCCCCTCCACCCCGATCACCGGCCAATCGTCTTCCCAGGTCATCGGGACCAGGTACGGGATGCGCCCCACCGCGCCGCTGTCTCTGAAGAGATAGGCGTACCACGCACCGCTCGGCGTATCGATCAGCGAGCCCTGCGCGGTGTTGTCGCTGAGCACCACGCGGCCCTCGTAGGGCCCGGTGAGGTTGCGGGAGCGATAGATGAGCTGCGTGCGCCCGCTCCCCGCGGGCCAGCTGATGAGGTTCACGTAGTACCAGCCGTTGATCTTCTGGACCTGCGCGCCCTCCGCGGACACGTAGAACTGCGAACCGGCGATGGCCGACGATTTGGGGATGATGATCTGGTTGAGCCCCCCAGGCTTGACCGCAGTCGCATCCGCGTTCAGCTCGATGATGCGGATGTCATCGACGCCGTAGATGAAGTAGGCGCCGCCATCGTCGAAGAACAACGAGCTGTCGTGCAGGTGAGCGTCGATGACGTCGGTTTGCCAAGAACCGTTCTCGATGTCCTTCGTCCTGTAGACGTAGGTCTTGCCTGTCGTGTTCGAGAAGGTGCTGACGTAGTAGGTGTCTTCGTGATAGCGGATGCTGCTGGCCCAGGATCCCTGCCCGTACGCGCTCTGGCCACTGCTCATGTTGAGCCTCGGGTGGTTCGCGTCGAGCGCCTGATGCGCGTAGCTGACGACCTCCCAGTTGACCAAGTCCTTGGACCGCATGATCGGCACGCCCGGGTTCATGTGCATGGTCGTGCTGCTCATGTAATAGGTCTCGCCGACCCGCACGATGGCCATGTCCGGCACGTCCGCCCACATGTTGGGGTTCCGAGCCTCCACCAGCGGGTACGTCGGCTCCTCGACGTCCGCGCCGCCCGTCCCGCCCGTGTCGCCGCCCGCGTTCGCTCCTGCGCTGCCGCCACCGCTCGCCGCGCCGCCGGTGCTGCCGCCCGCGCCGGTCATGTTTCCCCCAGAGCCACCTGCGTCGGAGCTCGGCTCGGACCCTGTGGAGGGCCCGGTGTGATCCGAGCACGCTCCGAGCGGGGCCAGGAGAAACGTCAACGTGATGGGGGAGAGCCGTGTCAGAGCCGTGATCGTGGCGTGCATGATGTCCTCTGCTCGCGCGACCGCTGACGCCTCCCTGGCTCTCGCCAGGACCGCTCGTCA
>JAEWOQ010000118.1 GCA_023460875.1 Pseudomonadota bacterium
AGGTCCAACACGTGAACTGCCCGAAGGGGCCGTCGGCCAGGGCGTGCTCTCCCCGCGGCTCCGTGTCCCTGGATCTCTCCAACGAGGTGCTCCTGCGCGACGCGAAGAGGGCCGTGGTCATCGAGCCCGCGATCCCCCTCACCTGGGAGAGCTGGCGCGAGGACGACGAGCCCGTCTCGTACCTCTACCTCCACGGCCCCTTCACTCCGGGGCAGACGTACACGCTGCGCGTGGGCGCGGGGCTCCAGGACATCTACGGGCAGCGGCTCGCGACGACGTTCACCCATCGCCTCACGATCGACGACCACTGGCCGAACCTCGCCGTCGGACTGGAGGGCGACTCCTTCGAGCCCGGCGCGCGGGCGGCCATCCCCGTCGCGTCCATCAACGTCCCCGGCTACTCCCTGCTGACGCTGCCCCTGTCCCCCGAGCAGGTCGCCGCCTACTACGCGGCGACTCCCGGGGAGCGCGGCTTCGACTTTCTACGAGCCCAACCCGGAGCGCGCGTCCGCCAGGTGGACACGCGTCAGCACCGCAACCGCGTCGCCACGGAGTCGATCGATCCCCAGGTGGTGCTCGCCGCACAGGGCGGCCGCGGCACCGTGGCCATCGCCACGCGCAGGCAGACGGGGAAGTCCCCGGAGCACACCACGGAGCTGGTCCAGGTCACCGATCTGGCCATCACGGCGAAGCTGAGTCGGCAGGGCTCCCTGGTCTGGGTCACCAAGCTCTCCACCGCCGAGCCCGTGGCCGGCGCCGAGGTCCGCGTGCTCCGCAACGACGCGTCCCCCTCGCCCGCGGTGCTCACCGACGCGCGAGGCTTCGCGACCCTGGCCCCGGAGGCCCTTGGTCCCGCGCCAGAGAAGGACGGCTCCCGCACCTTGATCACCGCCCGCTTGGGGGACGATTGGTCCCATCGACGGGTCAGCGACTACCTGGCGCCCTGGCGGATGAACGCGCCGACGGACGTGTTCGGAAAGCCGCGCACCCGCGGGCTCCTGTTCACGGAGCGCGGCATCTACCGCCCTGGGGACGAGGTGCGGCTCAAGGGCATCCTGCGCCGCGAAGCCGAGACCGGCAACGAGGTGCTCACCGGCAAACGCTTCACTCTCCTCATGCGCGCACCCGACGGAGAGATCGCCGGGGAATGGGAGCTCGAGACGAACACCTTCGGCACATTCGCGCGGGATCTCCGCGTGCCGCCGACGGCCGCGCTCGGCCCTTGGCGCTTCGAGCTCAAAGGGGTCGAGCGGGGCTACGTCGCCACGAGCTTCGAGGTGGCGGAGTATCGCCCCACCGAGCTCCAGGCCACCGTGTCGAGCGCGCGCCCCAGCTACGTCCACGGGGCGCGAGGGCGCTTCGAGGTCCAGGGTGACTACCTCTACGGCGCCCCCATGGCGAACGCGCCCGTCACCTACTGGGCGCACCGCCATGAGACGTTCTGGCGCGTCCCTGGCACTGAAGGGTTCACCACCGACGCCACCGTCTACGACGCCGCGCACCCCGAGAGCTCACCGAGCGTCGGGACGCTCATCCAAGGAGAAGGCACGCTCGACGAGAAGGGTCGCTTCATCCAGGAGCTCCCACTCGATCTCCCTGGCCAGCGCGGACCCGAGCTGGTGACCTTCGACGCGGAGGTCACGGACGTCTCACGCCAGACGGTCGCCAGCAGCTCGAGCGCCATCGTCCACCCCGCGGATCTGTACGTGGCGCTGGCGGAGCCCCAGGACTACTTCGTTCGGGGGCCCGCGAAGCTCGAGCCCCAGGTGATCGTCACGTCGCCCGCGGGGGAGCGACGGGCGGGGGCCAGCGTGCGCCTCGAGCTCGTCCGTCGGCAATGGACGCTCGCCCGGATCACCGAGGGCGGGAGCGTCCGCTCGGAGATGCGCGTGGTGGACGACGTTGTGTCGCGGTGCACCCTCCGGAGCGCGCCGAGTCCACAGAGCTGCGGGCTCGAGGCGACCGAGCCCGGCTACTACATCGTGCTGGGCACCGCCCGCGACGGCCAGGGGCGGACGGCGCGCGCCGCCATCGACGCCTACGTGCTCGGCGCCGGCCAGAGCCACTGGGCGGACGACGACACCGCGCAGCTCGAGCTCGTCCCCGACAAGAAGCAGTACGGAGTGGGCGACACGGCGCGCATCCTCGTGAAGTCCCCCTTCCCCGAGGCGCAGGCGCTGGTCACGGTCGAAGGGAACGGCATCTTCGAGCAACGGCGGGTCATCCTGAAGGGGGCCACGCCGACGGTGGAGGTCCCGATCGAGGGGCGCTTCCGGCCGAACGCCTACGTCTCCGTGCATCTGCTCCGGCCCCGCACTGCTCCCGCTCCCGAAGCGGGGAAGGTCGATCTCGGCGCGCCGACCTACAGGATCGGTCACGCGGAGCTGCCCATCGATCCGGAGGCGCGGCGCCTGCGCATCAGCGTGTCCCCCAGCGTCCGGGAGGCGAAGCCCGGACAGCAGATCGAGGTCGGGGTGCACGTCACGGACGGGGCAGGCGCGCCCGTAAACGGCGAGGTCACGCTCTACGCCGTGGACGAGGGGGTGCTCAGCCTCATCGGCTACAGGACGCCCGACCCTCTGCCCGTGTTCACTGCGCCACGGCCCCTGCGCACCGCGACGCTCGAGGCCCGCGCCTCGCTCGGGCGCGTGCTCACCGACGTGACTGGCCTGTTGGGCCTCGGCCCGAACAAGGGCGCCGAGGGGGGCGGCGGCGGCGTCAGCGCGGGCGTGGGAGCGCGCCGCGATTTCCGTCAGAGCGTCTACTTCAACCCGACGCTGGTCACCGACGCCAACGGACGCGCGCGGGTGTCCTTCGCTTTGCCCGAGAGCCTGACCACGTACCGCCTGATGGCGGTCGTGACCACGCGCGACGATCGCTATGGCTACGGGGAAGAACGAGTCGTCACGAGCAAGCGCCTCATGGCGCGGCCGGCGCTGCCCCGCGTGCTGCGCGCGGGGGATCTGGCGGAGGCCGGGGTGGTCGTGAGCGCCAAGAATTTCGGCCCCGCGCGCGTGCAGGTGCAGCTGGATGCCAGCGGCGTCGAGCTCCTCGGCGAACCCCATGCGAGCGTGGAGTTGCCGCGAGACGGCCAAGTGGAGGTGCGGTTCCCCATCGCTGCCCGTGAGGTCGGCGACGCGCGCCTGACCTTCCGGGTCGTTGGCGGCGGGGAGCAGGACGCGGTCGAGCTGGAGCGCCGCGTACTCTCACCAGCGACGCTGGAGGCCGTCGCCCTCTACGGCCAAACGGACACCGCCGCGGCAGAGGCCCTCGGCGACCTCTCGACCGTGCGCAAGGACGTGGGCGCGCTGGAGATCAAGGCCGCCTCGACGGCGCTCGTCGGCATCGACGCGGGCTTCCGGCAGCTCATCGAGTACCCCTACGGGTGCACGGAGCAGCTCTCCAGCAAGCTCCTGCCGTTGCTCCCGCTGCGCACGCTGGCGAAGGCCTTCGACACGGAGCTCCCGGCGCACCTCGACGCGGTGGTCGCGAAGACCGTCGCCGAGATCTTGTCACGCCAAGGGCACGATGGCGGGTTCGTCATGTGGCCCGAGTCCTACGGCTCCTCACCCTGGGTGTCCGCCTATGCCGTCTGGACGCTCCACGAGGCCGCGCGCCGGGGAGCGCCGGTGCCCGCTCCAGCGATGGCGCGCGCGAAGCAGTACCTGCGGCGTCAGCTCGAGGTGGGGAAGGACGAAATCAGCCGCGCCTCTGCGCCGTTCCTGCTCGATGTGCTAGCGGAGCTGGGCGCTCCGGACCCCGGCTACATGAGCCGGCTGTTCGATGAGCGCCGCGATCTCCCGGTGTTCTCCAAGGCGCTGCTGCTGCACGCCATGGCCATCTCGAAGCAGCCCTCGGCCCGGGTGGCGGAGCTCGCGCGGGAGCTCGAGGCGACGGTGCACCTGGAGGCGGACCGAGCCTTCGTCGGTGACGACTCGGGCGGACGCTACGCCGCGCTCATGGACTCGCCGACGCGCTCTACCGCCCTCGTCCTGCGCGGCCTCCTGGCGGCACGGAAGGATCATCCCCTCGGAGCACGCCTCGCGCGGGGTCTGCTCGCCAGCCGCAAGGGGGGCACCTGGCGCTCCACTCAAGAGACGGCGTTCGCCCTGCTCGCCCTGGACGACTATCGCACGGCCCAGGAGGCAGTGAAGCCGGACTTCGTGGCTCGCCTCTGGTTCGATCGAGAGGAGGTGGCCGAGTTCGACTTCCGCGCGGGGAGCCCGAAGAAGGACAGCGAGGCACGCCGAGGTACGGCTCGCCAGAGCCTGATCCCGACGGCGCGCCTCACCAGCGGCCACCTGGTCTTCGAGAAGGAGGGCGCCGGGACGCTCTTCTACGAAGCGCGGCTCCGCTACGCCCGCACCACGCTGCCCACAGAGAGCCTCGAGCGGGGCTTCTTCGTCCAGAAGACCCTCCGCGAGGTCACGCCCGCGGAGCTCGCTCAGGCCCTCGAGGTGATCCCGAGCCACGGGGTGGACAGCGTCACCGCAGGTCGACTGGTCCTCGCGGATCTGCTGCTCGTGGCGCCCACGGATCGCGAGTACGTCGTCTTGAACGACCCGCTGCCCGCGGGGTTGGAGGCGGTGGACGCGCGCCTCTCCACCACCGCGGGCTGGGCGGACATCGGAGGCTCATCGACGGACCGCGCGCCGCCGCAGCAGGGATTGTCCGCTCGACAGACCCTGAGCCCGAGCCACTACCGGCGCGAGCTCAGAGACGATCGGGTCTTGTTCTTCGTCGACCACCTGCCCGCGGGCATCTACCACTACCGGTACCTGGCGCGGGCCACCACGCCGGGGCGCTTCGTGGTGCCGCCGACGCAGGCCGAGGAGATGTACAACCCCGAGGTGTTCGGCCGTACCGGGGCCAGCTCCTTCGAGGTCCGATGAGGCTCTCCCGAGCGGCGCTGCTCACGTTGGGCGGCGCCGCGCTCTTGCTCCTGGGCCTGCTCCTCGCGGTCGCGCGAGAGCCGTTACCCGGCGCGCTCTCGGGGGCGCCGGTACGCAACAGCGTGCGGATCCTCGATCGCGCGGGGGCGCTCATCGACGAGTACAGGCCCGAGCAGGGGCGCCGCTCCGCAGGGGTCTCCTTGGAGCAGCTGCCGCCCCACGTGATCCACGCCGTGCTGGCGGCGGAAGACCTGCGCTTCCATCGGCACCCGGGGGTGGATCCGCTTGCCATGTTGCGGGCGAGCCTTCAAGCCGTTCGCCACCGAAAGATCGTGTCGGGCGCGAGCACGATCACCCAGCAGCTCGCCAGGAACCTCGTGCCGCGCCCCCGCACCCTGGGCGGCAAGCTGCGCGAGATCGTGATCGCGCTGCGTTTGGAGCGGGATCTCGACAAGGACACCATCCTGACGGAGTACCTGAGCCGGATCGAGTACGCGCCGGGTGTGCGGGGCCTCGAGGCGGCGAGCCGCTTCTTGTTCGACAAGCCCGCCGAACTTCTGGATCTCGCCGAGGCGGCGCTGCTCGCAGGGTTGCCCCGGGGCCCCTCGTTCTACGATCCCCGCCGCGGGACGGAGCGCGCCCAGCAGCGGAGAGATCGCGTGCTCGATCGCATGGCGCAGGCGAAGCTCGCTCCTCTGGAGGACGTCACTCGCGCCAAAGAGCAACCCGTCGTCCTGCAAAGCGCCCGTCGCCTCGGCGGAGCCGAGCACCTGGTGCGCAGCGTGGGCGGCGGGCGTTCCCTCCCCCAGGAGATCCGGGAGCGAGTCCGCGAGGTGCACACCACCATCGACGGAAGGCTCCAGGCCGTGGTGGAAGGGCTCACCCGAGGCGCGATCAGCGAGCTGTTCGCCCACGACGCGTCCAACGCGGCTGTGCTCGTGGTCGACAACGAGACCGGTGAGGTCCTCGCCTACGTCGGTTCGCCAGACTTCTGGTCAGAGCAGGGGCTCGGGCAGAACGACGGCACGCGCGCCCTGCGCCAACCTGGCTCGACCCTCAAGCCATTCGTCTACGCGGCGGCCATCGAGTCGCTGGGGTTCACCGCGGCCACGCTCTTACCGGACGTCGAGCTGCGCTTGCCGACGCCCCAGGGAGAATACGCGCCCCGCAACTACGATGGTCGGTTTCGCGGCCCCGTGCGCCTGCGTAAGGCCCTGGCGAGCTCTCTGAACGTGCCCGCCGTCTACACCGCCCAGCGGGTGGGCCCCGCGCGCGTGCTCGCGATGCTGCACCGCTTCGGCTTCGACTCCCTCGATCGCGACGCGTCGCACTACGGCGCCGCCATCGCCCTCGGAGACGGTGAGGTCACCCTCGCTGAGCTCGCCAGCGCCTACGCGACCCTGGCTCGCGACGGCGTCCACCGGCCGCTGCGGTTCGTGCGCGCCGCCCTCGACGTCGCAGGGAACCCTTTGCCGTGGGCGCCGCCAGGCGACGCCAGCGCAGCGGAGAGGCGGGCGGTTCCCGCGCCCATCGCCCACCTCCTGACCGACATGCTCGCCGATCCCCACGCCCGTCAAGCGGGCTTCGGGAGGTACACCGTGCTGGATCTCCCCTTCCCTGCAGCGGTGAAGACGGGCACATCCAAGGGGTTCCGCGACAACTGGACGATCGGCTTCACCCGCGAGGTCACCGTGGCCGTGTGGGTCGGCAACTTCGACGGGCGCCCCATGCGAAACTCGAGCGGTGTCACGGGAGCCGGACCTCTCTTCCGCGAGGTCATGCTGGCGGCGATGGGAGATCGTGAACCTGCCCCGCACCAGAGGTCAGAGGAGTTCGTCTCTGCCGAGGTGTGTCCTCTGAGCGGCGCGCTCCCCACGGCAGACTGCCCCCACCGCACGAACGAGCACTTCCTCCCGGACCAGCTCCCCCAGGACCGCTGCACCTTCCACCGGCGCGTCTCCGTCGCCCGGAGCTCCGGGCTTCGCGCCACTCGACGCTGCGCAGACGCCGTCGAGAGAGTGTTCGAGGTTTACCCAGAGCCGTACCTAGCCTGGGCCCGGGCGGCGCAGCGCCCCTTACCGCCCCTCTTGGAGGATCCCCGCTGCCCTGGCGGCCTCACCGCGACGGCAGGAGCATCGTCGCTCGGCGTGGCCTATCCGCCCGACGGAGCGCGGTTCGCCCTCGATCCCTCACTGTCCCTGACCCAGCAGCGCATCTTGCTTCGTGCCCGCGGCGTCCCCGCGGGCGCTCGTCCCGTGTTCGTCCTCGATGGAGTCCCTCTGGCGCCTGCGACCTCCGACCACCTGCTCCCCTGGCAGCTCGAACCAGGCGCTCACCGCCTCCACGTGGAGGCGGGCTCGGCTCGCAGCCCCTCCATTCGATTCCATGTGGAGTGAGCTTCACAGCGGCGCGCACTGCGCATCCAGCCTAAAATGTCGCCTCATGAACACATAGTCACCTGCTCGACGGGCGCATGGGCACATCGACCGAAGAGCTGCGCGTGCGGAAGACCGTGCCACGCGCCGAGGGACGACACGCCGCGGGGTGGGCGAGGAAGCGCCTTGGTTTTCCAGGTGACAGTCGATCCGTGCGCTTGATAAGACGTCTGCAGACGCTGAGGCCGGGAGGGCCCCAGCCCACCGACAGGCGACACCCATGGCACACATTATCCGCAGGTCCCTGATCTCCGCCCTCGTGGCGTTCGCCGCAGCGTTCGCCTCCTTCGCGTACACGCCGGACGCGGACGCGGCGAACGTCATCAAGCGCCCCGGCCAGCACGCGCAGTACGACTTCGAGCTGGAGCCCCACGGCATCTGGTCCTGGGCTTGGCCAGGGCATGGCCCCGGGATCGGGGTTCGCGCCAACATCCCGCTCTTTCACAACGGCCCGATCTCCACGATCAACAACAACATGGCGATCGGCTTTGGCCTGGACGTCGCGTGGTGGACCCAGGGGAACCGCTCGCGCCGCCTCGGTGATCGTTGCTGGGACGACTGGGGGCGCGACCGCTGCGGCGGGACGACGCTCTGGGTCCCCGTGGTCTTGCAGTGGAACTTCTACCTCACCGAGATCATCAGCGTCTTCGGTGAGCCCGGCGCCGCGATGCGCTACGCGAACTGGGACCACGGGGACAGCTTTCATCCCTTCGTCCCCGTCTTCGCCGGCGGCGCCCGTTTCCAGTTCGGGGATCGGGTGGGCCTGACGGTCCGCCTCGGTTATCCCTACAGCTCGGTGGGCGCCAACATCCTGTTCTGAGCTCACGCAGGGACGCGCGGAGGCTCCGTCGACCTCGGGCCGCGACGCGGTCGCGCGCCTCCGCGTCCGTGATCCCACGTCCCTTGCGGCGACGAGGCAAGAAGTGCGGTAAGAACGCCCCGATGGCCGACTTTCGCTATGCGCCCCTGCTCCCCCTCGGTGAGGACACGACCCCGTACCGCCTGCTCACGAGCGATCACGTCTCGACCTTCGACGCCGCCGGGCACACCTTCCTGAGGGTCGCCCCGGAAGCCCTGACGCTGCTCGCTCGAGAGGCGTTCACGGACATCGCGTTCCTCCTGCGCCCTGGGCACCTCGCGCAGCTCCGCAGCATCCTGGGCGACCCGGAGGCCTCGGAGAACGACCGCTTCGTCGCGCTGGAGCTCCTCCAGAACGCCTGCGTGGCGTCGGGGCGCGTCCTGCCCAGCTGTCAGGACACGGGCACCGCGATCGTGCTCGGGAAGAAGGGGCAGCTCGTCTTCACCGGGTACGACGACGAAGAGGCGCTGGCCCGCGGCATCTTCGACACCTACACGACGGCGAACCTGCGCTACTCGCAGATGGCGCCCCTCGACACCTTCACGGAGAAGAACACCGGCACCAACCTCCCGGCGCAGATCGAGCTCCAGGCCACCGAGGGCGGCGAGTACAAGTTCCTGTTCATGGCCAAGGGGGGAGGCTCCGCGAACAAGTCGTTCCTCTACCAGGAGACGAAGGCGCTCCTGAACCGGGAGCGGCTCCTGCGGTTCATCGAGGACAAGATGGCGGCCCTCGGCACGGCCGCGTGTCCCCCTTATCACTTGGCCATCGTCATCGGCGGGACGAGCGCCGAGCACAACCTGAAGGTCGCCAAGCTGGCCTCGGCGCGCTACCTCGACGGGCTGCCGACCCAGGGGAGCCTCGCGGGTCATGGCCTCCGCGACGTCGAGCTCGAAGGGGAGGTGCTGGCGCTCTCGAGGAAGATCGGCATCGGCGCTCAGTTTGGTGGCAAGTATTTCTGCCACGACGTGCGCGTGATTCGCCTCCCCCGGCATGGCGCGTCGCTCCCCGTCGGCATCGCCGTGTCATGCTCGGCGGATCGCCAGGCGCTCGGCAAGATCACGGCTCAGGGGATCTTCCTCGAGCAGCTCGAGACCGACCCCGCCAAGTACCTGCCGGACACCACCGATGCACAGCTTCGTGAGGAGGTCGTCCGCGTGGATCTGAACCGGCCGATGTCGGACATCCGGGCGCAGCTCGCCCAGTATCCCATCCGCACGCGGCTCTCGCTCACGGGCTCTCTCGTCGTGGCCAGGGACATCGCCCACGCCAAGCTGAAGGAGCGGCTCGACGCGGGGGAGCCGCTCCCCGATTATCTCAAGAACCACCCGGTGTACTACGCGGGGCCGGCCAAGACTCCCGAAGGGTACGCGTCGGGCTCCTTCGGTCCGACGACGGCGGGCCGCATGGACTCCTATGTGGCCCAGTTCCAGGAGGCGGGCGGCAGCCTCGTCATGCTGGCCAAGGGCAATCGCTCCCGCGCCGTCACGGAAGCCTGCGCCCGCTACGGTGGCTTCTATCTAGGCTCGATCGGCGGCCCCGCCGCGCGCTTGGCGCAGGACTGCATCAAGAAGGTCGAGGTCCTCGAGTACCCCGAGTTCGGCATGGAAGCGGTCTGGCGCATCGAAGTCGTGGACTTCCCGGCCTTTATCGTCGTCGACGACAAGGGCAACGACTTCTTCCAGAGCATCCACGACGCGCGAGTCCGCCTGCCGACCACGCGCTGATCACGCCGGTAGCACGGCGACGGAAACCTGAGGCGACGGAAACCTGAGGCGACGGACGGCTCCGTCGGCTGATCGGGTCGGCGGAGCAGCTTGCGCTTTTCCCCGGGCGCGGCCCGCTCCCCCCTATCCTCGCGGTGCTAAGCTGAGCCCCTCGCGCCCCCCACGACGGGCCGCTGGGGCACGGGTTTCCAACTTTCGTGCTTCGCCGGGTCCACGAAACATTTCCGAAAAGCAGGGCAGGTTATAGCTCTCCGTGTTCAGGAACGGCGGGCGCCCCGACCCGGTCGGGCTCCGCATCGAGCTAGGTCCATCCCCAGCCCGGCCCTGGGCTGCAGTTTCCCCCTATCCCCTTCCAGACAGGCAAGTCACGACCATGAGCAACAGCCGAGCACAGGCCATTGCGGCTATCGCGAGCTACCAGTCCACCGTCGCTCCCCTCGATTACAAGGTGCCCACGGGTGAGCTGTTCGGACAGAACGTCTTCGGCCACAAGGCGATGCAGGAGCACCTGCCCAAGCCGGTCTACAAGTCCTTGCTCAAGACCATCGAGACGGGCTCGACCCTCGACCCCGAGGTCGCTGACACGGTCGCGGCGGCCATGAAGGACTGGGCGCTCGCGAAGGGCGCCACGCACTACGCTCACGTCTTCTATCCGCTCACGGGCTGGACGGCGGAGAAGCACGACAGCTTTCTGTCGCCGGGGACGGATGGGCGCGCTTTGGCGGAGTTCGCGGGCAAGACCCTCATCCAGGGAGAGCCCGACGCGTCGAGCTTCCCGAACGGGGGCATTCGTGGCACCCACGAGGCGCGTGGCTACACGGCCTGGGACGTGACCAGCCCCGCTTACCTCATCGAGAACCCGAACGGGGTCACCCTGTGCATCCCGACGGTGTTCGTGTCCTGGACCGGGGAGGCGCTCGACAAGAAGACGCCGGTGCTGCGCTCCACTCAGGCCCTGAACAAGCAGGTGCAGCGCGTCCTCGGCCTGTTCGGCCACGACGACATCGCCTCGGTCAGCGCCTTCGCAGGACCCGAGCAGGAGTACTTCCTGGTCGACACGAAGTTCTACACCCAGCGGCCCGACCTGATGCTCACGGGCCGCACCTTGTTCGGTGCTCCGTCCGCCAAGGGCCAGGAGTTCGACGATCACTACTTCGGCGTGATCCCCGAGCGCGTCCTCGCCTACATGATGGATGTCGAGCGAGAGCTCTTCAAGCTGGGCATCCCCGTCAAGACCCGCCACAACGAGGTCGCGCCCGGACAGTTCGAGTGCGCGCCGGTGTACGAAGCGGCCAACGTCGCGAGCGATCATCAGCAGCTCGTCATGGCGACCTTGAAGCGCGTCGCCACGAAGTATGGCCTGGCGTGCTCCACCCACGAGAAGCCCTTCAAGGGGCTCAATGGGTCCGGGAAGCACGTGAACTACTCCTTCGGCAACTCGACCCAGGGCAACCTGCTCGACCCCGGTGACACCCCCCACGAGAACATGCAGTTCCTCGTGTTCTGCGCGGCGGTGATCCGGGGCGTGGACAAGCACGGCGCCGTGCTGCGCGCCACCATCGCTTCCGCGGGCAACGATCACCGCCTCGGCGCGAACGAGGCTCCCCCCGCCATCATCTCGATCTTCCTCGGCGATCAGCTGACGGACGTGTTCGAGCAGATCAAGGCGGGCGGCGCCAAGTCGTCCAAGGCCAAGGGCACCCTCGAGATCGGCGTGGACACGCTGCCCAAGCTGCCGAAGGACGCCGGTGACCGGAACCGCACCAGCCCCTTTGCGTTCACGGGCAACCGCTTCGAGTTCCGCGCGGTCGGCGGCAACCAGTCGATCTCCGGCCCTCTCGTCGCCCTAAACACGATCTTCGCCGAGTCTCTCGACTTCTGCGCCACGGAGCTCGAGAGGTCCCTCGCGAGCGGCACGGAGCTGAAGGACGCCGTCCAGGTCCTCCTCAAGGGCATCCTGGACAAGCACGGTCGAGTGATCTTCAACGGGAACGGTTACTCCGCCGAGTGGCACGCCGAAGCCGAGAAGCGCGGCCTGCCGAACCTCCGGACCACGCCCGAGGCCCTCACGGCGCTCGACGCGGAGGAGACCAGGGTCCTGTTCGACAAGTACAAGGTGCTGTCTCCCCGGGAGCTGGCCAGCCGCTACGAGACCTACGTCGAGCAGTACATCAAGTCGATCCTGCTCGAGGCGCGGATCGCCCTGCGCATGGCGAAGACCAGCATCTTGCCTGCCGCGCTGCGTTACCAGAGCGAGCTCGGCGCGACGGCGGTCAACGTGAAGGCAGCTGGGCTCAACCCCGATCTGGCCTTGCTCACCGAGCTCACCGAGCTCGTCGGCGCCCTCCAGGCGGGTCTCACCAAGCTCGACGCTGCCGTGGAGGCGGAGCACGAGGAGGGGATGGCAGGGGCTCTCTACTGCCGTGACACCGTGATCCCTGCGCTGAACGCGGTTCGCGACGCGGCAGACCAGCTCGAGACGGTGATCGCGGACGACCTGTGGCCGCTGCCCACCTACCAGGAGATGCTCTTCATCAAGTGAGCTCGTGCCCGTGACGGCCCCCCGGGGGGGGGCGCCGTCGCTCCGTCGAGCCGGGGGCCCTTCTTCGAGGGCTGCCTGAGAGGCGCGGACCACCGGATGGCGCGGACCACCGGATGGCCAGCGCCTCCATCGATTTCTGGAGCCTGAGCGGCGCTGCGACGCGCCGCGACCTCCGGCGCCTGACGGCCGCGGCGCAGAGGCGTGCTGCAGCGCGGATTTGCGCGCCGGCCATCCCTTTGGTTCACTTCTGCCGCGCCCGCGCGGCGGGCAATCACCACAGAGGTAATCACAGTGACCACCGTAGGTATCGTGGGATGGCGTGGCATGGTCGGCTCCGTTCTCTTGGAGCGCATGCGCGCAGAAGGCGACTTCGAGCACTTCGAGCCCGTGTTCTTCTCCACCTCGCAGGCTGGAGAGCTCGGCCCGGACGTGGGCAAGGGCAAAAAGCCTCTGCGAGACGCCACCGATACCAAGGCGCTCGCGGAGATGGACGCGATCATCAGCTGCCAGGGCGGCGACTACACGACCTCCGTGCACGGAGATCTCCGCGGGCTCGGCTGGAAGGGCTACTGGATCGACGCCGCCTCCACCCTGCGCATGGCCGACGACTCGGTGATCGTGCTGGATCCCGTCAATCGCCGGCGCATCGACGAGGCGATCGCCGCCGGTCAGCGTGATTTCATCGGCGGCAACTGCACCGTGAGCCTGATGCTCATGGCCATCGCCCCGCTGTTCGAGCGCGGCTGGGTCGAGTGGATCAACGCGGCCACCTACCAGGCCGCCTCCGGAGCCGGCGCTCGCAACATGCGTGAGCTCGTCCGGCAGATGGCCGTGCTCGGCGCCGCGCCAGCGGCCGCCGAAGCGAACTCCGGTATCCTCGAGCTCGATCGACAGGTGACCGAGCTGATGCGGGGAGAGACCTTCCCGCAGAGCGAGTTTGGAGCGCCCCTCGCGGGCAGCCTCATCCCGTGGATCGACAGGGCCGTCGACGACGGCCAGACCCGCGAAGAGTGGAAGGGGCAGGTCGAGACGAACAAAATCCTCGGCCTGAACCCGGAGGTCCCCGTCGATGGAGTGTGCGTGCGCATCGGCGCCATGCGCTCCCACAGCCAAGCCCTCACCCTGAAGCTCACGAAGGACGTGCCCCTCGCCGAGCTCGAGGACGCGCTTCGCTCGGGCAACGAGTGGGTGGACTTCGTAGAGAACGACAAGACCGCCACCCTCGCGCGCCTCTCGCCAGCGGCCGTGTCCGGCACCCTGCGCATTGCCGTGGGGCGAGTCCGCAAGCTCCGCCTCGGCCCGGAGTACCTCTCGATCTACACCGTCGGTGATCAGCTCCTGTGGGGCGCAGCCGAACCTCTGCGTCGCACGCTCCTGATCGTCCTCGGGAAGCTCTGACCTCCTCGACGAGCGACGAGCGGCTCGTCACGACGGAGCCGCTCGTCGTGAACGGAGGAGGACTCGAGCTCCTCCAGCCACTGCCCGGCCGCGCGCAGGTCGAGCTGGCCGTGAGTTCGTGCATAATGCCGGGCCCATGGTCTCCGACATCTTCGACGCCAACGCCTGGACCCCGGTGGAGGGCTTCTCCTTCGAGGACATCACCTATCATCGCGCGCACGCCCACGGCACCGTCCGCATCGCGTTCCACCGGCCCGAGGTGCGCAACGCCTTCCGTCCCCGGACAGTCGACGAGCTCTACGCTGCCCTCGACCACGCCCGTTGCTGGAGCGACGTCGGCTGCGTGCTGCTGACGGGCAACGGCCCCTCTCCAAGGGACGGCGGCTGGGCCTTCTGCTCGGGCGGCGACCAGCGCATCCGTGGCAAGGACGGTTACAAGTACGAGGGCGACGCCGGGGTCGATCCAGCCCGTCTGGGGCGGCTCCACGTCCTCGAGGTGCAGCGCCTGATCCGCTTCATGCCCAAGGTGGTGATCGCCGTGGTCCCGGGCTGGGCCGCGGGCGGCGGACACAGCCTGCACGTGGTGTGTGATCTGACCCTCGCCAGCCGCGAATACGCGATGTTCAAGCAGACGGATCCAGACGTCGCCAGCTTCGACAGCGGCTACGGCTCGGCTCTCCTCGCGCGCCAGGTCGGTCAAAAGAAGGCCCGCGAGATCTTCTTCCTCGGCCTCGACTACGACGCGGAGCAAGCGGCGGCGATGGGCATGGTCAACGCGGTCGTGCCCCACGCGGACCTAGAGAAGGTCGCGCTGGAGTGGGGCGCGATCATCAACAGCAAGAGCCCCACCGCCATGCGCATGCTCAAGTTCGGCTTCAACCTGCCCGACGACGGCATGGTGGGGCAGCAGCTCTTCGCGGGAGAAGCCACTCGCCTGGCTTATGGCACCGACGAGGCCCAGGAAGGGCGAGACGCCTTCCTCGAGAAGCGCCCCCGCGACTACTCCAAGTTCCCCTGGCACTACTGAGCTCGTCCAGCGGAGCTCATCCTGCGGCCTACTCCTCCGGCACGGTGCCGACGCCGCGGCTCGACAGCGGTTCGCCGTCGCGTCGGCCGTGCCGGGAGTCTCATACACGAACGCCCGAGACCAGCTGGCCTCGGGCGTTTCGTCGAAGTGGAGGGAGCGACGCCCTCAGCTGGCGATGCGCTTCACCAGATCGAGCACCTTGCAGGAGTAACCCCACTCGTTGTCGTACCAGGCGACGATCTTCACGAAGGTCTTGTCGAGCTGGATGCCCGCGTCCGCGTCGAACACGGAGGTGCAGGCCTCACCCACGAAATCCGTGGAGACGACCTTGTCTTCCGTGTAGCCGAGGACACCCTTCATGGGCCCCTCCGAGGCCGCCTTCATGGCGCGGCAGATCTCGTCGTAGGTGGCTTCCTTCTGGAGCTCCACCGTGAGATCCACCACCGACACGTCGGAGGTGGGCACGCGGAACGCCATGCCGGTGAGCTTCCCGTTCAGCTCCGGGATCACCTTGCCCACGGCCTTGGCCGCGCCCGTCGAGGACGGGATGATGTTCTCGAGGATGCCGCGACCGCCACGCCAGTCCTTCTTGGAGGGGCCGTCGACGGTCTTCTGCGTCGCGGTGGTGGCGTGCACCGTCGTCATCAGGCCGCGCTTGATCCCGAAGGTGTCGTTGAGCACCTTGGCGACCGGAGCCAGGCAGTTCGTCGTACACGAAGCGTTGGAGACGATCGCCTCGCCGTTGTAGGTGTCGTCGTTGACGCCCATCACGAACATGCGCGTATCGTCCTTCGAAGGCGCCGACATGACGACCTTCTTCGCGCCCGCCTTGAGGTGCCCCTCGGCGCCCTCCTTGGTGAGGAAGATGCCGGTCGACTCGACCACCACGTCCGCGCCGACCCCGCCCCAGTTCAGCTTCGTGGGGTCGGTCTCGGCGGTCACGCGGATCTCCTTGCCGTTGACGACCAGCTTGCCGTCCTTGACCGAGACCTCGCCCTTGAAGCGGCCGTGCACCGAGTCGTACTTGAGCATGTACGCCAGGTAGTCGACGTCGAGCAGATCGTTGATGGCCACGATCTCGAGATCGTCGCGCTGGGCAGCGGCCCTGAAAACCATACGGCCAATGCGGCCAAAACCATTGATACCGACCTTGATCATCCTGTTCTTTCCTTGTGAGGTGCGTGAGGTGACGGGCTTATACTTCAACCCGGGGTTGCTTGTGTATGCCCCCGCTCCCGACCGGGAATGGGAGGCGGTGCCCCGGAGCTCTGGCTCACGTCCTGGCTTGGACTCCCTGGCGGGGCTTAGGCTAGCGGGGGCTTAGGCTAGCGGAGGCTAGCGGTGGCGGAGACTAGCGGAGGCCAAAGCCAGAGGAGCCGTTCGTCGCTCGGCCGACTCGCCTCGGGATCGCGACCCCGCACGAGTCCTCGCCCTGGGCGGCCCGTGCAGCACGACACCGCGAAGAACGCACCGCTCTCATAGCACGGGCTCGCCTCACCGCCGACACCTGAACGAGCCGGAACGCTCATCGATCGCCGGTTTTCCCTCCCCTCGTCGCCGCGCTCCTCGCGCACGCGGGCGCCCTCGCCGACTCCCCTGGAAAACGTCCGCTTTCACGCGCGCCGACGCGCTACGGAACCGGCCTCGGGCCGCGCCCCCCGGCTCCCCCGTTCAGCGCTTCTCGAAGAATCGTTCAGCGCTTGCCGAAGAAGGAGACCGCTGCGTCGACGACTTCGCAGGCCTGCTCCTCGGACAGCTCCGGATAGATCGGCAACGCGAGCACCTCCGCCGCAGCCCGCTCCGCCTCGGGGAAGGCGCCCGCCACGTGGCCCAGCTCCGCGAGGGCGGGCTGCAGGTGCAGAGGACGCGGGTAATACACCGCGTGGCCGATCGCCCGCGCCCCGAGGTGCCGCGCCAATCCGTCTCGGTCGCCCGCGCGCACGACGAACTGGTTGTAGGAGTGGCCCGGCGCCGCGTCGGGCAACACCACTGGATGGTCAAACGTCGGGTAGACGGCGCCCTCTCTCGCCAACCCCGACGCCAAGAACAGGCGCCGGTACCGGGCTGCGTTCGCCCTGCGTCGCTCCAACCACGACTCCAAGCGCGGGAGCTTGACCGCCAAGATGGCCGCCTGGAGCGCGTCGAGCCGAAAGTTCCCGCCCACCTCCTCGTGGTGATGAGGCCGAGAGGCGCCGTGGACCCGGAGCCGTCGCACCCGCTCCCAGCGTTGCGCGTCGCGGCACACCACGAGGCCCCCATCGCCGGCCGCCCCCAGATTCTTCGAGGGAAAGAAGCTGAAGCAGCCGAAGTCCCCGAGCGCGCCGGCGGGGCGCGCGGCGCCGTGCTCCGGGTCGGGGACGAGGGTCCCCAACGCCTGCGCCGCGTCTTCGATCACGGTGAGCCTCCGCTCATGGCCCCAGGCGAGCAGCGACGTCATGGGCGCGGCGCGCCCGAACAGGTGCACGGGCAGGACCGCCCCGGTGCGTTCTGTCGTGACGTCTGGGACCCGGCTCGCGTCGATGTTGTAGGTCTCCGGATCGATGTCCACGAACACCGGGCGCGCGCCCACCCGGAGGATGGCCCCCGCCGTGGCGAAGAAAGTGAAGGGCGTCGTGACGACCTCGTGCCCGGCGCCGATCCCGGCGGCGAGCAGGCTCACGACGAGCGCGTCCGTGCCCGAGGAGACGCCGACCGCGTGGGGCACACCGAGGTGCGCGGCGATCTGCTCCTCGAAGCGCGCGACGGTCGGACCGAGGATGAACGCGTTGGCGTCGAGCGCGCCGCGCAGGGCTGCGTCGATGGCGTCGCGGAGCGGCGCATGGTGCGCCTCGAGGTCGAGGAGAGGGACGGCCATGGGTCGGATCTACAGCGCATCGCTGGCGTCGAGGCCACGGAGTGCACAGAACGCCCGGAGCTCTTCGGCGATGTTCTGCACCGCGAGCTCGAGGATGGCGGCGTCGTCCAAGAACCCACCATCCTCCGTGTCCGGGACGAGATCGATGGGCGCCGACAGGTAGAGCAAGGCGCCCACCGCCACGCGCACCGCGTCGAAGGGGGGAACGTACGCGTCACCGCCCGGAGCGCCCGCGCGCATCTGCTGGGCGGCGAGCTCGACGAACTCGAAGAGGAGCGTCGCCTGCTTCCTGGCGCGGCCGAGCTCCTTTGGGAGCTCGGCGATGAGCGCCTGGACCGCCGCCCGATTCCCGGCGACACGCTCCACGTCGTCGCGCTCCACGCGCTGTGCCTTCAGCTCGAGCGCCTTCCGTACCTGCTCGTCCGCGAACTTGATCATGGCGACACCTCGCGAGCCCCACCGCGATCCGCGGCGAGCGCCTCGACGCTACCACCAGCCGCCCAGCGCGCGAATCCCCTTGCCGATCTAGTTTACCTAGGTTAACTATTGAGCCGTGCCATCATCCCCCAGCGTCACCCCCCGAGAGGCTCCGGCGCGCCCTGAGGCGACCGCCGGGCGCCTGGAGCTGGTGCACCAGGGGATCGAGGTGCTCGGGAGGCTGGCGGAGCTGTTCCGTCAGCGGCGCCAGCAGCTCGCCGAGGAGGCGGGGATCACCGATCCTCAATGGGAGGTGCTCGAAGAGATCAGCTCCGAGCACTTCATGCCGACGATGTTCGCGCGGCGGCGAGACAGCAGCGCCGCCGCCGTGAGCAAGCTGATCCGACAGCTCGTGGACAAGGGGTTGGTGACGGTGCGCGTGGCGCGAGGTGACGCTCGGCACCGGGAATATGCTTTGACGCCGCGGGGACGCCGCACCATGGAGACCCTCCGCGAGAGCCGCGAGCAAGCCATCGAGAAGGTGTGGCTCGCCTTCGAGTCCGCCGAGCTCGCCGGCTTCGCTCGCTTCGGCAACGCTCTCGCGGCGCGCCTGGCGGAGCTCACGGAGAGCACCACCACGAGCCGCGGCCCCGCCGCGGCTCCGGCGCGGAGAAGCAGAGGTCGCCGCAACGCGACCAGCGCGCCCAGCGGCGCCCCTACGCCCCTCGCCCAGGGCGCTACCCCAGGCGACGTGGGCGCAGAGAAATGATTCGAACAGTCAGCGCACAATCCAAGCAAGGAAAGGCTCAGCTCATGGGCAAGACTCTGTACGAAAAGGTCTTCGACAGGCACACCGTCGGCAAACTCCCCTCCGGGCAGTTCCAGCTGTTCATGGGGCTGCACCTCATCCACGAGGTGACCTCCCCCCAAGCGTTCGCCATGTTGGAGGAGCGCGGCCTCCGCGTGATGTTCCCCGAGCGCACCTTCGCCACGGTGGATCACATCATTCCTACCACCTCCCAGCTGCGCCCCTACGGCGACAGCCTCGCCGAGCAGATGATGGTCGCCCTCGAGGACAACGTGCAGCGGCACGGCATCCGCTTGTTCTCCCCAGAGAAATCGGAGCAGGGCATCGTGCACGTGGTGGGGCCGGAGCGCGGGCTGACGCAGCCGGGCATGACGATCTGCTGCGGCGACTCCCACACCTCGACGCACGGCGCCTTCGGAGCCCTCGCCTTCGGCATCGGCACGAGCCAGGTGCGCGACGTGCTGGGGACGCAGACCCTCGCCATCGACAAGCTGAAGGTGCGCCGGATCGAGGTGAACGGGAAGCTGCGCCCCGGCGTGTACGCCAAGGACGTCACCCTCTACATCATCCAGAAGCTCGGCGTGAAGGGCGGCGTCGGCTTCGCCTACGAGTACGCGGGCGACGTGTTCGACGCCATGTCGATGGACGAGCGCATGACCGTCTGCAACATGAGCATCGAGGGCGGCGCGCGCTGCGGCTACGTGCAGCCCGACGAGACGACGTATGAGTACCTGAAGGGGCGAGAGTATGCCCCCCAGGGCGACGCTTGGGAGCGCGCGGTGGCGGACTGGCAGTCGCTGCGCAGCGATCCCGACGCCCAGTACGATGACGTCGTGCGGATCGCCGCGGAGGAGATCGAGCCGGTGGTCACCTGGGGCATCACGCCCGGACAGTCCACCTCCGTGGGCGGCAGCATCCCGCGCCTCGAAGAGGTGGACCCCAGCGAGCGGGACACCGTGCAAGAGGCCTACCGCTACATGTCCCTCGAGCCAGGGCAGAAGATCGCGGGCACCAAGGTGGACGTGGCCTTCATCGGCTCCTGCACCAACGGGCGCCTGAGCGATATCGAGGAGGTCGTCCGGTTGCTCGACGGCAAGAACCTGAAGGTCAAAGAGGGGGTGCGGGCCATCGTGGTCCCAGGCTCTCACCAGGTGAAGCAGGCGGCGCTCGAGCGAGGCTACGACGAGCTGCTGACCGCGGCTGGCTTCGAGTTCCGCGAGCCGGGCTGCTCCATGTGCCTGGCGATGAACCCCGACAAGCTCCAGGGGCGCGAGGTGTGCGCCTCGAGCTCCAACCGCAACTTCAAGGGACGCCAGGGATCGCCGACCGGGCGCACCCTGCTCATGAGCCCCGCGATGGTCGCCGCCGCCGCCATCGCGGGCGAGGTCACCGACGCGCGGGAGCTGTTCGGCATTCACTGAGTCGAGAGGAACGAAAATGGATACCAAACGAGTCACGATCCGTGGACGCGCCATCCCGGTGCGCGGCAACGACATCGACACCGATCGCATCATCCCTGCGCGCTTCCTCAAGACCGTCACCTTCGACGGCCTCGGCGAGCACGCCTTCGAAGACGATCGGCTGCAGCTGAAGGAGCAGGGCAAGACTCACTCCTTCGACGACACGAGGTTCAGCGGCGCCCAGGTGCTCCTGGTGAACCAGAACTTCGGCTGCGGCTCGAGCCGTGAGCACGCACCGCAGGCGATCGCCCGCTGGGGCGAGGGGATTCGGATCATCGTGGGCGAGTCCTTCGCGGAGATTTTCTACGGGAACTGCCAGGCCTTGGGCATCCCGTGTCCGACCGTGGACGCCGCCACGATGGAGCAGCTGATGTCGGCGGTGGAGCGCCAACCCGAGGCGGAGCTCACCGTCGATTTGGAGACGCGCACGATCCGCATGGCCGATACCAGCTATCCGTTCACCATGCCCGAGGGGCCTCGCAAGGCCTTCCTCGAGGGCCGTTGGGACTCGACGGTCGAGCTCTTGGCGAATGAGGAAGCCATCCAGCGGACGGCCGCGCAGCTGTCTTACCTGCGCGGCTATGCCTCTTGAGCGCCTCTTGAGCGCCTCTTGACGGCCTCCTGACGGCCGCCGCCAGCACGCGGCCTGCGGCGCTCGGCTCCGAGCCGGGCGCCGCGCGGGAGGCGGCCCCCCAAGCTCTGCCTCGTAGAGCCGGAGCACCCCTGCCCCCCTGGAGGCCGAGCAGCGGCGGCGCCGAGGCGACGGAGCCCAAGCAGCCGTGAGCGCATCCGCTGACCTCTGGTATGCTTTGCCCGTCGTGGCCGCGGACGAGACGAAGCACCAGGATTTCTATCAGAACCTGCGCCAGCAGATCCGAGCGTGGCTCGAGGGCAAGGGCGCTGGGTACAAGTACGCCGATGTGCTGCTGGTCGCGCCCGACCTGTTCCATCTCCTGTGTCGACTGGTCATCGATCCGGCCGTCCCCCTGGCGGAGAAGGCGAAGCTCGCTGCGACCATCGCCTACTTCGTCTCCCCGCTGGACCTCGTCCCCGAGGGGCTCGCCGGTCCGGTGGGGTACGTGGACGACATCGCGCTCACGGCCTACGTGCTGAATGGGCTCCTGAAATCCACCCGAGCCGAGGTCCTCCGCAAACACTGGGCGGGGGAAGGCGACGTGCTCGGGGTCATCGAGCGGGTGCTGGCCGCCGCGGACGGCGCCCTGGCGAGCGGTCTGTGGAGCCGCCTGAAGTCCCTGGCGGATCGCGGCCTTCGTCCCCGCTGAGAGAATCTCCTTGTGTGGAGCCAGCGCGCGGCCATGCTCCTCGCCGTGCCAGCCGCCCGCCGCTCCCCTCGCCCACTCAGCGCGAAGTCACCGCGATCCACCGACGCGAAGTCACCGCCGCGCGCAAAGTCCGCGCGATACGACGCGAAGTCCCCCCGCGCGAAATCTCGGCATGCCACCGACGACCCATCCCCGCGCGCGAGGTCTCCGCA
>JAEWOQ010000119.1 GCA_023460875.1 Pseudomonadota bacterium
GCTGAGCTGGGTGGTGCTGAGCTGGGTGGTGCTGAGCTGGGTGGGTATGGCCGGACGGGGGATCGCGCGGGGATTTTGAAAACCGTTTTCAATAAGAGTAGGTTCCCGGCGTGACCCTCCGCGAAGCCCCCATCGGTCGCTCCGCTCGTGTCGTCTCGGTCGTCGTCGACAAGGGCGGGCGAGCTTTCCGACGCAGACTCCTCGAGCTCGGCCTCGTGCCAGGGACGGAGGTGCAGGTCCTCCGAGTCGCGCCGCTGGGCGATCCCATCGAGCTGCTCACCCGCGGCTGCCTGCTATCGATCCGCAAGGCGGATGCCGCCTCCGTGCACGTCGAGCTGATTCCATGACGCCCTCCCTGCTCGAAGAGAGCCTCCCCCACGCCGCTGCCGGACACGAGGGGGGCTCCGCGGTGAGCCCCGCGGTGAGCCCCGCGGTGAGCCCTCCGCGAGCTCAGGCGCCCGGACGACACATCGCCCTGGTCGGGAACCCGAACGTCGGCAAGACGAGCTTGTTCAATCGATTGTCCGGCCAGAGCGCACGGGTCGGGAACTACGCGGGCGTCACCGTGGAGCGCCGCACCGGCGTCGTCCACCTGCCGAGTACGGCGCCGGGGAGGAGCCCCGAGCGGCGCCAGCTCGTGGACGTCCCCGGGACCTACTCCCTCAGCGCCCGCTCCCAAGAGGAGCGCATCGCCATCGACGAGGTGCTCGGGCTCGACGGCGCGCCCGCTCCGGCACTCACGGTCGTGGTGATCGACGCGGGTCAGCTCCTCCGCAACCTGTACCTCGTGGTGCAGCTCCTCGAGCTGCGGGTCCCCTGCGTGCTCGCCCTCAACATGGTGGACGAGGCAGCCCATGCACCACCGAATCTGGAGGCCCTCACGCGGATCCTCGGGGCGCCCTGCGTCCTCACCAACGGGCGCACGGGGGAGGGAGTCGACGAGCTCCGCGCCACCATCGCGCGGGCGTGCGTCGAGCCCCCCAAGCCCCGGGTCCACGTCGTGTATCCCCCCGAGCTGATCCGCGCCGCCGACCAGGTCGCCGACGCCCTCCCGTCCGCTTGGCGCGGCAGCGTCGAGCGGGACCGAGCCCTGGCCCTGTGGGCCCTGTCGAGCCTCGACGAAGACGACGAGCTCGAGGGGATCCCCGACGAACTCCGCGCCCGGGTCCTCGACGTCCTCTCGGCTGGCCTGGACGCGGATCTCGCGACCGTCACGGCCCGCTATGCCTACCTCGACGGCCACCAGGACGAGCTCTTCCGCCCCCCCGACGCGGAAGTAACTGGGAACGTGCGCGGCTCCGAGAAGGTCGATCGCGTCCTGCTCCACCCCGTCTACGGGTTCGCGGCGTTCCTCGGGATCATGCTGCTGGTCTTCCAGTCCCTCTTCACGTGGTCCGATCCTGCGATCGGGTGGATCGAAGACGGGGTCGCGGCCCTGCAGAACCTCGCTGCCTCGGCGTTGCCCGAAGGGCTCCTGCGAGACCTGCTGACGGAGGGCATTTTGGGCGGCGTCGGCAACGTCGTCGTGTTCCTGCCCCAGATCCTGCTGCTCTTCTTTTTCATCGGCTTGCTGGAAGACTCAGGATACATGGCCCGCGTCGCCTACCTGATGGACCGCATCATGCGCAGCCTGGGCCTGCACGGCCGCGCCTTCGTCCCGATGCTCAGCGGCTTCGCGTGCGCGGTGCCCGCCATCTTGGCGACGCGCACCATGGAGCGTCAGAGGGATCGCCTGCTCACCATGATGGTGGTCCCGCTGATGGCGTGCTCGGCGCGGCTGCCCGTCTACACCCTCGTCATCGCGGCGCTGTTCCCTCCCCAGAGCTGGTTCGGCATCCCGCTGCAGGGACTGCTCATGGTGGCGATGTACCTGTTCAGCGTCGTGATCGCCCTGCTGGCGACCGCCGTGCTGGGACGCACGATCATCCGCGGGCGCCGCGTCCCCCTCATCCTCGAGCTGCCCCCTTATCGATTGCCGCGCCTGGCGAGCACGCTGCGCATGATGACGGAGCGCGCCGGGCAGTTTCTGCGGGAAGCGGGCACGGTGATCCTCGTCTGCACGATCGCGCTGTGGGCTCTGCTCACCTTCCCCCGAGAGGACGTGTCCGCCGGGGGGGAGACCGCGGTCGCGGCCGCCTTCGCGGTGGAGGACGCGACGCAAGACGCGGAGGCCGTCGCCGCGACCCGGACGGCGACGGCTGGAGCGGACGATCTCGTCGCCGCGCCGGAGGCTCTGGAGGCGCGCGACAGGGACTCGCAGCTGGCTCGCAGCTACGGCGGACAGCTCGGCAGGGCCCTCGAGCCCGTGGTCGCTCCGTTGGGGTTCGACTGGAAGATCGCCACGGGGCTCATCGGCGCCTTCGCCGCTCGGGAGGTGTTCATCTCCACCCTCGCACTCGTCTACGGCATGGGAGACGTCGGCGAGGAAGCCATGCCCCTCCGGGAACGGATGCGCGACGAGCGACGCGGCGACGGCTCCCACACCTACACGCCGCTCGTCGGGCTCTCGCTCATGGTCTTCTTCGCCTTGGCCTGCCAGTGCATGAGCACCCTGGCGGTCGTCCGTCGGGAGACCAAGAGCTGGCGCTGGCCCGCCTTCATGTTCGCCTACATGACGGCCCTCGCCTATGCCGCGAGCCTCATCGTGTACCAAGGCGGACAGCTGCTCGGGTTCGCCGGCTGAGGTCTCCCCGTGGATGGTTCTCCCAAGAGCCCAGCGCCCGGCCGGCGTGTGCGCCGCTCGATCACCCCGCTCCCGCGGAGCTTCTACGCCCGCGACGTGCTCGAGGTCGCACGAGGCTGTATCGGCGCGGTCCTGGTCCATGAGGGACCCGAGGGCATCGTGTCCGGCAGGATCGTGGAGGCGGAGGCGTACCGTGGCCCCGAGGATCGCCCCGCCCACAGCTTCGGCGGGCGGCGCACCCCGCGCACGGAGGTCATGTTCGGCGCGCCGGGCCACGCCTACGTGTTCTTCGTGTACGGCATGCACTGGCACGTCAACCTCGTCACCGGCGCCCTGGGGGAACCTCAGGCCGTCCTCTTGCGCGCGGTGGAACCCCTCCAAGGAGTCGAGCTCATGGCGCGCCGCCGCCGCATGGACGCAGGACGCCGCGAGCTCACCAACGGGCCTGGCAAGCTGTGTCAGGCATTCGGGATCGATCGGGCCCTGTACGGAGCCGACCTCTGTCGAGCGCCTCTCTACCTCGCGGCTCCCGCGCGGGGCAGCCGCGCCCCACGGATCGCGACCTCTCCGCGGATCGGCGTGGACTACGCGGGAGAGTGGCGGGAGCGCCCCTGGCGCTTCTTCGATGCGGACAGCCCGTATGTACTCCGCGCCCGGCGCCGGAGCTGACGCGCGCCCTGCCGACGCGCCCTGCCGACGCACCCTACCCTGGAGCATCGAGCGGGCCGCCGCCGACCACACGAGCGCGGCCTCCGAAGGACCACGCAGGAGGCGCCCCGCCACGCCTCGGCCAGGAGGCGGTTCCCTCACGCACGCTCGAGGATCCCTTCGGGGCCGAGCCGTGATAGGTCTTCGGTCACTCGCGGAGGGCTTGGCGGCACACCGCCGTGGGCCGCTCACGGAGCACTCTGCGCGGGACGATCCCGATGACACGCCCTCCCCTCGATCCCGCCTCAGCCCTCCCGTCGACGGGCTCCGGCACGAACGCCCCCTCCCGCGGCGCCCTGTCCGGACGTCGCGTCCTGCTGGCCGTCACGGGGAGCATCGCAGCTTACAAGGCCGTGCTCCTCCTGCGCCTCTTGAAGAAGGCGGGCGCCGACGTCGAGGTCGTGCTGACGAACGCGGCGAGGCGCTTCGTCGGCGCGGCGACCTTCTCCGGTCTCGGCGCTCCGGTCCACGAGGACATGTTCTCTGCGCCGGGCGAGCTCCACGTCAGCCTAGGACAGCGCGCCGACGTGCTGCTGATCGCCCCGGCGACCGCTGATGTCCTCGCGCGCCTGCGCCAGGGACGCGCCGACGACCTGCTCACAGCCACCGCGCTGTGCCTGCGCGGTCGTCTGATGCTCGCGCCCGCCATGCACCCGACGATGTGGCACGCCGCCGCCGTGCAGGAGAATGTGTCGCTCCTCCAGGAGCGCGGCGCAGAGCTGATCGGCCCCGTCGCAGGCGAGGTCGCCTCGGGAGATTCGGGGATGGGGAGGATGGCCGAACCGGAGCAGATCGTCGCGGCTCTCACCCGCACCCTCCGCTCCGACGCCCACCTCGAGGGTCGACACGTGGTGGTGACCGCCGGGCCCACCCGCGAGCCCATCGACCCCGTCCGCTTCCTCACCAACACCTCATCGGGGAAGATGGGGTTCGCCATCGCGGCCGAGGCAGCGCGCCAAGGAGCGCGCGTCACGTTGATCGCCGGCCCCGTGCACCTGTCCACCCCCGCCGGGGTCGACCGCCTCGACGTGCGCACCACGGAGGAGATGCGTCGCGCCCTGTGGTCGGTCCTCGGCGATGACTTGCAAGGAGCAGACGCCCTCGTGATGTGCGCCGCCGTCGCTGATTACCGCCCCCGGACGACCGCTGAGCAGAAGCTGAAGCGCGGCAGCGAGCTGCAGCTGGAGCTCGTGCCCAACCCCGACCTGCTCGCGGAGATCGGCGCTGCCCGCCGCGGCACCACGCCCGCGCTCACTGGCTTCGCCCTCGAGACCGGTGACGACAAGGCGCTGGTGGCGGCGGCGCGCGGCAAGCTCCAGCGCAAGAAGGTCGACCTGGTCGTCGCCAACGCCGCCGCCGAGTCTTTGGGGCGCGACGACAATCGCGTGTTGCTCGTGACGGACGTCGAGACCACCCCGCTGCCCACGCTCCCGAAAGAGGCCATCGCCCAACGGCTGATCGAGTGGATGAGCGCCCGCCTGAGCGCCCCAGCGGCCCCCACCGGCGCGCCCGAACCGCTCGACTCGAGCAGCGAGGGCACGCCGTGATCCAGGTCTGTGGCGCGCTCCTGTTCCTCATCGCCACCGTCGCTCTGGCCTTCCGCCCCGCGTGGGCCGGCGCGATGAGCTTCTGGTGGGTGCTCCTCGGCTCTCACGTCGTCGTCGCCGCCTACGCGACGAGCTACCTGCACCGCAGGCAGCGCTTGGGGGAGCTCCTCCGCCCGCGCTTCGGCGACCTGAGCCTCGGAGCCCTGGTAGGCGTCGTCCTGCTCGTCGCCTCGTGGGCGGGCCGCGAGACCTTGGCGGGTGTCGGCACACCGCAGCAGGCGTGGCTGCTCAACATCTACTTTCAGGTGGGGGCTCCGGAGGTCGTCGAGAGCTCCGTCGTCATCACGACGATCATCCTCGCGGTGGTGGTCTGTGAGGAGCTCATCTGGCGCGGCTGGGTCCTCGATCAGAGCACGACCACCTTCGGAGAGCGGCGCGGTTGGCCAGTCGCCGCGCTCCTCTATGGCGCGACGATGATCCCGACCGTCGCCACCCTCGCCGCCCCTGTGGCGGGCCCGAACCCCCTGCTCCTCGTAGCTGCGCTCTTCTGCGGGCTGGTCTGGACGTTCATGGCCAGGCTGATCGGGAGGTTGCCCCCGATCATCATCTCCCACGCCATCTTCACCTACTTCTCGATCGTCCAGTTCCGTCAGCCGGGCCTGTGACGCCGACCCTCGACAGGGCCCGTGAGCGCGATTTTCAGGCGGATCTGTGACCCCGCTCCTGGACCTCCAGGCTCACCGAGCGCTCAGCCCGTGATGCGGGCGAGCTCCTCGTCGGAGACGTCGAAGTCACTAAAGACGTTCTGCACGTCGTCGTGGTCGTCCAGGGCCTCCGCGAGGTTCATGCACACCTCGGCGTCGCGCCCGCTGACGTCCTTCTTCGTCTTGGGGACGTAGGCGATCTTGCTCTCCGAGATCGGCAGCTTGGCCTCTTCGAACTTCGCGACCACGTTGAAGAGGTCCTCCACCGGCGTGTACACGACCCACACCTCCCCCTCGTTCCGATAGTCCTCCGCGCCCGCCTCGAGGGCCACCTCCATCAGCTGGTCCTCCGTGACGGCGCTCACATCGAGGCTGATGGTCCCCAGGCGATCGAAGGCCCAGCCGGCGGTGCCCGAGCTCCCGAGCACCCCGTTGTTCCGCTCGAAGATCTTGCGGAGCTCGGCGACAGTACGGTTGCGGTTGTCCGTCATGCCCTCCACCAGGAACAGGGTCCCCGAAGGCCCCGTCCCCTCGTAGAGCACCTCGTCGTAGTTCGCGCCGTCGAGCTCACCTGTGCCGCGCTGGATGGCGCGCTTCATGGTGTCCGCAGGCATGTGCTGGGCTTTGGCGTCGTTGATCGCCTTGCGCAGACGCGGGTTGCCGTCGGGATCGCCGCCGCCCATGCGCGCCGCGGTCGTGATCTCCTTGATCAGCTTGGTGAACAGCTTGCCGCGGGCCGCGTCATTGGCCCCCTTCTTGCGCTTGATCGTCGCCCACTTGGAATGGCCGCTCATGGAAGCGCGTTTACCAAATCCAGGGCCCGCGAGCCACACGACCCCTGCATCGACCAGGTACGTTTTTTCGACGGTCAGGCGACCCGGCGGGCCGGCATAGGGCTGGCGATGACCATCGTCAGGTCCCGGTGGAGCAGAGCGAACGCGCTGTCTTGAGGCCACTCAGGGGCCCCCTCGAGCAGGGTGGCCACCGCATCCCGAGCCCCGCGCTGGGCGCAGACCGCGGCGGCGGCATAGCGGGTCACCCAATGCAGCAGGGGCAGCACCTCGGGACCGCGCAGCAAGAGCTCTAGGTCTCCCTGCTCCGCCCGCCCGTCGAAGGCGCGCACGATGGCGCCCATGCACTCACGGATCGCTCGAGAGCGACGCTCGCGCCCGGGGCTCTCGGGGCGCGGCAACGAGCGCAACGCCACGGCGCGTCCGTGAGCCCCGGTGTGCTCTCCCTCGAACGCCTCGATGAGGACCTCGACGATGAGGAGCTGCTCGTGCTCGTCGTCGTCGAGGTGACGGTGACGCCACGCTTGCAGGGCCAGACGAGCGGGCCCGGTGACGCCCAGGGCGGCCAGAGCCAAAGCTCGCTGTAGGGCGACCCTCTCCTGGTCGGAGTGCTGGACCTCCCGGAGGGCCGCTTCGAGGATCTCGGCGACGCTCCCGGTGCGGTAGATGGTTCGGCGCCGCCGCCGCTCCAAGAACTCCGGGGCCACCGAGAGGGGAACGACCAACAAAACGAAAGCGCTCGCGAGGAGCCAATTCCCCGCGAGCGCCAAGCGAATCGCGTAAGCGACCGCCGCGGCCGACGCCATGAAGCGGACGAACCCCGCGGCGCGACCCAGCCAGGATCCCCATACGTTAAGCGATGACTGCACAATGGCTCCCGTGAAGATGAAGGAGAAGGATGCGGAGCCCCGAAACGGCTGGGGAGCACCGGCGACCATCGTCAGCAATCGCTCTGGAGCGCGCAAGCTGCCATTATCCGCTAGCCCGCGGCGTCCCAGCGCGTCGGCGTCGGCTCGTTGCCGTGTCTTCGCGGCGCTCCGAACAGCTCCACACCCCACTCTGACCGCCCTGCGCGGGTGCCCCACTCCCGCCCCACTCCAGCGTCGCAGGATTGATGCAGTCTCGGTCCGCCCTCATCGGGGCCTCACTGTCGCTGCGAGTCGCTGCGTGGCCGTTCGCCCTGTCGTCGCGGGGCCAGTCGCGCCACCCGCGCCACTCGCGCCGCGATTGGCGCCTCGCCTCCGCAGCGCCGTCCACTCGGCGGCGGCGCGTCTCGACTCTGCAGCGCCGTCCACTCGGCGGCGGCGCGTCTCGGCGCAGCAGCGCCCACTCAGCGGCGGCGCCGCGCACGTAGCCGCTACTCCGCGGCAGCGCCGCGCACGTAGCCGTAGTACTCGACGGCGAGATCCTGAAAGCTCTGCTCGTACGTCTCCCCCACGCGCAGGATGGCGAACTCGTCCCGCGGCTCGATCAGGAGGGTCGGCACCGCGCGCCCATCGTGCAGCGCTTCATACTGCTCGCGGGTGAGATCAATGGCGCCCTCGAGCGCTTGCGCGAAGCCGATACGACGCGCGGCCGCTTCCCAGCCGGGCACCGGCTCCATCGGGATCGCCTCGGCGGCGTCGCCGCTCCCGTAACCGACCATCACCATGGGCGAACCCGCCAGCTCTCTCCCCGCCTCCACCGCCTCCTCGAAGCCAGCGGCGATCCACGCGGGGAGCGCGGCGCTGTAGAGGTTCCCGAGATCGCGCGCGCCCTCGCTCCCGAGCCCCATCTTCTGTGCCAGGAGCTCGCGGAACGCCGCCCGCTTGCGCAGCGCCGCCGCCACCGCGCTCGTGGCCTCGTAGGGATCTTTGTCCGCGTCTCCGTCGAGCACCCTCGCGTACAGATCCGGGAGAGACGTGGTCTCCTCGAGCACCACGGCCAGCTCCACGCCAGCCTCCTCACACAGCAGCCGAAGCTCCTCCTCGTGGCGCTCGCTGCGCGCCAGGCCTCGCACGTAGAGGAACGACATCGCCTGGATGGGCATGTGGTGGTACGGACGATGGAAAAAGAGCGCCCGCACGTCCCGGTAGAATTGGCCGGCGCGCGCGTCGACCCGCTCCAGCATGGCTTCGACCGCGTGCACCGTCTCGTCGAGGTAGGCGAAGGTCGAGTAGCGCCCGCTGAACACGGGGAAGTCGCTCATGCGCTTCGTGCGCTCCGCGTACGCCTCGTGGAAATGGCGCGCGAAGGGCTTACGGAAATCGGGGCCGCGGTAGTCCGAGGCGCTCCCTGCGCGCCTCAGGTCCACCGCCAACATCTTGGGCTCCCGCTCGATGAGCATCGCCACCGCTCCGGCGCCTTGGGTCTGTTCTCCCGTGCTGCCGCGCTCGTACTCCGCGACGTCCGCCGCGACGACGATCGCCAGCCTGTCGGCGCCGTCCCAGGAGACGTAGCGCAGCGCGCTCTTCAGGGCGTACACCCCGCCGAGGCACGCGTGCTTGAACTCCGGGACCTCCAACTGGCGTGCTAACCGAGGCAGCCCGAGCTCCTCGAGCGCACGATCCACCATGCCTCGGACGATCACCGCCCCCGCGGCGTTATCGGTGCTCGACTCCGTGCCGAGCCCCAAGAAGCCCACCCGGCGCGGATCGATGTCGTAGCTCCGGATGAGCCGCAGCACGGCGTTTGCGGCCATGGTGTAGACGTTCTCGTGACGCGCGGGGACTCGGAAGCTGCGCCCCACGACGTTGCGGACCTTCTCCCAGGGGTTCCCGGTCCATTCGCACCACGCCTCCAGGGGGACGCGCAGGGCCGGGACGTACAAGCTCATGCCGCTGATGCCAGGGCGGACCGGGGTGTCGCTCATGCTCGCTCTCGTTCTCGGGGGGTGCTGACTCTGAAGATCCATCTTTCTATACCCCGATCCTCGCCCTGACCGGGAGCAAAACGACCCATGCGAACCGGCGTTCGCGCTAACAGCGCCCGGATGACTGGGTGACTTGCGCCACCTCCCCTGCGAGGAACTGTTGACTCCGCTGCTGCCACTGGCACATTCCCGCCGGGCAGGCACTGCATGCGAAGAGCTGCGATCTATGGCTGGGGGCTGGTAGCTCCCCACTCGGCGAACATCGACGAGTTCGAACGGAACCTCGATGGAGCGGAGTCTTGGCTCACGCCATTCAACGGGTTCGGACCCGACAACTTCCTGGTAGGCAATCCCAAGTTCGACTTCGCCGCTTACCAGCCGTGGATCGAGGAGCGCTTCCCCCCGAGCCGCTTCCGACAACTGACGGACAAGATGGATCCGACCAGCCTCTACGGCGTCGGCGCCTTCATCCAGGCCCTGGGGCAAAATCCCGGCCTCGAGCGCGCGCTGATGGAGCTCGGTCCCCAGGCGCACGTCTACGTGGGCAACGCCCTCGGCGCGTACCCTACCGTCTGCCGGACCGCCATCGAGTTCCACCGGGCCCAGCGGCGCTGGAACCGGTTCTGGGCGAAGCCTGAGCGGAACGCGGCGCTCCGGGAGTTTCTTGCCCACGGCGGCGAGGTGCCCGTGTCCGATCCCGCGACCCTCGAGGACCCGGACGAGCGCGAAGCGGCGGAAGACGCCTGGTTCGGGTACTGGAGCGAGCGCTCGGAGAAGCTGCGGGAGTACCTGGCCGAGCTGCGGGAGATCGAGGGGCAGCGCGTCGAAGGCGACGTCGAGAGCGGCAAGCTCAAGGTCATCCGTGACAAGCGCCGGCGCCTCGCGCAGATGATGGAGAAGTGGCAGACCCCAGAGCCGCCCTGGAACCAGGTCTCCGCGAACCTCCTCTGGAACATCCCCAACACGCCCGCGTCCCAGATCTCCATGCTGGGCAGGATCACGGGGTTCACCTTCGCGCCGATCGCCGCGTGCTCCACCTTCGGCGTGGGTCTGAAGCTCGCCCTCGACGCCATCGACCGGGGAGAAGCCAAGCTGGTCGTCGTAGGCTCCGCGGATCCGCCTCCGCACCCCATGACGGTCGGCGCCTTCTACAACGCTCGAGTGCTGTCGGCGGACGGTGACCTGTCGAAGCCCCTCAGCGGCCTCAAGGGGACGCACGTGGCGGGCGGGGCGTGCATCTGGATCGTCGGTGACCTCGAGTACGGCAAAGCCATGGGCCTCCGCCCCCTCGGGCTCGAGCCCGTATCCGTCGGCCGCTGCCCCCCCCGGCCCCC
>JAEWOQ010000120.1 GCA_023460875.1 Pseudomonadota bacterium
GAGTTTCGTCGGCTGGAAGCCTACCTCGCTGCGCAAGGCGAGGCGGCCTTTCTCGTGTCGAGTCGTCTGGCGCTCCCCGCGTGAGGGACGCCTCGCCTCGCAAAGGGCTTGGCCACGAGCGTGAATCTCGCGAGGCGGGAGCTAGCAACGCTGAGCTCACAGACGAGCCGCGACGGGCAGCGACAGAGCGTCCGCGAGGCCTGACGCGCGCCCGACCTGACGCTGCACGGCTTCCTCCACCGCCTCTCGAGAGCCGACGAGGCGGACCCGCTTCTTCGCTCGCGTGATCGCCGTGTACAAAAGCTCACGGGTCAGCAGCGGCGATCCTGCTTCGGGCAGCAGGATCACGACCTCGTCGTGCTCGGAGCCCTGGCTCTTGTGCACGCTCATGGCGAAGGCCGTCTCGTGCGAAGGGAGTCGCGCCGTCGAGATTGGGCGGGTCGCGGACCCTCCATCGACAGCGAGGCCACCGGCGGGGCCGCCCTCGAAGTGCACCTTCATCGCCCCGGGGTCGCCCCAGGTCAGCCCCACGTCTCCGTTGAACAACCCCACCGCATAGTCGTTGCAGGTCACGAGCACCGGCCGCCCGGGAAAGAACTCGCCCCAGCTCGGCGCGAGGCGAGCGCGCGACAGCGCGACCCGGATCCGCTCGTTCAGGTGCTCCACGCCAGCCCACCCGCGCCGGTGCGCACACAGCACCCGGAACCGAGATAGCGCTGCCAGCGCTGCCGCGGCGTCCCGAGCCTCGAACATCGGGCGAAAGCCCTCGATGACTCGGGCGACCAAGGACCCTGACAGCTCTTGCGCCGGTGGCTCGTTCATCCAGCTCACCTCGCCCGCCTCGCCTCCCCGCTCGAGCAAGCGCGACACCCGACGCACGTCCCCTTCCCGCACCGCCGCAGCGAGCTGACCGATGGGACTGTCCGCATCGAACCGATAGCTCTTGGTGAGCTCGACGACGTGATCCCGCAAAGGCGTGGTGCGGCGCGAGGCCGCCCGCAGCTGCTTCCCGCTGAGGCCCGCCACGGCCGCGCAGAGCTCCGCACCATAGGCAGCGCCGCCGACGGAGGGCCCGGCCTCGCCCCCGCTGCCGGCCTCCGCGGCCGCGCAGAGCTCCCCCAGCACACTCCCTGCCTCCACGGAGGCGAGCTGATGGCGATCTCCGAGGAGGATCAGCCGCGCGGCGGGGGGCACCGCTTCGATCAGGTGCCGCATGAGCGCCAGATCGACCATGGACGCCTCGTCGACGAGCACTACGTCCGCGAGGAGGGGCCGCGAGGCGTCGTGCCAGTATCCACCACCACCGCGGCGCGCGCCGAGCGCGCGATGAATCGTGCGGGCCTCTTCGGGGACCGCCGCGAGCACCTCGGGCGTCGTGTCGAGCCGCCCCTTCGCCAGGCGGATCGACTCGACGAGCCGACCTGCGGCCTTGCCGGTAGGCGCCAGGAGCAGGATGCGGGGCGGCGCTTGCCCCCGCTCGAGGGAGACCTCCGCCAGCAGGCTGAGCAGGCGGGCCACCGTCGTGGTCTTCCCCGTACCTGGGCCGCCAGAGATGATCACAAAGCGTTGGACGAGCGCCACGAGCACCGCAGCCTGCTGGTCATCGAGGGGCGCGTCCGGGGAGATGTCGAAGAGACGCGCCAACGCTTCCTTCACGAACCCGGGATCGACCGACACCTCCCCCGACCCGGTGCGCCCCCGCAGCAGGGTCGCCAGGCGGCGCTCGTGCGCGTAGTAGCGGTGTAGGTAGAGGCGGCGCGCTCCGTCGAGCACGAGAGGGCGCCGCTCCCCTCCGCCGCTCACCAGCGGGCTCGCCGTGAGGGCGGCCTGCCAGGGATCGAGGTCGGGCCAGAGGCCCAATTCCCCCTCCGCGGAGATCGGGTGACCGGCGATCTCCTCGAGAGGGACACAGACATGCCCCTCTCGGGAGCGGCGGCTCACCAGGGCGGCGGCGAGCAGGACGCTCTCGTTCTGCTCCTCCGCGACCTCACCCAGCGCGAGGGCGAAGTGCACGTCGATCGGCGCGAGCACCGAGGCGCTCTCCAGCGCGCGCAGGCGAGCGGCGAGGTGCGTCAGGGGCACAGGGACACCTCTGGGTGGCCGAGCAACGTCGAAATCCGCTCGATGAGCCGCGCGCTCGGGCGATGGAAGAACACGCCGCGGTCCGCGCCGGTGGCGGGGTGCATGCCCCGCAGGAACAGGTAGTACACGCCGCCGAAGTGCCGCTCGATGGAGTAGTCGACGACGCGGCGACGCAAGTAACGGTCCAGCGCCACGGAGTAGAGCACGTACTGGAGGTGGTAATGATGCTCCTCCATCACGGGGTTCAGGGAAGCGACCTCGTAATGGTCGCGGGTCGGCCCCAGGTGGTTCGATTTGTAGTCGACCACGAAGTACCGGCCATCTCGCTCGAACACGAGGTCGACGAAGCCGCGCAGGAACCCCGACCACGCGCCGAAGCCCAGCCGTGCGAGGCGCGTGAGGTAGCTCTGTCCCCAAGGGGCGGCGGTCTCCTGTGCGAACGCCTCCGCGAGGCGGTGCGCGGTGAGCGCGCCCTCCGCGTCTCCGACGCGCTCTGCGCTCTCTGCGCGCCCTTTGCCCTCTGGAACGGCGCCCGGACCCACGGGCACGGTAAACTCCATTTCGGGCACACAGGCTCCCGCCATGACGGCGTGGAGCGTCTCGCCCGGCGCGTCCATGAAGGGCGTCGCGAGCACCTCTTCGATGGCCTGGAGCACGACGGGGAGGTGTGTCGCCTCGAAGCCATGACGTCTCAGCTCCCCCTCCACGAGCTGCGACCAGGGCGTGATGACCTGCCCCTGGGCGCCACGGATCTCTTGGCGGGCGATTTTCTCCAGGATCGCGTGGAGCAGCTCTCCGGGCTTCGGTCCCCGCGGAAACTCCACCAGCGTCACCGGCGCGGAGGCACCCGTGACGTCGTCGAGGACCGCTCCGCCGGGCGAGAGGGACACATCGAACGACGTGCCCTCGTCGACGTCACGTCCGTCTCTCGCGCGAGCGCTCGAGGCTCTGGAGTCCTGGACACGAGTCATCGCCGAGAAACTGCTCGTCCGCAGCCCCGTCGGGACTCGCCGCGTCAGTCGGCGCGCCTCCAGGCGTGGGGTGTCCTCGGGCTCTTCGCGTCGATAGGGGGGCGCTTCCCCCAGCCGCGCTGGGCGTACGCGGATCGTCCCGTTGCTCTGCGTCGCCAGCACCTCGAGCTCCGCGTAGCGGGCGACGTCGTCCAGCTCCTTCAGTCGCGCCGCGGTGTCCACCGCGAGCCCGCCGAGGTCGGCCGCAGGCTGATGGAGGAGGTAGGCGAGAGACGAGAAGCTCGCCGAGACCCCGCCCCACAGCACCAGGCAGTGGTGGCGAGCACGCGTGAGCGCCACATAGGCGAGGCGCATGGCCTCTGCCTGGTGCTCTCGGGTCGCTATCTCCAAACGCGCGAGCTTGAGCTCCCTCGAGCGCACATCGAGCTCCAGGCGCCCTCCTCGCTCGGGGTTGTGGTAGCGGAGGTTCTCCTGCTCGCTGGCGTACGGGGCGCTCTTCGCCCCGAGGAACGGGAGGATCACCACCGGATACTCGAGCCCCTTGCTCTTGTGCATCGTCGTGAGCACCACCGCGTCCGCGTCGCTCTCGAGGCGGAGTTGCTGCGCTTCGGGAGCCATGCCGTGACGGGTAGGATCCATGCGGGCCTCGTCGAACCACTGCAGGAGGCCGGGGATCCCGAGGTGTCCCTCCGACTCCGCCTGGTGCAGCAGCTCCGCGAGGTGACGTAGGTTCGTCATGCGGCGCTCACCGTCGAGCTCTCGGAGGGTCCTGGGTACGACGTCCAGCTCCCGGAGCACGCACCCCAAGCACTGCATGAGGCCTCGCTCGGACCAGACACCGTTCCACTCCCGAAAGCGCAGGCTCCACTGCTCCCACTGCTCTTCGTCCTCGGCGAGGCGCGCGATGGCGGCGGCGTCGAGCCCGAGAAAGCGGGTGGCGAGCCCCGTGCGCACCGCGCAGCCGCACGAGGGGTCCGCCATCGCCCGCAACAGCAGCGCCCGCTCGCCCGCCACTGG
>JAEWOQ010000121.1 GCA_023460875.1 Pseudomonadota bacterium
CTCACCCCCGCGGCCGGGGTGGGCGGGGGGCTGGACGAAGCCCCCCGCGACGCGCTGGCCCGCGCTCGGGAGGCGATCGACTCTGGAGCGGCGCTCCGGCTGCTCGATCGCTGGAAGACGGTGAGCCGAGCGGCGGCCGCGCCCTCGGAGGTGTCTCGTGCCGGCGCGGGACCGCAGATGGTCTCCAGCGAACCCTGAGAGCGAGACACGACGATGTCCAACGGTGTCCTCGAGCGCATCCTCCAATCGAAGCAGGCCGAGCTCCCTGCCCTGCGGCGACGCCGCTTGCCCGCCCCTCCTCCGCTACGCCCGGCGGCCCTCGAGCGCGCCGCCGGGCAGCCCCTGCGGCTCATCGCGGAGATCAAGCGGCGCTCACCGTCCGCTGGGGCCCTGTCGACGCGGCTCACGGTGGCGGCTCGGGCCGCCGCCTACGAGCGCGCAGGCGCACACATGATGAGCGTTTTGTGTGATGGGCCCTTCTTCGATGGCAGCTACGAGGACCTCGCCGACGCGCGGCGCGCGACGCGCCTCCCCGTCCTCTGCAAGGAGTTCGTGCTCGACGAGTGCCAGCTGGACGCCGCGCGCGCTTACGGCGCCTCCGCCGTGCTGTTGATCGTGCGCTGCCTGTCTCCTCAGCGCCTGCGGACCCTTGTCCGTGAGGCTCGGGCACGGGAGCTGCTGCCGTTCGTCGAGGTGGTCACGGAGGACGAAGCGGCGCTCGCGCTGGACTCCGACGCGAAGTGCATCGGGGTCAACGCCCGAGATCTGGACACGCTCACGATGGATATGGACCGGGCGCGGCGGGTGCTCGCTCAGCTGCCGGCGACCACCACCAAGGCGCACCTGTCGGGCATCTCCTCCCCGGCCGCCGTCCGAGAAGTAGCGGACAGCCCAGTCGACGCGGCGCTGATCGGCGAGGTGCTGATGAGGCAAGACGATCCGGCGCCGCTCCTGCGCGAGCTGGTCGCGGCCGCGCGCTGAGCGTGCCCCGAGCGCGCCCTTTGGCCCGATCGAGCGCCCTACGTTACCCTGAGGGCGTCCATGTCCCTCGAGCACGACGTCGACGCCTACCTGACCTTCCTGCGCGTCGAGCGGGCTCTGGCCGCTCACACCATCGTCGCTTACGGCCACGACCTCGGGCGGCTGCTCGCGTTCCTCGCTGCCCAGGCAGAGTCCGGACACCCGCCGGTGGAGCACGCCCGCGACCTGGACCTGGGCACGGTGAGCGCGTGGCTCACGGATCTCTCCCGCTCCGGGCTGAGCGCCCGCTCCATGGCCCGGCGGCTGTCGGCGCTGCGAGGCTTGATCCGCTTCCTCATCGACGAGGGCCAGCTGGATCACGATCCCGCTGAGCTCGCCCCCTCGCCGCGCCTCGGGCGGGCCCTCCCCTCGGCCCTGAGCGAGCACGACGTGCTGCGGCTCATCGAGACGCCCGATCCCGGCACTCTGCGCGGCCTGCGGGACCGAGCAATGTTGAGCCTCACCTACGCGGCGGGCCTGCGCGTCAGCGAGCTCATCCACCTGCAGCTCGGCGATCTCGATCGGAGCCGCGGCGTGGTGAGCCCCCTCGGCAAGGGAGGCAAGCGACGCCTCGTCCCCGTCGGGGACATCGCCCTGGACCACCTGGACGCGTACCTCGAGGGGCGCCGCGCCGCCGAGGGGCAGAAGGGCGGGACCCTCCTCTTCCCCGGGCCCAGCGGCAAACCCCTCACCCGGCAGGCTTTCTGGAAGATCGTGCGACGCCATGGTCGGACGGCCGGGGTCCCGGAAGACGTCCACCCGCACTCCCTGCGCCACTCCTTCGCCACCCATCTCCTCGCGGGGGGGGCAGACCTCCGGAGCGTGCAGACCCTCCTCGGTCACGTCTCCATCGGCACCACTGAGATCTATACCCACGTGTCCAACGAGCACGTCCGCAGAGCCCACGCGGCGACCCACCCGCGCGGTTGAGGCGCGCGACGAGCAGGCCGATGTGCTATGGCCACTCGCGTGTATTTCTCCGTGGAGAGACCGGAGCGGGAGGAGACGGCGGTCGTCGTCGAGGTCCCCCATGCAGGGATCTCCGTCGACCCGGAGTCCCTGGCCAGCCTGGTCGCCCCTGCCCGCTCCATCGGTCGAGACGCGGATCTCTACGCCGACGAGCTGTTCGGGGACGCTCCCCGCTGCGGCGCCACGATGCTGCGCGCCCACGTCAGCCGCTACGTATGCGACTTGAACCGAGCCCCCGCCGAGCTGGACGAGCAGACCTCCCCGGTGGGCACGGCGCGGAGCGCGCCTCACGGCCTAATCTGGCGCCGAACGACCGAGGGGCGGCCCGCCCTGGCGAAACCTCTCGCCCCCGATGAGGTGGAGCGACGGCTCCGGCTCATCTATCGCCCGTATCACGAGACCCTTCAGGCCCTGCTCGCCCAGAAGCAGGCCCAGTTCGGGTTCGCCATCCTGGTCTGTGGTCACTCCATGCCCACCCTCGGTCGAATGGGAGAGCGCCGCGCCGACGTCGTGCCCGGCAGCCGCGGCGGCACCTCTACTGGGCCCGCGGTGCTGGCGGTGACGGAGCAGGTCGCAGAGCAATTTTCTCTGCGGCTCGAGCACGACGCCCCCTACCGGGGAGGCTACTCGACCGGGCGCTACGGACGGCCGGCGGAGGGAGTCCACGCCATCCAGATCGAACTCAGTCGGTCCACCTACATGGACGAGCTGACCCTGGTCCGGCAGGAGCCTGGCTTCTCCACGGCGCGCGCCTTCTGTCGAGAGTTGGTGCGTCGACTGGGCCAGATCGAGCTGTAAACCGCGCTCCGCGCGCACCTGGACGCGCCCCTCGGCGCTCCGGAGCGCGGCGGGCGCAGGGCCAGCTCGTCATCCGCGCAGTAAAACCGCATTTACGCCTTGAACATGGGATGGGCCTGGGATAGCTTCCGCGCCGTCCCGATGGCCAGAAGTCAGATTACAGGTAAGCGACGGATGCGGGCACGCAACGTCTCGCACTCCAACATCAAGACCCTGCGCTGGCAGAAGGTCAACGTGCAGCGGCACAGGCTCTGGGTTCCAGAGCTCAACCGCCACGTGACCTTGAAGCTGACGATGGACGATCTGCGCACGATCGACAAGATCGGCCTGATCGCCTTCGCCAAGAAGCACGGCTACAAGTTCGCCTGATCCGGCGTTGCGACGACACAGCGGGAGCACTGCAACGGTGCTCTCCGCGACCGTCGTTACAGCTCGATCATTTAGCTATTCGTGCGAAGGTCGCTTCCATCGGGGAGCGGCCTTTTCTGCGTTGGTCCATCCGAGTCCATCGCGAGTCCATCGCGATGCGAGGAGCCGAACGCGGAGCCCGCGTTTACGAGGTGGCCCTCCCCGAGCGCAACAAGCACCCCGTTACCCCGCGGTTCTGCACCGGAGCGGCGACCACCGCCACTCAGCGGCGCAGAACGACTCAGCGGCGCAGAACAGAGACGTCTAGGCTGCTCGGATCTCGCTGCAGGACGATCTCGGGCTCGTCGAGCCGATGGCTCCGGGGGGAAGCGATCGCTTCGACGACCTGACCCGACGCGCTCCGTCGGAGCCCGATGGGAGCGGGCATGGGCAGGGACGCGCCTGGATCCATCCGCGGAACCCCGCGCCGCACCGGGACCGCGAGCTTAGGTAAGGACACCTCGAGCTCGTCGATCTCCCACCCGGCCGGGCAGCTGTGGAAGGACAAGGCCACGAAGAGCCCGTGCACGTCGACGGCGCACAGGACGTGTCCAACACCGAGGGGTGCAGGGGGGCTCCCGGGCGCCTCGTCGCCATCCGGCTCGGGAACGTCACTCACCCAAGGCGGGAGCCAGAGCCCCTCTCGGTCGAGGGCCGGGAGATCGATATCCCGGGGCGGCATCAGATCTCCGGACGAAATGAGGCCACCTTGAGCTGGTCCGAACTCGCCCAAGAGCACCCCCTTGAGGCGTGGATCGTTCAAGACGCCCGCGCCCAGCGCCGCGATCTGCCGGATCAGCGCAGCCCGGCGGGCCGCTCCCGCGCGGCGCGCCGCGGCGACGCCGCGACGCACTACGGAGTTCACGGTCGTCCCGGGCGCATACGCGCAGGCCACCACCGCGGCGGCGACGCTGCCTGGCACCGCCACGTAGGCGGCATCAGGGATGCGATCCGAGTCCATCCAACCCCGGGGGCGC
>JAEWOQ010000122.1 GCA_023460875.1 Pseudomonadota bacterium
ATCTGGGTCAGGGCCTACAGTCAGGGCCCAGTCAGCCAGAGATCGGAGTCGCTGCGCGCCCACTCGGCGAGGTCGCCACACGGCGCGGCCACGACCGGCACCCCGAGCGCCCGCGCCTCCCGGATGACCGTCGGGGCACCCTCCAGCCGTGAGGCGGAGAGCACGACATCTGCAGCGCGCATCCAAGTGAGGGCCGCTGGACGAGGAAGTTGACCGGGGAACTCCACCTCGGGGAAGTCGGTGACCAGCCTGTCGAGCTCCGGTCCCGCGCCGAGGACGACGACCCGCGCGCGCGGTACGAGGAGGCCACCGCCGAGCGCCACGTCGACGCGTTTGTCCGGTACGAGCCGGCTGACGATCACGATCAACCAGTCGGTGTCCCGCACGCCGAGCTGCCCACGCGCCTGCAACCTGGATGGCAGCGCAGGCAGCTCGATGGCGGCGGGGCGGACGCTGCTGCGCGCTTCGATCGCGTTGCGCAAGCTGCGCGTCATGCCGCGAGCAGCGAGCAGCTCATCGCGGAGCACACGCGACACGAAGCGCAGCTGCAGGGGCGGCCGGCAGAGTCGCGCGAGGAGCTGGTTGCGGACGAGGGAGGGAGCCTGGAGCAGGAGCCGCACGTCGCTGCCGTGGGCGACTACCTCGCCGGTGCCCGTCGCGCCCAGCAGTCTTCGCAGGCGCGCCTCGGCTCGAAGGCCGCCGCTCAAGATGGGCCAACCGCTCGGCAGTAGCCAGTGGGCCACGACGCGGTCCAGCGGCGCCAGACGGTCGAGCTCCGCCCGCGCCTTCGCCACCATCGGAACCAGCTCGGCTCCCCGGCGCGGATCCTCCCGCAGACGCGTCAGCGCTCCGGGCCATCCGAAGAGCCGCTCGCCACCCACGGCGATCACGGAGCAGCCTGCGGGTCGATGCAAAGCGCGCCCAGGGGCCAGGACGGTCACCTCCCAGCCGTCTCGCAGGAGCTCCTGCACCTCGGCGGCGACGAAGTGACCCGCGCCGTCCTCGGCGTCGCTCGGCCAGGACGTCGTGATCACCGCCGCTCGGCGGCGTGGGAGGCAAGCGGGCATCGGTCAACTGATGCGGGGCAGCACGGTCCGCGCTCGGACGGACTCTTCGCCTTCCGCTTCGATGAGGTCGCCGAGGCGACGCAGGTAAGTGAAGGTGTAGATGCCGGCGTTGTGGCCGTCGGCCCAGGTCAACCCGAGGGCGTAGTTTCCGACTCGGCTGATTTCACGGAGCTCCAGGTTCCGGCCCTCCTGGAAGCGGAGCTCCCCCGAGTGGCCCTGACAGCCCGCGCAGGGGCAATAGCCGCGGAGCAGCTCGTGGGAGAGGCGGGTTCGGTGCCCGTCTGCCCAGGAGACGGTGAGCTCGCGCGCTCCGTAGGGGGCTTGGACACCAACGGGGCGGTACCGGGGGTCATCGGTCATGAGGGGGCTTTCCAGTTGCGTCGGCCCGTGGTGTCTGGCATATCCACGCGCCCGTGGCGAATCCTACCGAAGCAGTTCAGTGCAAGCCCCTCGAAGTCCAGGTCGGAGACAAGGGCATCGAGCGAGCAATCAAGCATCTCAAGCGTAAGATGGCCGGCGAAGGCATCCTGCGTGAGCTCAAGCGTCGGCGGCATTTCATGAAGCCGTCGGTCAAGCGTCGCAAGAAGATGAGCGAAGCCGCGCGTCGGCGACGCAAGCGCGCGCGCATGGAAATCGAGCGTATTTGAGTTCATCACTCTGGTCCCGGATCCCTGCGGCACGGGTGCGCCCGTCGAGCTCCGCGGGTGGCCGGGATCGTTGAAGCATCAGTGCTGCTGGAGGGCCCGCTGCGTGGCGGCGGGCCCTGAGCTGGTGGAGCCGGGCCGGGCGCAGATCGGCGCGTTACCCGATCCATGGCGCTCGTGGTTAGTCGATGACTGGTCGTGATTCGTCGTGGGCTCGTTCGTCGAGGGCGACGGGTGGCAGGTTGGCGCAGCGCCGCCCCCAAAGCGCGGAAACTTGGCCGCGAGGAGGTCGACTCTCTACTAGAGAGAGCATGCCCGCAGCGACGGCTCCAGTTACCGCTGAAGCTTTCCGCCCGCCGGTTCGCCTCCGAACCATCTTGGCCGTCCTCGTGCTCGTCGCCGTAGGGCTCTGGGTCCACCCCCGGGCGACCGCCGCGTGGCAGCTCCATCACTTGGCCAACAGCTACGCCGACTACGCCGCATGCATGGTGGGGCCCACGGGCCCGACGCTGTTGCGAGACAACCCTTCCGAGTTCGCGCGGCTCATCGAACGCCGGCTGGTCAGCGCACGGCCCACGGACGCTCCGTTCCGGGCCTGTGCGAAGCTCGCCGAGCGGAGCGGCGCCGATCACGAGACGCTGCGAGCCCATGAGTTGAGCGCGGAGAGCTTCGCCGAGTACGGCGGCGTCGCCGCGGACGTGGCGGCGAACGGGGGGGCTGCTCCGTCGATCTCCCGGCTAGCCTTGAAGACGGACACCCTCGCTCGCCTCGCGAGTGGGGCGTGGCCCTTCGTGCGATCGGGATACACGCGCCTGGTGAAACCCTCGAGTCACGCCAAAGAGGCCGTGCATCCCGTCGCGCCGCCCCACCCGGGGGTCGGATCGGGCCTGCCCGCGGGGCGTACAGGGAGCCGTGCGGCGGCTTCCCGCGGAAAGACGTGGATCGCGGCCTTCGGGACGGGGGCCAACCTGTCCGCTTACGCGTCCACCGATAAGGGGGTGACCTGGCAGCTGACGCGAGCGAGCGAGGCTTCGGAGTTCGCGGACGGGTGCCCTGTCGATGAACACGGCCGCGCCTTTAGTTTCTCTGTCGACGGCGCCACCGGGCGCACCGTCGTGGTGTCCCTCGGTCCCGAGACGGCGCCCTATGCGGCGGAGCTCGCCGAGGGGGACGAGCGAGTCCTGGCCGCTACCTGCGACAGCCGCGCCCTCGTGGTCGCCCTCCAGAAGGAGACCCAGCCGGCCGCGCTGCTGCCCGCCTCCGCTCATCTGCGGCTCTGCCCCTACCGCAAACCGTGTCGCGACATGGCCCTCCCCGAGTGGGGGCAGCGCGGACTCCGTCAGCCTTTCGACGTGGCTCGGGTGGGGGGCACGACCGTCGTCGCCGCCGCCGCCCACGGGATCACGAGGGTGAGCTCCACCCGGGACGATGGTCGCACCTGGACGCCCCCGGCGGTCGCCTTCGACCGCTACAGCGGACGAGAGGAGGGGCTCGAGATGCCGGCGCCTCACCGTTTGCTTACAGTGGGCGAGCGCGTCCTGCTCTACGGCGGCGGGCGGGCGCCGGACGAAGCCTACTGGCTGCTCGTTTCGGACGATCACGGGGCCAGCTTCCGCACCCCGTGAACAGTGGGGGAGCGCGGCCCGAGACCAAGGGGCCGCCGTTCAGGTGCGCCGCGGCGGGGGCCGCGCAGGGAGGCTGCGCTGCGGCGGCCGTGGCGGCAGGGAGTGGGCAGGCGACGCCTCGGGGAGGGAGTCTCGAGCGACCAGCCCCAGGCGCACCCGCGCCTCGGCGCAGGCTCGCGAGGCGCTGAAGAGGACCAGGTCGCGGGCCTCCGCGTGGCCATTGAGCCAGCGCCAGCGCGCGGGCCCCGCGGCAGCGAGCTGGCGATCCGCGAGGTGGGCGAAGGCCTCGATGGCCCCCCCGAGGGAGCCCGTGCCGAGGAGCGCGGCCCGGTTGGGCAGCACGCGCGCGGCCTCGCCGAGGTGTTGAGCGCGTGGGGTCAGGGTCCCGATGGCCTCCAGCACGAGGAAGGGGACGTCATCGTCATAGCCGACGGCGCCGAGGGCCTTCTCCAGCTGCTGGCGGGCGAGGAGGAACTTGTCCTGATCGATGCCCGCGGGCACCCAGTTCGGCGCGAAGAGGTTCAGGAGCGCCGCGAGCATCGGCCAGCTGTCACGAGGGCGACTGCGAGCGAGTGCGCCGGCGCCGCTCTGCTGGAGCTTGAGCCCGCGTAGCAGGAGGAACGTGCGCTGGTCGGGGCTCAGGTCCGCGAGGGCCGGTCCTATGAGCATTTGATGAGGCGAGCCGTGATCGAGCGCGGCGCAGGCGGGCAGGCAACGCGCCCCCAAGCTCGGCGTCGCGAACAGGGCGACCTCACCGAGGCCCGAGGCGTGTGAGAGCTCGCGGAGCTCATCCAAGGTGGTCCCCGACTCCACACGCTGCGCGGCGATAGCGATGGGGAAGGCCGCGTCGAACGCGCGCCCCGTCTTACGCAGCAAGGTCCTGAGCGGCGCCGACATCTCCGTTGGCGCGAGCAGGTCGTCCAGCTGAGGGCCGAGGGCGCTCGGCCCTGCCCCATCCCGCGGCTTGGCTTCCCCGATCCACGCGCCCCGGGCCGCTTCCGCGCCCGCGGAGAGCTCATCGAGGCCCTGTAGCTCGGCGAGGGTGGCCAGCATCCCCAGCGCGCTCGGTTCGATCCGCTCGCCCTCGAGCTTACGCCACGTGTCCCTGGTGGTGCGCTCCACGAGGAGGCGGCCCTTGCCGTCCTCTCCCTGTCGTTCCAGGAAACGAACGAGGGCGGCGAGGGGGGTGGGCTCGGTGGGCCAGGCTTTCCTCGTACGCTCGAGGGTGGCCACTGCGCGCTTGGTGTCTCGGGCGAGGTCCTCGTAGAGCTTCGCCAGCTCCAGGGCGCTTGCGAGCTTCTCCTGGGGATGCTGCGTGAGCTGGATGATCTTGGTCTGGAGGGTGATCGCTCGCTCGGGCCTCCCCAAGCGCGTGTAGGCGCGTACCAGCCGAGCGATGACGTCGCTGTCCTCGGCGCGCTCTGCCAGGACGATCTCGTAGAGCTCCGCCGCGACGTGGGGCTCGGCGAGGCGCTCATCGAGGAGGATGGCCAACGCGTACCTCGCCTCCGTGAGCTCCGGCCCCGGCGCTGTCCGCTCGATGAAGCGCTGCCAGGAACGCCGCGCTGCAGGGTAGTCTTGCAGCGCCGTGGTGGCGCGGGCGTGCGCGCGCCAGGCGAGATCCGCTTCGGGCTCGAGGGCGAGCCAGGCCTCGAGGGCCGCCCGCTCCTCTGCGGGAGCTTGGAGCTCCCGATAGCAAGCGGCGAGGCTGCGGTGCAGCTCGATCTTCTCCTCCGCGGTCGACGCGTGCGCGAGGCGTCGCTCGAGCAGGGCCGCCAGCGCGCGTTCGTCTCCGCGCTTCACGGTGAGCGCGCGGAGCTGTTCGAACGCCGTCACGTCCGCTGGAGCGAGGGTGAGGACCTCCTGGAGGGCGGCCTCCGCGGCGTCGTCGTGCTCCCCGGCGAGGTCGGCGTGCGCCCACGACCGGGCTGTCAGCAGCAGCGCCGCGCGGCGATGGGACGGGTCGCGCAGCCTCCCGGCGAGCTCTTCGAGCGCGCGAGCTGCGAGCGCTGGGACCCCGGAAGAGTCGAGGAGCTCCCAGCGCAACCAGGAGGCGGCGAGGTCGTCGGGCTGCGTGCGCAGAGCGCCGTCGACGAGGGCCAGGGCTTCGGCGCGGTGTCCGAGCTGGGCGGCGGCGAAGGCGGCGTCGATGAAGCTGGCCGCGGCCGCGGCGGCGGTGTCTGCGCTGCTCCCGAGGAGGGCGTATAGCCAGCGCAGCGTCTCCTGATCCTCGACTTGGCGCGCGTGGATCTCGAGGGCGTGCGTCGCCAGAGCCGGGGGCTGGGGCAGCCGCGCGAGCGGCTCGAGCCACCGCCGAGCCGCCCGGAGATCACCGTCGAGCAGCCGCGCTGCGCCGAGGTGGAGCCGGTAGGGGAGTCGGTCGGCGGGGGCGAGGTGCTCGGCCAAGGCGACCCCAGCGGGATCGAGCTGCTGGACATACCCTTCGTGGAGGAGCTCGGCCTCGAGCCGACCTGCCGCTCTCACGGCCGCGCCCGCGCCCGGGCTTCCGGCGAGCAGCGCGCGCAGCCACTCCCAGCGCCCTGCTTGGTTTCCTCGCGCTCCGTCGAGGTGAGCCAGGGCTTCGAGAGCCTCGTCGCGTTGCACGGGATCGGCGCTCGCGGCTTGCCCCAGCAGCGCCTCGCTCAGCGCGGTGGCGTCGCCGCCTTCGTGGGCGAGCATCGCGGCGAACGCCGCCGTGAGCGGGGACGAGCGCTGCGTGAGCAGGCGACGCAGGGCTCGGCTCGCCAGCTGGGGGTCACCCGCTGCCCACGCGCGTATCGTCGCCTCGGCGCTCAGCCAGGCGCCTTGCGGTGTGTTCGCGTGCGCGGCTCGCAGCCGGCGCTCGACCCGATCGGTCTCCGAGCAGCGGGTCTTCCCCTCGCAGTACTCCTGCAGCGCCAGGTCCTCTGGAAACCGCTCCGCGAGCTCCCGGAGCGCAGGGGCGGAGTCTGCGGTCACCTCGGTCCCGTCGTCGGGCTGCCGCAGGATCCACAGGGCGCGCTCGCGGGGGGTCTGGGCGAGCGCTGCCCCGCGGCTCAGCCACTTGCGCCGCTCCATCGCGTCGCCGGCGCGTGCCGCCAGGAACGCGGCATGACCACAGGCGACACGATCGACCGCCTCCGACAGGGTGGCTTGGTCCAGCAGGTCGAGAGCTTCACGGGGGTGCGCGCGCAGGGCGGCCTCGAGCCAGAGGAGGGCGGCGCGCTCGGGATCGGGGCAGCTCCGGGCCAGAGCGGTGAGCAGGGATGTGAGCGGGGCGCTCCCGCTCGTGTCCGCCAAGGCCCTGACGTGACGTAGATCGGGGGCGAGGTCGTGAGCTCTCCCGTAGGCGTCGGCTGCGCGATCCGCGTGCCCCGCGAGCTCGTGCAGGAGCCCCACGATCTCATGGAGCTCCGGGAGGTCGGCCAGAGCCGCGAGGCGCCCCAGGGCGTCGACCGTCGCGTCCGGATCCCGCGCTGCCAGGGCGAGCTCGGCGCTCAGCACGAGCCGCAGCGGATCGTCGGCGGGCAGGGAGTCGAGGAAGAGGGCAAGCTCGTCCCGTTGTGTTGGAGCCAGGCGGCTGCCCAGGGTCGCCTCGAGTGCTTGCGGCGATGCGCCCAAGTGATCGCCGCTGTGCTCCGCCAGCGACGCTGCCAGCGCTGGGTCGCACTGGCGGCTCAGGGAGTCCAGGTCCAGGTCGCCCACCTGGAGGGTGCCCCCGCCGATCAGCGCGAGCACGATGCGCTCACTGAGATCGAAGGTGCCGGACGCGGGATCCGCCAGCTCGAGAGCTTCACTCAAGGCGTCCCAGTCTCCTTGTTCGACGGCGCGCGCGGCGAACGTGCGCAGGAGCGGGCGGCTCGTGTCGTTGGCCATGCGCCGTCGGAGCGCGCGCAGCGCGACCGGCCTGCTCTCGGCGTCGTGGGCCGCCAAGGACGCGGCGAGATCCAACAGCGCGGGGGCGCTGTCCAGCTCCTCGGCGGCTGCTGTGAGGTGCTCGGCGGATTCGCGCCAGCGTCCCTCGGCGAGGCCACGGCGGGCGCGCTCCAGGTGAACCAGGGCGTCGGGATCCTCGGCGGGCCGTCGGCATCGGAGCTCGGAGACGCGGAGCGCGGCTGCTCGTAGGGGGCTCCCAGGGGGGAGGTGGACCGCGAGGGGGTTCTCGCCGCCGAGCAGCCGATCGATGAGGCGGGAGACGGTGGCGCGCAGGTCACCTGCACGCTGCGCGAGCTCCTCCGCCGCGTGAGCGCCGGTGAGGTCGCCCGTGAGGCGAGTGAGCTCCGACAGCAACCAGGCGGCGTGTGAGCGTGCGGCCTCGTCGGCGCCGAGCCGAGCCTCCACTTGCAGCGAGCGGAGCCAGTGCTCCGCGGCCGCCGGCTCGTCGGCGCGCCACGGTGTGAAGGCCCGAAGCTGGAGCTGGGCGAGGGTGAAGCTTGGCGCGGCGCGCGTGGCGCCTTCGGCGCAGCGCGCGGCTCGGCTTGGATCTCCCGCCTGTGCCCACAGCTCGCTCGCCAAGAGCAGGCCGCGCGCGGCCGCGAGCGCGGTTGGCTGGTGGCGCGCCTCGTCCTCGAGGAACGCCGCCTGGTGTTCGAGGTCAGCCTGCTCGTCGAGCTCGAGCGCTAAGCCGTCGGTGGCGGTGTCGTCAGCGGCGGTGTCGTCAGAGGGAGCGCCGCCGTCGGAGACGCTGGCGGGGAGCGGCGTCCCGGAGCCGGTCGCGAGCTCACGGACTTGCGGAGGCGCCGCCGTTCCGGGGACGAAATCCTCCGGCGGCTCCGAGGCGGCCTCGAGGAGGGCGACGAACAGCGCGTCCGCCGGCGCATCATCGAGCCGCCCCGTCATACGTCCTCCAGGCCGAGTGCCTCGCGCAGATCGGCGAAGGTCGTCGAGAGAGTGAAGGCGATGAGCTTCGCGAAGCTCGGATCGGCGTGCGGTGAGCCCGTGCTGGCCGAGCCGTTCCCGTCGACCATCTCTTCGAGCGGCCTCCGCAGCTGCGACGGCTCACCGAGGAGGAGCGCCCCGGCCCGAATCGCGCTGAGGCGAGCGCCCCGGTACCAGGAGCCGAACGCGTCCCGCTCCTTCGGCGCCGCCGAGAGCACCTCGAGCAGCCGCGCCCGGAGTTCGGGGGAGAGATGGGGCAGGAGGTCGTCTCCGAGGGCGCGCGCTCGCTCCTCGTCTGGTTCGAGGGCGCGGGCGAGCTCCGATGCGCCGACCGCCAGGGCCACGCTGGCCATCATTCGAGCGGCGAGCGCCTCGTCCCGCTGCGCGAAGACGGCGGTGCCGCGAGCCAAAGTGTAGAGGGCGCCCACCGCTCGGGCGCGCCGGCGGTCGTCGAAGGGACCCCGGAGCTCGTCCCCCAAGACGAGGGTCGGCCCCGGCCCCGCCAGCGCGAAGATGCGATCTGCCAGGGTGCTTCGGCGCACGGCGCCCTGCTCGAACCCGAAGACCCGCGCCCACTCACCCAGCGCCGGATCGAGCTCGTCGAGCGCCTCTTCGGCCGACGCGGGCCGGACCCGAAGCTCGTCGAGCCCTGGCTCCAGGACGCGGAGGCATTCGGCGGGGAGCAGCGCGGCGACCTCGCGAAAGGGGCCGTGCTCCTCCCGGCCCGCGATCTCGTCGAGATCTCGCGGGGCGAGGCGCTGCGCGGCGTCGCGCGGGGCCCGGGGGAACCTCCCCGTGAAGGCCATCAGCGCCTCGACCTGCTCGGGGCCGAGGCGCCCCAGCAAGTGCAGACCGCCGTGGGCGGCGAGCGCCGTGCGCTGGGCGCCCGTCTCCTCAGCGAGCTGTGCCACCAGCTCGAGCCTGCCCGAGGCCAGCGGACCGTCTTCCGCTTCGCGACGCAGCTCGTCGAGGGCTCTCTCCAGGATCGGTCGTCGCTCGGCCGCGTCGACCTCGTCGACCGCGTCGACCTCGTCGATGAGGAACGCGAGCGCGTCTGGGTTCGTTGGTTCTTCGGCGAGGAGCGCGTGGGCCGCCTGGGTGGCCCGGGTGAGTCGCTGAGGAGCGGAGGGGGCGAGTTGATCGCGATACAGGGCGAGGAGGAAGGCTGCCGCTTCGGCTCGGGCCGAGGGCGTGGCGGCCTCGGCGAGCACGATCTCGAAGGCCGCGGCGGCCTCCTCGAACTCGCCGGCGTGCAGGGCGCAGAAGCCGAGGCGCTCGACCAGCGTCTCTCCGTCGGGGTGGGCGCTCGCCAGGCCCGCGTCCTGGAGGGCGCGCAGCGTCGACAAGGCGCGCCGTGGATCGCCGAGCTTTCGTTCGAGGAGGTTGGCGGCGGCGAGCCCGGCGAGGAGTCGCTGCGCTTCCGGCGCGCCCTCGAGGTCCGCCAGGCGGGTGAGGGTCGACACGGCCCGATCGTGGAGGCGCGCGCGGAGACAAAGCTCGCCGCTCAGCGCGAGCGCGCCGAGGTGATCGGGCTGCATCGCCAGCAGCTGATCGAGGGCGCGCAGGGCGGGGCCGGTGCGGTCGAGCCGACGCAGCAACCGGGCCTTCTCCCAGAGCAGCTCTCCGCTCCGTCGAGGCTCGTCGACCGCCCCGAGACGCCCTTCCAACAAATCGAGCAGCCGCTCCTGGTCCCCCTTCGCCCGCACGATCAGGTACAGGCGCTCGAACGCCGTGTCCCGCGAAAAATCCCGCGCCAGGGCGGCAGCGAAGGCCTCCTCCGCCTGAGACGCGCCGCCCGGGTTCTCTTGGTACAGCACCCCCGCGCGCTCCCAAAACGCGGCGGCCCGGCGGGCGTCGTAGGTGCGTCGCGCGAGCTCCGTACACGCCTCCGCCTCGAGCCCTCGATCGTCGAGCGCCCGCGCGCTCGTCCGCAGGCCTTCCCAGGCTCCGAGATCGTCGGGCAGGAGCTCCGTCACCTCACGAAACGCCAGGATGGCTCCTCGGGCATCTCCTGCTCGGAGGCGAGCGAAGCCCGCCATCGCGAGCAAGGATCCCACCTCGCTCGGCGAGCCACCCATGTCCGGGGTGAGGAGCCGTTTCCCCTGGGCCACCTGCTCGAGGGCGGCCGCTCGCTGGGCGTCATCGCCGCCGGGCGGCGCGAGCTCCAGGTGCGCCCACCGCAGGAGACGTTCAGGCAGCGCCTCCGGCGCTTCGTCTTCGCTGTAGGACGCGGCTGGAACCAGCGCCGCCGCGTCGGGAGATCCCAGGAGCCTCGCGAGCAACGCCGCGCCTGCGCCGAACTCGGGGGCGTTCAGCCGTCTCCCGAGCTCGGCTCGAGCCGCGAGCCCCGCTTCGACCGCTCCCGCAGCGCGGCACTCCACGAGCCAGGCGAGGGCGCCCTCGACGCTCCTGGGTGCCTCACTGGCCCAGCGCGCAGCCGTCGCGACGAGCTCCGCCGGAGGAGCGCTGTGTTCCCCGAAGGAGGCCGCGTAACGCAGCGCGGAGCCCAACCCGGCGGGGGCCGGGGGGAGCGCGGTGAGGGCGCGCCACGGCTCCGCCGTGCCTGCCGCCGAGTAGGCAGCGCGCATCAGGGTGGTCAGCCAGAGGGTAGCCCGCGCCTGAAGCTCCTCTGCGCCGTCGACTGCCGTGCCCGCCGCGGGCGGAGCGGCCTCCAAGGGGGCCGGCGACGTGGAGCCAGGCTCACGAGTGAGCTCCCCCCGCCGTATCGCCAACGTCAAACGCTCGAGGACCGCGTAGTGACCTCGATCGGCGACCGAGCGCTCGAGCTGATGAGCGCGGGCCCCAGGGTCGTCCGGGGCGAGCCGGCGCGCACCCCAGCGGAGCCATGGCTCCGCCGCGCGCGGTGCGAGCTCGGCGGCCTCACGGATCAGCATCAGCGCAGCGTCCGCGCGATCTCCTTGCCAGAGCAACCTGCCCGCCCTGAGGAGCCAAGCGGCCCGCACCTCGAAAGGTGTCGCCTCTCGACGAGCGGCCGCCGCGAGCACGGTGGCGGCCTCTTCAGGTGCGTCAGCGGCGAGCGCGTCGGCGAGCAGCGCGCTCGCCAGGAGCTCGCCGGGGCCTTCCTTCGAGAGCACCGCCAGGCGCTCCCTGGCGCCGCGCACGTCACCCTCCTCGAGCAAACGCCGGATGGTGATCAGCCTCGCGCCATGCCGGATCCGGGCAGCGCTCGAGGGGAGGGCCTCCTCGAGAGCGACGCTGTCCGCGTGATGCCTCGAAGCGCCCCACAGGGGCAGGACCCCTGCGCGCAACCAAGCGAGGAGGAGGTGTCCCTCGTGGTTCGACGGGAGGAGCTCCTCAGGAGCGAAGGTGCCTCGCTCCTGAGCCGCGCTTCCGTCGCCCAGGTGGGTCAGGAGGCGCAAACGCACCAGCCCGAGGGCGGCGTCGAGGCGCGCCTCGGGGGAGCCGCTCTGAGCAAGGAACTCCAGGGAAGCCTCGAAGGACGCAGGGTCGCCCAAGAAGTGCGCGACCATCCCCTGGACGGTAGCGAGGAGGGCCGAGAAGGGCTCTGCCCGCCGGGCGGCCTCGAGCAGCGCGCCGACGCGAACCTGTCGCTGTCGTCCGGCGGGGCCGCGTGGGTCCGGCTGGGCGGCGATCAGGGCGGCCGTGGCGAGCCAGTCGACCTGCGCAGGCCCCAGCTTCTCCGCCGCCTGAGCGAGAGCCGCCGCGCACTCGACGGCGCTGCCGGTGCGCTCGACCATGTCGAGGTGGAGCGCTCGAACTCTCAGGCTCGCCGGATCACAGGGCAGCGCGGCAGCGATGGCTCGACCCTGACCGTCGAGGTCCCCGGCGCGCGCCGCCGCTCCTGCGAGGTCGAGCCACAGGGCGGCCGCCACGGGCCCCGCCCCGATCTTCTCGATCTCCGCCTCGAGGTGCCGTGCACGGCGAGGTTCTTCGGGCCCATCGCGGCGCGACAGCACCTGGGCGAGACGCGGCAAGAGCTCCCCTGGGCGCTCCTCCGCGCAGCGGTCGAACAGGGACGCGGAGCGCTCCAGCTGCCCATCGCGCCTCGCCCACTCCGCCGCCCGCAGCAGCCACAAGGAGCTCTGCTCTTCGCCGAGCTGGGAGCTCGGGACCTCCGCGCGCGCTGCGGCGTCGGGGTCCGTCGAGCACTCGCGCAAGAGCACGGCCGCTCGCTCGGCGATCTGGCTCGCTTCGGTCCAACGCTCGAACTCCACCGCGCGGCGCTCCCACTCCACCAACACCATCAGGGAGGCGTGCTCGTCGAAGGCCTGCCGACAAAGGTCGAGGGCCGTCGTCGGGTCGGCGGTCGTCGGTTCGGCGGTCGTTGGGTCGGCAGAGCTCGCGCGCAGCGCGGCGCAGTCCAGGAGCAAGAGCGCTCGCCAACGGCGGTCCTGGGCGGTCGCGGCCCTCCCGAGGCGGGCGCGCTCCCGAAGGGCCATGTCGCGGGTCTGACCAGCGAGCACGTCGAGGGCCAGCCAGGCGGCGGGATCTTCTGGGAAACCCTCCAGCCAGCGCTCGATGGTCCGGCGGACTTCGTCCGCGCGCCCTTGCCGGCGCTGCAGCTCCGAGAGGAGGAGAAAGGCCTCCTGGCGTCTGCTCCCTGGTTCGGCGACGTCGGCCAGGCGCTCCAACAAGCCAGAGAGGTTCTGGGTCGAGCTGCGTTGGGCGGCGAGCCCAATGAGCGCTTCCAGGGGAGGGAGGTCCCCCGGAGCGAGGTTGGTCGCCTCCAGATAGTGCTGGGTGGCCTCGGGAATCCGGCCGCGACGCTCCTCCAGGCGCCCGAGCAGGTGGTGGAGGCGGGCGCCCTCACCACCACCGCTCGTCTGCCCCAGCTCTCGTCCCAGGATCGCGATCGCGTCACGTCCAGGTTCGGAGGCGTGCCGGTCGTGGAGCAACGCCGGGAGGGATACAACGCGCACCGTCATGCCACCGGTCGAGTCCGGCGAGGACGGCCCAGCCCGTTCCCCGCGGACACCCGTGACTTTAGGCAAGGCCTGAGCGGATGCATAGCGGGCCGTCCCAAAACATGCCCCGACCGGGGAGGGGCACCGACCTGGGCCGAGGGCGTGGTCGCCGGCGCACAGCGCTCACTGGATGCGACGCACGATCCAGTAGCCCCGCGGCGTCTCGATAGGCTCCAGGTGCACGGTGCCCTTCTCGAGGGTGAAGAGGGCGTACTCCACGCTCGGCTCGAGCACGCCCCGCGGCACGAAACCCGCGTTGGCGGTCGAGCCCGGGTCACCCTTCTCGACCGCCTTCGCGAAATCGCCCGTCGCGATGGACAGGGCCTCGAGGGCGAGCTCCCGAGCCCGCTCCTTGGTGCGCGAGCGAGTAGCCTTCTGGCCAGGTGCCGCCTGCGCTCCTTCGTACTCGAAGAGCACCACCCCGAACCTCACGCGCGTGGGGGCCCCCTTGGGCAGCTCGGGGAGGGGACTGCCGTCCGGGAGGCGATCGTAGCCCTCCGTGGCTGGCGGGTTCGTCGGCTCGAAGGCGTTGACGGGATCGGAGTCCGGCGGAGCCATGGTCTCCTCGGGGAGGTCGACCTTGGTTTCTTCCTCCGGCTCTGCCTCTGCCGGCGCGACCGAAGCGGGCGACTCCGGCGCAGCGCTCTTCCCGAGCAGCGCCAGGCCGACGATGCCTGCTCCGAAGGAAAGGGCGATGACGGGGGGCATCCAGCTCTTCATCTCGCGGAGGCCGTTACCACGAAGTGAGCCGGCAGCGAATTGCAATCCGATCGCTTGGGGCACATCGACCTACCCTTCGGCGTCAGATGGGTGACGCGGAGGGGAGAGAAGCTGCTAAATGTCCTCTCACTCCTCATGTTCGAAGTCTCGTGCCCCAGCTGTCGCGCAAAGTATCCCGTCGACGAGCGCCGGGTGCCCCCCACGGGCTTGAAGATGCGCTGCCCGAAGTGCGGCGAGTCGTTTCAGGTCACGGCTCCGGCGCCAGAGAGCCCCCCCGTGTTGGGCGCGGCGCTGGGCCTCACGGCGCCGAGCGCGGCAGGTCGACCTGCCCTCGGACGTGTGGCTCTGGGGGCGCGCGATGGCGCTCCGCAGAAGAGCGCTCCGCAAAAGAGCGCTTCGCCCGTTGCCGCAGGACGACCTCCGCCACCGCGCACCACGAGATCGACGATGCTGGGGGTGGCTCCCGCCCAGAGCAGCCCGGAAGGCCCTCCAGCCGCTCCACGACGGCCACCTCCGCGGCCCACCGTGAGCGAGGGCGCGGCACTCCCCGCCGTCGCCCCGCCGCGCCCTGCGACGCAGCCGGGGCGCTCGACGACCTTGGGCGTGGGCTCGTTGGCTCCTCGCCCCGCGCCGCCTCGCGTCGGGGAAGCGGCGCCGTCCGGCCTCGACCTCGCCCCCGAGGAGCTCTTCTCCGTGGCGCCGCTGGACGAGATGGAGGTCGAGCTTCCCTCGGGTTCGTCCTCGCTCCCTCCCAGCTTCGAAGAAGCGGAGCTGCCTGCGCCGGTCCCCGCCGAACGCTCCTCCCTCGACCTCGGGGACCTTCCTCTGCCCGCGCGGCGCCGGGATCCCGGAGGCTTCGGGGAAGAGTTCGAGTTCGGCGACGCCAGCGCTGAGGCGCCCCTCGCCTCAGACGTCCCGGCGATGCGTGGCGGGGTGCCTGCCCAGGAGATCGACCTCCCCTCCGTTCCACCGGCGATGGGGGCCCGTGCCGGAAAGCTCGAGGTCGATCTCCCCGCGTCCGTGGGTGAGGTCGATCTCCCGTCCGTCCCTCCGGCGGCGGCGGCGTTCGCTGGAGGTGAGTTCGAGCTCTCGGGGACGCCCGACGAGATCCCCGAGCTCCCCACGTTGCCGCCGCAGCGCGCTCAGGCACGTGCTGCCGCCGAGCCATTGGACGAGGCCCTCGCCAACGAGCTTCCCGTGATGACCGGCGAGCTGCCCGATCTGAGCGCCGACCTGCCCGATCTCGGCGTGGATCTGCCTGATCTCGGCGTGGATCTGCCCACGATCGGCGGCGATTTGCCCACCGTGGGCGGCGGCCTCCCCGATCTGGCGGCGGCTCTCCCGGACAACGGAGGTGCGCTCCCGGACCTCGGCGCGGAGCTCCCCCTCGTGGACGGCAAGCTCCCTCAGCGCGCGGCGGAGCTACCAGCAAAGCTCGGGGAGCCCGTCAGTGAGCCCCCTCCAGGTTCGTTCGGCTCCTCGAGCGGCGACGCCGACCTCGAGGATGGCGGCTACCAAGGCATAGACCTCGGCAGCTCGCCCGGAGGCTCGGGTGGGGCGCCGCCCTTCTCGGGGGACGGGGACGAGTTCGACGCCTTCCCCACCGAGGAGCCCGCGGGGGCGGGGGCCGCGGGGGGGGGGGGGGG
>JAEWOQ010000123.1 GCA_023460875.1 Pseudomonadota bacterium
GGGCGCGACTCGTCCTCGTCGACGGCGGCGCCGTGGCAGGTCTTGAACTTCTTGCCCGAGCCGCAGGGGCACAGGTCATTGCGCCCTATCTTGGGCTCCGTCGGGCGGAGGGGCGCCACGGACGCCGCGTTGCGTCGCAACGCATCCAGCTGCTCCGCGGGAGCAGGGGGCTGGGAGGTGGGGTCTCCCACATGGCGCGCGACCGCCTGCTCGAGCTCGGCCTGGTTGCGGAGCTCGGCCTCGCGCTCCATCGCCTCGATCTCCTCTTGGCGTCGGACCTCCACCTCGAACAGGCTCTGGAGCACCGTGCTCGACACGTTGGCCATCATGTTCAGGAAGAGATTGTAGCCTTCCTTCTTGTACTCGTTCTTCGGGTCGCGCTGCCCGTAGCCGCGGAGGCCGATGCCGTCGCGCAGGTGCTCCATGTTCTGGAGGTGCTCGACCCACGTCTTGTCGAGCGCCCGCACGTAGAGCAAACGGAACACGCGCAGGATGAGATCGAAGCCGAGCTGCTTCTCGCGCTGGAGGAACAGCGCCTCCGCCTTGGTGTAGATCGTGCGAGCGATGGTCTCGGGGTCCCCGAAGTCTTCGATCTCGGGCCCCAGCTCCTCCCCGAAGTGCTCCCGGAAGGCGTTGTGCATGCTCTTCCAGTCCCACTCCTCTGGCGGCTTGCTGGCTGGGCAGCTCTCCTCGACCACGGCGCTGATGACCCGATCCATCAGGTCGAGCAGGCGCTCACGCTGCTCCGTGAGGCCGTGGGCGACCAGCTCGCTCAGCTCGTCGAAGACGGAGTCGGGGGTGCGGGCCCGGCGTGTCTCCAGATCGAGCTTCACGCCCCAGAGCGTGTAGGACTCCCGCTGCAGACCCTCGAGGTCGACTAGCTTGCCGGCCTTGGCGAGCTCCTCACGGCTGGGCGCGCGGTGGCGGCCGTCCGCGTCGACGGACGTGGGCGGCGTCTCGCAATACAGGCCTACGAGCTGCGCGACCAGGGGCCGCGAGCGCTCCGCGATCTCCGGGTCGATCGGCACCTCGCGAGTCTGTCCCGTGGGCTTCCCGTGCTCGTCGATCTCCTCGGGCTCATAACGGCCGAGGCAGATCTGCTGACGCAGCGTGTACAGCGTGCGCCGCTGGGCGTTCATCACGTCGTCGTACTCGAGCGTGTGCTTGCGGATGTCGAAGTTGCGCTCCTCGACCTTCCGCTGAGCGTTCTCGACGCTCTTGGTCACCCAGGGATGCTCGATGGGCTCGTCGTCGGGCATGCCCATCCGATCCATCAGGTTCTTCACCCGATCTCCGGCGAAGATGCGCATCAGGTCGTCCTCGAGGGACAGGTAGAAGCGACTGGAGCCGGGATCGCCCTGGCGCCCCGCGCGGCCACGTAGCTGATTGTCGATACGACGCGACTCGTGCCGCTCGGTGCCCAGGATGTGCAGACCTCCGAGCTCCTGCACCTCGTCGTGCTCCTTCTTGCAGCTCTCCTCGAAGCGCTTGACCGTGGCGGCGAACTCTTCGGGGTCGATATCTGGATCGAGGCCGCGCTCCTTGAACTCGAGGCGCGCGATCATCTCCGGGTTGCCGCCCAGGATGATGTCCGTACCGCGGCCGGCCATGTTGGTGGACACGGTGATGGCGCCTTTGCGCCCCGCCTGCGCCACCACGTAGGCCTCGTTCTCGTGGTGCTTGGCGTTCAGCACGTGGTGGGGGATCTTCTTCCGCTCGAGGATGCGGCTGAGGGCGCCGCTCTTCTCCACGCTGGTGGTGCCCACGAGCACGGGGCGTCCCTGGTCGTGCATCTCCAAGATTTCCTGGACGACCGCGGTGAATTTCTCACGCTCGGTCTTGTAGACCACGTCCTGGTAATCCTCGCGCGCGATGGGCTTGTTCGTCGGGATCTGCACCACGTCGAGCTTGTAGGTCGACATGAACTCTTGGGCTTCCGTCTGCGCGGTGCCCGTCATGCCCCCGAGCTTCTTGTAGAGCCTGAAGAGGTTCTGGAACGTGATGGTGGCCATCGTGCGGCTCTCCTCCTGGATCCGCACGTTCTCCTTCGCCTCGACGGCCTGGTGGAGGCCATCGCTCCAGCGACGCCCCGGCAGCACGCGCCCGGTGAACTCGTCGATGATGAGGACGCGCCCCTCGGGGGAGACCATGTAGTGCTGGTCGCGCTTGTACAGGGCGTGCGCGCGCAGCAGCTGGTTGAGGATGTGCAACGACTGCACGTTGACGGGATCGTAGAGGTTCCGAATCCCCGTCAGCTTCTGGACGAGCTCGATGCCGTCGTCGGTGAAGGTCGCCCCGAACGCCTTCTCGTCGACGTTGTAGTGTTCGTCCTTGACCAGCTGGACGATGACCTCGTTCAGGGTCCGGTATTTCTCGCTGGCCTGCTCCGCGGGGCCGCTGATGATGAGGGGCGTGCGCGCCTCGTCGATGAGGATCGAGTCCACCTCGTCGACGATGGCGAAGTGCAGGTTGCGCTGGACGTGATCCAGCGCGCTGTCCTTCATGTTGTCGCGGAGATAGTCGAAGCCGAACTCGTTGTTCTGGCCGTAGCAGATGTCCGCTTTGTAGGCGGCGATCTTCTCGTGATCAGGCTGCTGGCTGACGACGATGCCAGTGGTCAACCCGAGCCAGTTGTAGAGCTTGCCCATCCACTCGGCGTCGCGTCGTGCCAGGTAGTCGTTGACCGTCACGACGTGGACGCCGCGCCCCTCGAGGGCGTTCAGGTAGACCGGCAACGTGGCGACGAGGGTCTTGCCCTCGCCGGTGCGCATCTCGGCGATCTTGCCTTCATGCAGCACCATGCCGCCCATGAGCTGGACGTCGTAGTGGCGCATGCCGAGCACGCGTCGACCCGCCTCGCGGCAGACGGCGAACGCCTCCACCATGAGATCGTCGACGCTAGCGCCGTTGTCGAGCCGCTCCTTGAACTCCGCCGTCTTGGCTTGGAGCTCAGCGTCGCTGAGCTTCTCGAGCGCAGGTTCGAGGGCGTTGATCTGTTGGACCCGCGGCTTCATGCGGGTGATGGCGCGTTCGTTCGACGTGCCGAAGAACTTTTTGGCAACCCAGGTGATCATTGGAGGACATCGAGCCGGTAAGCTGCCCGAGCTCGTCCAGCCCGGGGTCCGGCCCCCGGAGGGAACCTAGTGTTTCACCCACGCTGAGGCCAGCGCAGGGGCGGTGGAATCGCCACAAGATGAGGCCGCGACGAATTTCGTCAAGACTGAAATGCCTCTCCTCCGCGGAGAGCGGGGTCTCCCAGGGGAGGAGGCGCCTCGATGAGGCCGGCACCGGCGGTTATCGAGGGGAGGCGTCATTCCTTCAGGGAGTCTGAGCTCCCCGCGCGAGCCGCTGTTTCTGCCGCTGGTGCCCCTCTTCGAAGCGGCGAAAATCGTCGTCGGTGACCGGCGCGAGGGCCGGTACCTCGGTGGGGCGCTGATCTTCGCCGAGGGCGACGAAGACGAGGAAGGCCGAGTTGGTGTGGGTGGTCACGCCGGTGATGGGGTTCTCGGCGGTGACGAGCACACCGACCTCCATCGAGGTCTTGCCGACGTAGGTGAGGCGCGCGCGGCAGGTGACGAGATCGTTCACGTGCACCGGCTCGCGGAAGGTCATGGAGTCGATGGCGATGGTGACCACCGGGCGTTGAGCGTGGCGCATCGCGGCGATGGCCGCGGTCTCGTCGACCAGCTTCATGATGATGCCCCCATGGACGTTGCCGTGCCCGTTGGAGTGCTCGGGCATCATCAGCTGGTTCAGGGTGACCTCGGTGTCCGCCGGGGCCTTGGCTCGGGGGAGCGGATGAGCGTCTTCAGCCACGACGCAGGCTAACTCGACCGGTCTCCGCCGGCCACAATCGGGGGCGCTCCGGCGCCAGCGGTCCGCTACCTGGGCGCGTGGCCGCATGCTAGCGTGCGCCGCCTCGTGGAGGCCTCGTGAAGGGCCCTCCAGCGGTTCGACCCGATGGACCTGCTCTACTTCGTCATCCTGATCAGCTCCCTGATCTTCGTCCACGAGCTGGGGCATTTCCTCTTCGCGAAGGCCTTCGGGGTGAAGGTGCTCACCTTCAGCCTGGGCTTCGGCCCCAAGATCCTGAAGCTGCGCGGTCGGGAGACGGAGTACTGCATCTCGCTCCTCCCCCTGGGGGGCTACGTGAAGATGCTGGAGGCCTCCAAGAGCGACCTGGTGATGCCGGAGGACCGCAAGCGGACCTTCGAGAGCCTGCCCGCATACAAGCGCGTCATCGTGGTGCTCGCGGGGCCGGCGATGAACCTCATCTTTCCGGTCCTGCTCTACTTCTCCGTGTTCGTCACGGACGGCCCCTTCGCGCCCCCGACCATCGGCGTCGTGCTCCCCGGGCACCCCGCCGACGGCAAGCTGCAGCCCGGCGACCGCGTCATGGCCATCGACGGCCAGGACATCGGCACCTTCGACGAGCTCAAGCGCATCGTCGAGGCGAACCCCGGGGAGAACCTCACCTTCAAGGTGTTCCGTGACAATCGCCACGCGGACGTGGAGGTGCCTGTCCAGGAGCGGCGACGGCACCTGCAGCTCGACATCGTGGAGAGCTACGGCACCGTCGGCGTGCAGCCGAACTCACCGGCGGCGGTCGTCGGGATCTCGTCGCCCGAGTCACCCGCCTATCGCGCCGGCCTCCGCACCTTCGACGTGATCACCCAGGTAGCGGGGCAGCCGATCCGGCGCTTCATGGATCTGGAGCGGGAGTTCAAGGCGAACCTGGGGACCGTCCCGGTGGCGTACCTGCGGCCCGTGCCCGTCGAGGACGGGCTCGGGGGCCTCGCCCGCATGGCCGTGTTCGAGGCGGGCGTGGTCGCGCTGACGCCGCACTCGCGGGGGGGCAGCCTCTTCGAGCGCACGGGGATGGAGGCCGCGGATCTGTATGCGGTGGAGGTGCCCGCGGGCACGTACCTGTACGAAGCCGGTCTGCGGCGCGGCGATCGATTGCTGAAGCTGAACGGAGACGTGATCCCCGCGTGGTCCACCCTGGTGGACTGGCTGGACGCGGACCGGGATCGTGAGCACCAGCTCGGCTTCATCTCCGGGCGCGACGGGCGGGAGCGCTCGGGTACGTTCCGGATCCGCCGAGAGGACTTCGTCGACGCCCAGGGTCAGCGCTTCGCCCGCTACGTGCTCCCCTGCGGGAGCTGGGCGAACCTGGTGGAGTGGGGCGCCGTCGGCTGCGCGTCGAACACGGTGCAGCAGTGGCTCCCGCTCTCTCTGGAGGAGCGGGTCGAGCACCCCACGCCGATCCGATACGCCTTCGAGAAAGCGGTGGACGAGACGGTCGCCGTCACTCGCTTCATTTCCATGGCCTTCGTGCGCCTGGCCCAGGGACGCCTCAGCCTCAGCGAGATCTCCGGCCCCATCACGATCTACGAGCTCGCGGGGGAGGAGCGCCGCAAGGGCACTGAGTACTTCATCTGGGTGATGGCCCTCGTGAGCATCAACCTGGGCCTCTTGAACTTGCTGCCGATCCCGGTGCTCGACGGAGGGCACCTCATGTTCTTCGCGATCGAAGGGGTGCTCCGGCGGCCGGTGCCGATGCGTGTGCGGGAGGTGGCGCACATCGCGGGCATGGCCGTGCTCCTCGTCCTGATGGGCATCGCCTTCAAGAACGACGTGGAGAAGCGCTGGGAGGTCATCGCGGGCCAGATCGGTGAGCTGACGGGATGAGCACGGCGCGACGGATCGCCGCGACGGTGCTGCGGCGGGTTGGGGAGGACGACGCCTTCGCGGCGGCCGCCCTATCGGCGGAGCTGGATCGAGCGGGTGGGCTGGATCCCCGAGATCGGGCGCTGGCGACGGAGCTCGTCTACGGGGTGTTGCGCACGGAGGGATACCTGCTCGAGGTGCTCGGGCGCTTCGGGAAGATCCGGCGCGCGGACACGGAGCTCACGAGCCACCTGCTCGTCGGCGCCTATCAGATCGCGTTCCTCGATCGGGTGCCGCAGCGGGCGGCCGTGCACGAGGCGGTGGCGGAGATCAAGCGGGCGCGGGGCGCTCGGGTGGCGGGCTTCGCCAACGCCGTGCTGCGCAAGGTCACCACGGCGGAGCTCGAACCTTTGACCGTGGCGTTGCGGCGGAGCGCGCCCGAGTGGCTGGTGGAGCGCCTGGTGCGCGCCGTCGGGGAGGAAGAGACGTCGGCGCTGCTCGGCGATGGCGCGGGAGCCGGGCTCGGTCTGCGCCTCTCGGCGGGTGCAGCGGCGCCCGCGTGGTTGAGCGATCCAGATCTCGTCCAGCCCAGTGAGCTCGCCCCGGGCGCCTATCGCTTCCGGGGCGGGGGCGATCCACGCCGACTGCCCGGGTACGGGGCGGGGGCGTTCGTCGTGCAGGAGGAGGGGGCCCAGCTGGTGACGTGGGCCGTCGGCGCGCGACCCGGGGAGCGGGTGCTCGACGCCTGCGCGGGACGCGGTCAGAAGGCCTCGCTCTTGGGGGAGCTCGTCGGGCCGACGGGCGAGCTGTGGGCGACCGATCTGCACGCCGGGAAGCTCGAGCAGCTCCGACTGGAGTTCGAGCGCCTGGGCTTGCCCCGACCGCGCACCTTGGCCGTCGATTGGACCCGAGGCTCGAGCCCAGGAGCCCCTGGTCTGGGAGCCCCAGGCAGCGAAGGCGCGGAGGTCCCCAGCGGATCCAACGGCCCCGAGGACGTGATGGGGAGCTCTTCGCCGGGGGCAGGGCTCCCGGGGCGCTTCGATCGGGTCGTGGTCGACGTGCCCTGCGTTGGGGACGGGACCCTGCGGCGTCGCCCTGAGATCGCGCGCCGACTACGCCCTGAAGACCCAGCTCGCCTCACGGGGGTGCAACGAGCCATCCTCCGGGCGGCGGCGTCCCAGGCGCGATCAGGTGGGCGCGTGACCTACGCGACCTGCAGCGTGCTGCGGGAGGCCTGTGAGGAGGTGCTCGAGGGCGTGAGCGACCTGCTGGAGCCGGCGCCTTTCGACGCGCCGCAGGTGGCGGGGGTCTTTCCGCCGGATCAGAGCAGCCTCCGGTTGTTGCCCAGGACCCACGGCACCGACGGCTACTTCGTGGCCAGCTTGCGCCGACGTTGACTTGCAACCACCTGCTCCCGCTGGCAAACCGCCGCCATGAAGTTGGCAGTATTCGGCGCCTCGGGACGCATGGGGCAAGCGGTCACGCGGCTGGCCCACGCCGCCCCGGACATTCAGCTCGTGGGCGCGCTCTGCGCGGCGGATGACCCCGCGCTGGGTCGGGACGCCGGCGAGATG
>JAEWOQ010000124.1 GCA_023460875.1 Pseudomonadota bacterium
GGACGTCCCAGGCCGCGCGCACCCTACCTCCCATCACTGCTTGGCAGCGAGCGGCGGTCACGCTCGGCGTCGTGTACTGCCTGGTTCAAGCCGCCTTACCGCTGCGCTTCCTCGCCTATGGCGGCAACGTGCTTTGGCACGAGCAGGGTATGCGGTTTTCATGGCGCGTCATGGTGCGAGTCAAGGGCGGCGGGACGACCTTCGTCGTCCGCAACAAGGAGACCGGTCGCACCTGGCACGTGAGCCCCAGTGAGTACCTGAACCCCCTGCAGGAGGCGGAGATGTCGAGCCAGCCCGACCTCATCCTCCAGCTCGCCCATCACATTCGGCGGGATCTCGACGACCGCGGGCTCGGCCCCGTCGAGATCCGCGCTGACTCTCACGTCACCCTCAACGGCCGGCGGAGCGCGCGGCTCATCGACCCCAACGTCGACCTGACGACCATCCGCGACGGACTCACCCGCGCTCACTGGGTCCTACCCGCTCCGCCGCAAGCGCCACCCCGTACGCGGCCCGTCCTGTGAAGAGCTCCACCATGTGGATTCGCCGAACGTTCCGAGATCCCACGCCGTCCCTGCGCCTGTTGGCGGTCCTGCCCTGGTGTCTCCTGCCGGGCCAGGCGCTAGCCCAAGCGCCTACCGACGCCCCCACCGAGACACCTGACGCCGTCGAGGCGCCTTCCGGAGAGGCGCCCACCGACGAGCTCCCCGACGATCCAGCGCCCGCCAACGACGGCGCGGGTGACGACGGCGCGGGTGACGACGGCGCGGGTCACGGAGCGAGCGAGGGCCCCAGCAAAGACCCCAGCGAAGACGCTGCCCCCCAACCTTCCCCAGTTGAACCCGCCGCCGAGGGCTCTGGAGACGGCAGCGGAGCGGACTCCGACGCTGGGTCCCCCAACGGACCTGCAGAGTCTGCCGCGCCACCCGAGCCCAACGCGGCGGCGGCAGATCCACGAGCGCGTCCAGAGGGCGAGCGCGCCGCGCCAGAGGGCAGCGGCGATCCGGCCGCGTCGTCCAAGCCGACCCCCTCCCCTGCGGCGCGGGAGGCCTCAGAGGCAGCAGCGCCCGAGGAGGAGATCTTCATCTCGGGGGCTCGCCTCGCCCGCACCCCGGGCTCCGCCCACGTGATCGGACGACAGCAGCTCGAGCGCTTCGAGTACGACGACTCCCAGGCGATCCTGCTCCAGGTGCCCGGCGTCTACGTGCGTCAGGAGGATGGCATCGGCCTGCGCCCGAACATCGGCATCCGTGGGGTGAGCCCCGACCGCAGCAAGAAGCTCACGCTGATGGAGGATGGGATCTTGTTCGGCCCCGCCCCCTACTCGGCCCCCGCAGCGTACTTCTTCCCGCTGATGACGCGCATGAGCCAGGTGCAGATCATCAAGGGACCGTCGGCCATCGCCCACGGACCCCAGACCGTCGGCGGCGCCATCGACTTCATCTCGCGACCGATCCCCACCGACACCACCGGCGGTCTCGACCTCGGGCTCGGCGACTTTGGGTACAGCAAGGCCCACGGCCACTTTGGCTCGAGCGACGGGCAGACAGGCTTCCTGCTCGAAGGAGTCCGGCTTCAGAACACGGGGTTCACGGACCTGCCGAGCGGCGCCGACACCGGCTCCACGCGCTATGAGTGGGTCGCCAAGGCGTCGCACGTGCTCGACCCCAACGCCGACGTCCTCCATGAGTTCCGTTTCAAGCTCGCTTACAGCGACGAGGTGTCCAACGAGACCTACCTCGGACAAACGGACGCAGACTTCCGCGCGGATCCGTACCGCCGCTATGCCGCGTCCGCCCTCGACCAGATGAAGAGCAACCGGCTGGCCCTCACGGCCACCCACGTGCTCCACGCGCCGGACGCTGGCCTCAAGCTCACCACGAGCGCCTACAAGCACGAGATGAGTCGCTCGTGGAACAAGCTCAACCGCTTGGGCAGCGCGGCGGTCCCCGGGGTGCTCCGGGAGCCAGACGCCCTGCGCCACGAGGAGCTCTACGGCGTGTTGACGGGAGAGCAGGACACGGCCTCTCCGGGCACGCAGCTGTTCATCGGACCCAACGCGCGCACCTTCGTCAGCCAGGGGGTCCAGACTCGTCTGGACCTGGCCGTGGACAGCGGCTCGCTCAGCCACAGGATCGAGGCGGGGCTGCGCCTGCATCACGACTCCATCGCGCGTCGTCACAGCGAGAGCGCCTATGACATGGTGGCTGGGAGGCTCGTTCACGGCGGAGAGGCTGCTCAAATCACCGCCAAGAACGAAGCTCAGACCCACGCGCTCGCGTTGCACGCCCTCGACGCGATCACCTGGAGGAACCTCACCCTGACACCTGGTGTCCGGGTGGAGCTCCTCCGCCAGCAGACGACGAACGTCCTCCAGGAAGGCACAGCGGATCAGTTCATCTACGCGGTCCTCCCCGGGATGGGTGCGTTCTACGACATCACCGAGACCTTCGGTCTGCTCGCGGGCGTCCACAGGGGCTTCAGCCCGCCAGCGCCCCCCGAGCCAGGCGCCAACGGCGCCGCGCCGGCTCAACCTCGCCCCGAGTACAGCGTCAACTATGAGACCGGCGGGCGGTTCAAGTCGGGCGCAACCACCCTCGAGCTCATCGGCTTCTTCAATGACTACTCCAACCTGACGAGCATCTGCACGATCGCCTCGGGCTGCGTGCAAGACGACGTCGGGCGGCAGGTCGACGTGGGCGCAGCCCACATCTACGGCCTCGAGGCGTTCGCGGCGCACGAGCTCCCAGCGGGCCCGGTGAAGGTCCCCTTCACTGTGGCCTACACGCTGACCAAGTCGAGCTTGGCCAGCGATTTCGCGTCGACGGATCCCAGCCTGGGGAACGTGCGCTCGGGCGACGAGCTCCCGTACCTGCCCCTGCATCAGCTCGTCGCCACCGTGGGAGTGGAGACCGGTCGGGTCGGAGGCGTGATCTCCGCTAACTACATCTCACGTATGCATGAGTGCGCCGGGATCTGCACCCTCGGTGAAGGCGTGAGCGTGACCAGCGGCGACTTGATGACGGACTCGCAGTTCTGGCTCGACGCCGGAGCGAGCTGGCGCGCCCTGCGCTATCTCAGCTTCTACGCGAACCTGCGCAACGTGCTCGGCGCAGAGAACCTCGTGGCTCGTCGGCCCTACGGTGCGCGCCCGAACGCCCCGCGCTGGCTCCAGGTCGGGGCCAAGCTCGACTTCTGAGGTCGCCCTCTCACAGATCCGTCACGGCCTTCATGATCTCGCCCGCGTGACCGTTGGGGTTGACGTCGTCGAAGGTCTTCGCGACGCGGCCCGTTGCGTCGATGACGAAGGTGACGCGCTTGGTGACCCCCAAGCGCACGGGCACCCCATAGGCTTCGGCGATCTCGTGTTCGGGGTCCGGCAAGAGCAGGAACGGCAGCCCGTGCTTCTCGGCGAACCGCACGTGGGACTCGTTGTCGTCGGCGGACACGCCGAGCACGACCGTGTTCGCCTGCTGGAAGCGTGGCCACTCGTCCCGAATTTCTCGCGCCTCGATGGTGCACCCCGGGGTGTCGTCCTTCGGGTAGAAGTAGAGCACCACGTTCTTTCCGCGCAGCTCGGAGAGCTTCACGCGTTGTCCCGAGTGCGCTACGGCCTCGAAGTCCGGCGCCTCGCTCCCCTCGACCGCCAAACCGGATCCTCGAGGGGCGGACCGCCCTTCGGCAGCGACGGAGGCGTCCGTGCGCTCACACCCCAGGACGGAGGACAACCCCAAAGTCCCTCCGACGATCGCGCCGAGGGTATATCCCGCGTAGCGCGCAGCACGACGTGGACGCGTGTTCGGCCCCATAGCTCGATGTCTGCTCGACGACCCTCTCATGGCTCGAGAAAGGAAACCACGCCCGCCATGCACCGACAAGGAGCCGGGCGTCGCGGAGCCTTTGTGTTATGGAGCACGCATGAGAGCCGCACGGTACATCACGCTGCCCTTCCTCCTCGGAGCCATGGCCTGCGCGTCGTCGCCCCGGGAGCCCCACGAACCCCAGGCCGCGACCCAGGCGCCCACAGACGTTCCGGCGCCTGCTGCGGAGCCCCCTCAGGAGCCCGCGGTGGCCGAGGCGCAGGGGGCGCAGGAGGCGCAGAGTGAAGGTCCTTCGACGGCGGATCCGCTCGCCGAAGAGCGCTCGGGAATGCGAGCGACCGCCGACGAAGAGCTCGCACGCTGGACTCCCGAGCTCCGGGAGCAGGCGGCGGCTTTGGCGTCGAAGAGCCACCCCAACACGGAGGCTGCCCTGCGAGCGGCGATGGCGAGCCCGCATCGTACGCCGGGGCACTCCGCCCGCGACAACGCGCGGCATCCCGTCGAGACGCTCCGGTTCTTTGGGCTCGAGCCCTCCATGACGGTGCTGGAGTACGGCCCTGGCGCCGGATGGTACACGGAGCTCCTGGCTCCTACCCTCGCCGCGCGAGGCAAGCTGATCGTCACCAGCACGGACCCACAGGGCCCCCCCGAGGCCCGCGCGACCCTCTACGCCGAACGGCTGGACCTGTTCCTGAAGAAGTCCCCGGAGGTCTATGGCAAGGTCGAGCGCGCGCTGTTCGATCCCAGCGCCCCTGAGCTCACCCTGGACAACGAGGTGGATCTCGCTCTCGTCATCCGGGGGATGCAGGGCTGGGTCCGGGATGACAGCGTCGAGCGATGGCTGCAAGCGATCCATCGGGCGCTGAAGCCAGGCGCGACCTTGGGCATCGTTCAGCATCGGGCCGCCGCCGACGCAGATCCCAAGGAGAGCGCTGCTCGCGGCTACTTGCCGCAGGCGTGGGTCATCGAGCAGGTGGAGGCGCGAGGCTTCAAGCTCGCCGAGAAGTCGGAGCTCAACGCCAACCCCAAGGACACCCGCGATCACGAGGGTGGCGTCTGGGCGCTGCCTCCGACGTTGCGGAACGGGGAGAAAGACCGCGAGAAGTACCTCGCCATCGGCGAGAGCGATCGCATGACGCTCCGCTTCACGAAGGTGGTCAAGTAATCGCGCCGTGCTCTGGAGCCGTAAGCTCTGGAGTGACGCCACGCGGGAGCGCGGAGTAAGCCGTGGATAGAGGATTGACTGCCCTGGTTTTGGGAGCGACGGGGCTCGTCGGCTCGGAGCTGTTACGCCAGCTCGTCGCCGACGAGCGCTGCGCTCGGGTGATCGCGCTGGGCCGGAGGAGGACGGGAGTCGAGCACGGGAAGCTCGAAGACCGTGTGATCGATTTCGATGATCCGGGCAGCTGGCGGGATGCCCTCCACGGCGACGTGCTCTTCTCCGCTCTCGGCACGACGATCAAGCAGGCCGGCAGCCAGGCCGCCCAACACAAAGTCGACTACACCTACCAGCTCCGGGTCGCGGAGGCAGCGGCACAGGGAGGCGTGAAGACCTACGTGCTGGTGTCGGCGACCGGAGCGAGCCCGCAATCGCTCCTCTTCTACTCACGTATGAAAGGTGAGCTGGAGCGTGACGTGAGCGCGCTCGGGTTTCAGCGCGTGTGCATTCTCCGACCGGGTCTGTTACGGGGGGCGCGACCGGAGCGCCGCCTCGCGGAGCAGGTTGGAGCTGCCGTGCTCGGCCTGCTCCCCGCGTGGTCGTCTCTTGCGCGGGTGCGCCCCATCGACGCATCGGAGGTGGCTCGTGCGGCCGTCACCATCACCTTCTCGAGTGGGCTCGAGCTGTCCTTTAGGCCGCGCTCGTCCCTCCCTCCCGGCTCCGGCTTGCCTCCCGAGGTCTACGAGGCAGCCGATCTATTTCGCCTCGCGCGCCAGGCCGACGAGACCTGAGGGCAGGTCGTAGTCCCTCGAGGTCCTGACGGCGCGAGGCGCGCGGGCTCAGGCACGCGGTTGACCGGAGACGGAGGCGAACAGTCCTTCGAGATATCGTGGCTCGAGAGAGTCGCTCCAGATCATGAGGTGGGCTCCCGCGTCGATCGAGAGCTTCGTGAGCATCAGCCGGTTCCGGGCGAAAACCTCCTCGGGGACCACCAGAGCCACCGGACGGAGGGCGTTCACCCGGGCCGCTACCTCGGCCGCGCTCGTCTGCTCGATCCTCAGCCCCTGCGCGTTCGCCGCCGCGATGCAGGAGTTGAGGAAGGCGGGGGACGGGGCGACGCACAGCGCAACCGGCGCATCCTTCGCGTCCTGACCTTCGATGAGCTCCAGGTCGGAGCTGGACAACTCGATCACCCCAGGAGGCTCGAGCTCCAGCCGCGGCGGGTGCTCCGAAACCGCGACCCGCACCGCCCCCGAGGGTCCGGGCGTGGAGACCGGCGGCGGCGGCCGTCGCGACGGGAACTGATGGTAGTGAGCGTCCAGGACCGCCTGCACCTCATCCGGTGCAGCCACCATCAGGCGCACCTCCATCCCGCCCTGCTGCCCGAGATCCCCCGGGAGGCTCTCGTCCGCCGGGTCGTCGGTCGCAGCGAACAGGACGTCACCTCCGCTCACGCAGATGGGGACCACGCGCCGCTGCTTCGCGAAGGCTCCTGGAATCAACGCGACGAGCGCCGGGGTGTACCGGACCTGCGCCAGGCTCACGAAGGGCAGGTTGAACTGATAGGACAGCACCTGGGTGAGCTTCGTGGCCGTGATGACCTTTTTCTCCACGAGGAGCACGCCCAGACGACGCCGGTCGGTCTTCTGGGCGGCGAGGACCTCGTCGAGCTGCTCCTGCGTGAGCAGATCCAGATCCATGAGCAGCTCGCCCAACCGCTTCTTCACCTTGCCCCGCGGGGCAGCGCCGTCCTGAATGAACATTCGCCGTCATCATAGGCTGGTTCGGGCCGCCGCTGAAAGGTTGAAGTGGCACGGGCTGCCGTTCCGGTGACCTCCAGCTCCACCACTCCGCACGCCATCACCGCGTGCCACCACTCTGGTCCTTGGTGTCATCCGCCCTTTCGCCAGCTAGACGCCCACTGTAGGGGCGTGTAGAAGCGGAGCTGAGATGACATCTATTCGCTCGCACAGGGGCCTTCTGCGTTGGTCCACAGCTATCGCGTCGTTGAGCCTCCTCACGATGACGGCGTGCACCGCGAGTCGGCGCACCTACGACGATCAAGAAGGGAGCGCGTCGTCGGGCGGAGCAGCGCCGACGGGCGGAGCCGATTCGGCGGGCGATGGAGGAACGACCTCTACGGCCGGACAGGGGGGACGCGGCGGCGGACAGGATACTGGCGGACAGGGTACCGGCGGACAGGGTACCGGCGGACAGGGCACTGGCGGACAGGATACTGGCAGCGGGGGGACGAGCGTCGAACCCGAATCCTGCGCGAAAGACGATGATTGTCCGTCCGGCAGCTGCCGCCTCTCGTACCGCGATCGCGACGGTGATGGGTACGGCGTTGACAATGATGTCACCGGTCGCTGCGACGGCACGATCCCCGCGGGCTACACCCCGTTCGGCGGCGACTGCTGCGACGACGGCGGTAACGTCGAGCTCGCCGCGCTCATCCACCCAGGGCAAACGGAGTACTTCGACTCCCCTGCGAACATCTGCGGGATCTCTTGGGACTATGACTGCAATGAGATCGCGGACCCTTCGCCCCACGAGATTCCGACGGGTGGCTGCGCTGTGCCGGATGGCCCCCCACCGTGCTCCTACGCCAGCTACATCGCCATGACGGAGGACGACTGCGGAAAGAGCCGCGGCTTGACGATCTGTCAGGAGTCAAGCGGGACCTGCAAGAGCGGCCCCGGCGCCACTGCCAAGATTTCTTGTCGCTGAGGGCGTAGCGACGGCGCCGCGCGAGTTCCTGGCCCCATCGTTGTGCGCTCCTAGTCGACCCGTGCCATGAGCCAACGGGCCATCCCCGATACCTTAGGCGCGGGCGCGCCCGTCAAGCTCGGGTTTCGGCGAGGCTTTCGCGAGCACCGGAGCGGAACGTACTTGAGTACTTGAGCACCGGAGCGCAGCGAAAACGAAGCCCAAACCCGAGATCGGCGGGCGTCCTGGTCCGTTAAGATTATCGGCGATGGCCAACTGGCAGCCATCCGTCGATGTCACTCCACGTGAACCGACCAGCCCATTGCGGGACACGGACCTGACCTCGTGGCTGCCTCAAAGGCCAGCCCGAGATGGCCCAAATCGCAGAAGGCCGGCGATGAGCGCTTCAGCGC
>JAEWOQ010000125.1 GCA_023460875.1 Pseudomonadota bacterium
GTGTACGTTGGTGGAATGATGGGTGGTGTTACGCGGCAGGGGCGACGAGTCACGGGGCTCCGGATCGAGGAGACGGCGCTGGCTCGGGCCGCGCGCGCTGGAGTGAAGGAGAGCGCGGCGGAGCAGACCGTGGCGAACGAGCGCGCGCCGCGGGTCGTGCCGCGCTGGGCCGTGTTGGGGCTCGTCGTGCTGGGGTTCGTGACGCCCGGGTTGGCCGGCTGCGGTGGCCCGGCGGACGTGCAGGGAGATCCAGGAGCCGCGGTCGGCGGAAGCGCTGGTGATTCTCAGGGTAGCGGCACGGGCTCCTCCACCTTCGACGTCGATCCAGATCCGGGAGGCAAGGGCTCCGGCGGTGGAGGCGCGAAGGACTTCGACCTGGACACCCTCACGATCGTCTTCGACGGCCCCACCACCCTGGACATCCACGACGGCGAAGCGCTCCCCACGCTCCAGTTCACCGCCACCGTGAGCGGTGAGCCCACCTCCGTCGGCTGGAGCGTCGATCGCGGCGAGATCGGGAGCATCGACGACGATGGGCTCTTCACTCCTCGGGGCAGCGTCGGGGGGTGGGTGACGATCCGCGCCGGGCTCAACGACAAGGTCGTCGAGGTGAAAATCTTCGTGCGCATCGTCTCGACCCAGAACGGGCCCTCTGCGGCGGACGCTGGCCAGGTCGCGGGCGACGCGGAGGAGCTTCGCGCTGGCGGTGGTATCGGCGGCGTGGGAGGCGAGGGCTTAGGCTCCGCGATCACCGACGAGGACCTGCTCGATCTGCTCGCGGCGGGCGCCACCGACGACGGGTCCAGCCAGGATCTCGAGATGCTGTACCCCTACGACGGGACGGTGTTTCCGCGGGGCATGCTGGCGCCCCTCTTGATGTGGCGCTGGGACGTCGGGGACGCGGACGCCGTACACGTCGAGCTCGGCACGCTCAGCGGGAGCTTCACCTGGACAGGGAGCTTCGGTCGGCCCGAGGTCTTGGGGACGACCGGGCGGAGCTTCATCCGACACCCGATCCCGCAACGGGTCTGGGTCGCGGCCACCGAATCCGCCGGGGAGAGCCTCGAGGACGGGAGCAGCGACACCCTGCACCTGTCCGTGAGCATCGCCCACGACGGCACGGTCTACGGACCCCTCACTCGCACCTTCGCGGTCGCCCCGGGGCGGCTCTCGGGCACCGTCTACTACAACTCCTACGGCACCGCGCTGGTGGAGAACTTCCAGCACACCCGCGGCGGGCAACCGAACAATTTCGGAGCCGCGGTGCTGGCGATCCGCTCGGGAGAGACCGCCCCTACCCTGGCCTCTGGCTACGACAGCGCCGATCACGGCGGCTGCCGCGCTTGCCACACGGTCTCGGCGCAGGGATCCCACCTGCTCGTGCAGGGTGGCGGCAACGATCGCAAGAGCTGGCTCCGCGATCTCCTCGACGACGAGGAAGCCTACCTGACGGGTCAGGACTCGGTCTTCGCATGGGCCGCGCTGTCGCCGGACGGCTCGCTGGCCCTGACCAACGCGGTGAACGCATCGACGCACAACCAGACGGTCGATCCCGTCAACTACCCCTACTCCCGGCTCTGGGACATGACCACGGAGCCGCCGAGCCCCATCGACGACACGGGGCTGCCCGAAGACCTCCGCGCCGCCTTGCCGACGTTCTCGCCCGACGGAACCCAGGCCGCCTTCGCCTACCTCGGCGGGAGCGGCGCCAGCGTACCGGAAGATCTGCCGACGAACGGCTCCCAGCTGGCCGTCATGGACTTCGACGCCGCGACCCGCAGCTTCTCCAACTTCCGTGTGGTGGCCACCGGCAACGCCAACTCCGCCCCGCAGTACCGCGCCCATGGTGCGGGTTGGCCGTCCTTCGTTCCCACCGGCGACCGCGTCGTGTTCCAGAACGAGGTGCGGGGCTCGAAGACCAACGAGTCGTACATCGGCACGCGCGACGAAGCGCGCGGAGAGCTGTGGTGGGCGAGCTCCACGGAGGAGCGCTCCGTGCGGCTCGACTACCTGAACGGTCGCAGCGCGGACGGCGTGAGCTATCTGCCCGTCGCCGGGAACAAACACGGGATCGGCGACGGGGAGTACGACGACACGACGCTGTCCTACGAGCCCACGGTCGCGCCCGTGGTGACGGGAGGGTACGCCTGGGTCGTCTTCACCAGCCGGCGCATGTACGGCAACATGGCGGTGACGGATCCGTGGCTCAGCGATCCTCGCAACTACGACTTCAAAGACTACGACCAGGTCACGACGAAGAAGCTCTGGGTCGCCGCCATCCGCGTCGACGCAGCGCCCGACGAAGATCCGAGCTTCCCCGCCTTCTACCTACCCGCTCAGGAGCTCCTGGCCGGCAACGCGCGGGGCTACTGGGTGCTCGATCCCTGCAAGTCCGACGGGGACAGCTGCGCCACCGGCGACCAGTGCTGCGGTGGCTTCTGCCGCCCCGCGGAGCCGGGGAGCGCCGAGCTCGTCTGCTCGACGAGCACCACCACCCTCAGCTGTTCTCAGGAGCAAGAGCGCTGCGACACGGCCGCCGACTGCTGCGATCCCGCCGCCAAGTGCACGGGAGGATTCTGCGCGCGACCGGCGCCGGTGATCGTCCGCTGAGCTCCGACGTCAGCGCTCGTCTCCAGGGGCCAGCGGCGACGGGGCGTCAAAGGGACGAGTCGGCCTGGCGCGGTGCCACCACGCCAGGAGCGACGCCACACCGCTCGGCGATCCGCGCCAGCCCGCGCCGCTGCCCGAGGGTGAGCTTCTCCTGCACGAGCAGATCATAGGTGCGCTGAGCCGCGCCAGCGTCGAACAGCGCGCAGCGAGCGATCAGGGCGGCGCGGAGGGCCTCGGTGCGGACGCTGCTCAAAGGCAACGCGTCCTCGAACACGGACTGTTCCAGGAGCGTCGCCGCGGCGGAATAGTGACCGCGGGCCAGGAGGTTTTTTCCCAGGAGATAGCGCGCCATCGCGCTCTCCGGCCCGCCCCGCATCCATCCCCCGAGCGCGGGCGCCGCGAGGTTCCATTGGGGGCCCGTCGTCGCGGCGCCCACCAGCAGCAGCTCGATCCCCTGCCGCGCGCGGGGCGGCGCTCGCAGGGCCCAACGCTTCACCTCGAGGGAGCGCCGGGCGTGCTCACCGACCGTCATGTCGAGGGCCGTGGTGTAGGCGTCAAAGGCGACCTCGTCGCGCCCCAGGAGGAACGCGGCATCTCCTGCGCCCTCCCAGGCCCGCGCCCTCTCCACGCTGCTCCGGGCCATGTCCTGCGCCAGCGCGCCGTACTCCTCGAGCGCCGCCTCCGGCCGCCCCTCCCGGAGGGTACACGCGGGCCGCAGGAGCGCGGCCCCGCCATGGCGAGGCTCCAGCTCCAGCACCTCGTCGAGGAGCCGCCGGGCTTCGGCCAGATCCTGGAGCCCGAGCCGGAGCCCTGCCCGCTGATAGAGACGGTCCACCAGGTGGGGACACTGCCTGCCGAAGACCGCGGGCTGTTCGAAGCGGGCGCTGGCTTCGTGGAGCAACGGTTCGGGCAAGGGGATGGCGTCGAGGTGTGCGTGCCAACGCTCCTCGAGCTGCCCGAGATTCTGCCCAGTGAGGACATCGAGGGGGGCGCCCCCGTACCAGCGCCGGACCACCTCGGCCCCCTGATCTTCCCGGAGCCAGGACACGAAGGCCCCCGCCACCGTGTAGGCGCGGGCAGAGCTCTCACCGAGGAAGCTCAGCCGAAACACCCGCTCGAGGGGCGGCAGCAGCTCCACCTTCCGCATGGCGGCGGCCCACTGCTGCAGATCGACGTTTCCGTCGTCCCGCGGCGCAGCCGCTACGGCGACCCCCTCGACGCGGCCGGGATCCGGGATCCATCCTCCGAGGGGACCCGCCACCCGAAACGGGCCAGCGCCGAAGCTGCCCGCGACCACGTGGGCCAGCTCGTGCCCGAGCACCGGGTGCGGGAACCCGGCCGGCTGCAGGTAAACCTCGCGCCGCCATGGCTTGGCGATGTACGTCGAAGCCGCGCCCATGAGCCGCCCCTTCTGCGCGGCGTGGGCGAAGAGCATGACCGTCACGCGCTCGGGCCCCCGCTCCCCGAAGAAGCCCTCGACCTGGCCCAGGTGAGCGTCACATTCCCGGGCGAGGCGCGCCACCTCCGCTCTACGGAGCGAGTCGGCGTACACCACGTCGCAGCGCCCATAGGAGAGCTGCCCTCCCAGAGCCTCACGGATGCTCGCGTCCGTGCTGAAGTGACCGAGCTGCGTCCCCGCGCCCGCGAGCACCGCGGAGAGGGCACCGAAGAGCCCGAGCCCCACGACACCGCGGCGATCCACGGGACGCCGCACGCGGAGCCCGATCCCACCGGCTCGCCGTTCCAAGAGGCTCGCGCCACACAGGGCGGCGAGCACCGTCGCCAGCGTGCCCGCGCGGTAGGTGCAGAGGCGCGCCGTCGGGACCTCCACGACCTCGTAGAGAGGCCCCGCGAAGTACCCCACGAAGGGATCGAAGGCGAACACCATCGGGCTCGTGAAGAAGCGCGCCAGGCTGACGCCCATCGCCAAGAGCGGCGCTCCGAGCGCGAGGGCGATCACCCCCAGGCGGGAGCGTCCCCGCAGCGCGCAGCCCACGAATGCCCCCCACACGCCCGCGATCAGCACCCCCGCGCCCGGGCCGAGCACGAGCAGGAGGAAGCCCGCTTCGGGCTCGCAGATCCCCGCCCGCGCGCCATGCACCAGCGCGATCGCCAACAGGACGAGCACGTGACCCGTCCCCGCCAGCAAGCCCCGGAGCAGGGCGTCGAGAGGCGACCACTCCCCGGCTCGGGGCGCCCTGGCACCCTCCAGGGCGCAGGTCGCCGCCGCGATGGACGGCACCACCAGCCCCGCCGCCAGAGCCGCCTCGTACCGAGGGCCGCCCAAGAGCGGCAGAAAGCCGATCGCCAAGAGGTAGAGCGCGCTCGCGCTCCAGCCGATCCGCTGCGCCCGTGAGGCGAGCACGGAAGCGAGCTCGAACGCGACGCGGTCGCCCATGGACCTGCCGCGCGATCAGGGGCGCACTTCGCCGAGGGGCGGCGTGGTGCGGCTCGGCGGCTCGTCCTGCTCCGGCTGGGCCAACACCAGAGGCAAGACCTCGTCCACCTTGTGGATCAGGTGGACGCGCGTGTCGTTGCGGACCTCCGCGGGCACCTCCTCGAGATCCGGCTCGTTGCGCGCAGGCATGATGATCTCACGGATGCCCGCCCTGTGTGCGCTGAGCATGATCGCCTTGATCCCGTTGACCGGGAGCACGCTGCCGCGGAGCGTGAGCTCGCCCAGCACCGCGACGTCGGATCGACAGGGCGCGTCCAGAAGCAGCGACGCCACGGCGCAGAACATCGCCACGCCGAGGCCCGCGTAGTCTTGCACGGCCCGGGCGCGGGGGATGTGCATGTGGAGGTCGATGGTCCGGATCCACTCCGGGTCGAGGTGCAAGCGCTCGCTCTTCGAGCGCACGAACGAGACCGCCGTGTGCGCCGCCTCCGACAGAATCGGGCCGAGGTTTCCCGTGACGCGCACCTTGCCGGTGCCTGCCATCCGCGTGACCTCCACGAGCACCAGCTCCCCGCCAGCGCCGCTCGTCCCGAGGCCCACGGCCACCCCCGGCGCCATCCGACGCTCTGGGAGATCGGGGCGATAGCGGGGCGGGCCCATCAGCTCCCGCATCAGCTCCGGCGTGGCTTCGAGGTCCTTCACCTCCTGGCCCTCCGCGAGGCGCACCGCGACGTCACGACACACGGAGGCGATGGCCCGCTCCAGCCCGCGCACCCCGGCCTCCCGCGTGTAGGAGTCGACGAGGGTGTCGATGCCCTCGTTCGCGAACCGCAGCTGCTCCGTGCTCAACCCGTGCTCCTGCAGCTGCTTCGGGACGAGGAAGTTCTGAGCGATCGCCCGCTTCTCGGCGATCGTGTAACCGGGGACCTCGATGATCTCCATGCGATCCCGCAGCGCCTCGGGGATCCCCGAGCGGTAGTTGGCCGTCGCCAGGAAGGTCACCTTCGACAAGTCGAAGGGCACCCCGAGGTAGTGATCGACGAAGCTGTCGTTCTGTGCCGGATCCAAGACCTCGAGCAGAGCGGCGGCTGGATCGCCGCGCATGTCCGCGCCCATCTTGTCGACCTCGTCGAGGACGAGCACCGGGTTGTTGGTGCCCACCTTCTTCAGGGCCTGCAGGAT
>JAEWOQ010000126.1 GCA_023460875.1 Pseudomonadota bacterium
GGCGCTGACGGCGGGCTCCTCCAGGGGAGTCAAGGTGGGCAGCAGCGCCGTGAGCGCCGCGACGTGCGCCTCCTCCATCGCGCGGACGCGCGCACGCACCGCCGGCGGGTGGGGAACCTCCTCGAAGACAACCCGATGCAGCCGTGGGGCAGCCGCGTGGAGGTCGATCATCGCGCTGACCATCGCGCGCACCAATCCCTCGAGGGACGGCGTCTCCGTTTGCAGCCAGCTCGAGAGCGCCTCGAGCTTCGCCTCCGCCTCGTCGAGGTGCCGACCGACGAGCGCCGCGACCAGCGCCTCCTTGGAGGGGAAGTATTCGTACAGCGTGCCCACCGACACGCCCGCTCGCTTGGCGACGTGGTTCGTGGTCGTACCGGCCCACCCTCGGGTCACCAGAATCCGAGCAGTGGCATCGAGGAGGTGCTCGACCGTGGCCAGGGCGCGCTCCTGGCGCGGCTTTCTACGGGGGGAGAGCTTCGAGCGTGATCGACTGGGCATGAGCGGGTGAAACCCGAGTAGCAGAACCGAGCAATCGCTCGGATATTATCCGCATGCGCATCGTGGTCGCCATGGAGCTCCTGGTTTTCCTGTTGCTGGCGTTCGGCGTCCGCTCGTTCCTCCAGTGGCGCGCGACGGGGAGCACGGGGTTCGTCGGGATCCGCAGGGGCGCCGGGGCGCTGGAACGGGTCGCTGGTGTCACGATGGTGCTCGCCCTCGCGCTGGCGCCGCTAGCGCCCTGGGTAGGGGAGCCCCTCTGGGAAGGTGGGCACGGGTTCGGCGCGGCCCTCGGACTCGTCGGGATCGCGTCGACGTTCGTCGCGCAAGTGCAGATGGGCCGCTCCTGGCGCATCGGCGTCGACCCCTCCGACCACACCGAGCTGGTGACGACGGGGACCTTCGCCCTCGTGCGCAACCCGATCTTCAGCGCGATGCTGCTCGTCTCCCTGGGCCTCGCCCTCGCCGTGCCGACACCACTCGCGCTCACGCTGCCGCCACTGCTCCTCTTCGCGCTCGAGCTCCAGGTGCGCCTCGTCGAAGAGCCCTATCTCGTCCGCACCCACGGGGCGCCGTACCTCGACTGGGCGTCGCGCACGGGACGCTTCATCCCTGGGGTTGGGCGCCTGAGGGTCCCCTCGCACGTGAACCGAGCGCGGTGAAAATGGGCCATTTCAACTGAGGGGCCGTGATGCGCCCTCTCTCCGCCGCGTGCTCGACACCGACGGCGCCGACGGCGGCCCCTAGGACAGTTGACCTAGCGCTCCTGGTCGCCTAGGATACTTGTCCTAGAGGGACCTTGCCCGAGAGACGAGCGCAGCATTGAACGCCCACCCTACGAAGGACCCAGTGAGTACCCGCGAGCGGATCGTGCAGGCCGCCGACGACCTGTTCTACCGGCAGGGCTTCGAGCCCACGTCCTTCGCCGACATCGCCGAGGCCGTGAAGATCTCGCGCGGCAACTTCTACCATCACTTCAAGTCGAAGGACGACATCCTCGACGCCGTGGTGCAGGTTCGCGTCGCCGGGACGCGGCAGATGCTCGAGCGCTGGGAAGCGCGGGGAGCTAGCCCGCGGGAGCGCATCGGATCGTTCATCGACATCTTGATCGGGAACCAGTCGCTGATCCTGAAGTACGGCTGCCCCGTGGGAACCCTGTGCACCGAGCTCGCGAAGCTGAAGCACCCCGCGCTCCCCGAGGCCAACGCCCTCTTCACGCTGTTCCGCATCTGGCTGCGACGGCAGCTCGAGCTCCTCGGTCGTGCCGACGCCGATTGGATCGCGATGCAGCTCCTGGCGCGCTCTCAAGGAGCCGCGACCCTCGCCAACGCCTTCCACGACGAGGAGTTTCTCCGGCGCGAGGTCGACGAGATTCACGCCTGGCTCGATGCGACGCTGGAAAACCCCTCGCGCCGGAGATCCAGGGCAATGAAGGTTCGAAACCCAGGCAAGGAGTGCTGATTCGTGTTCATCGTCTTTCTTCGGTTTTCGGGCCAGCGGGAGCAGGCCGCCACGTTCATGGCGGGCCACAAGGCTTGGATCGATCAGGGGGTCGAGGACGGGGTGCTTCTCCTCGTCGGCAGCCTCCAGCCCAACGGCGGCGGCGCCATCCTCGCCCACGGCGTGTCGCGTGCCGACCTCGAGCGTCGCGTACAGCTCGATCCGTTCGTCGAGCACCAGGTGGTGACGGCCGAGATCGTCGAAGTGGCACCGTCGAGGGTCGACGAGCGTCTGCGCTTTCTCGTGGAGGCTCCGTGACGAGCGGGTTCGTCGCGCCCGACGGAAAGACGCGCTGTCGATGGAGCGCAGCGGCGCCCGAGTTCCTCGAGTATCACGACACGGAGTGGGGCTTTCCCGTCGTCGACGATCAGCGGCTCTTCGAGAAGCTGAGCCTCGAGGGATTCCAGTCGGGGTTGAGCTGGCGGACCATCCTCGCCAAGCGCGAGAACTTTCGCCGCGCTTTTCATGGCTTCGACTTGGAGCGCATCGCACGCTTCACCGAGCGGGACGTGGAGCGACTCCTCGCCGACGAAGGCATCGTGAGGCACCGCGGCAAGATCGAGGCGGTGATCGAAAACGCACGGCGAGCGAAGGAGCTCGTGCAGCAGGAGGGCTCGTTGGCCGCGTTCCTTTGGAGCTTCGAGCCCAGCGCGCGTCCGGCGTCGCGCGCACAGAGTGAGTCGGTTTCGCCCGAGTCGAAGGCCCTCGCCAGCGCGCTCAAGAAGCGCGGCTGGAAGTTCGTCGGTCCCACGACGGTGTTCGCCTTCATGCAAGCGATGGGACTGATCAACGACCACGTCCCCGGGTGCGTCGTCCGAAAACGGGTGGAGCTGGCGCGGAAAGAGTTCGTGCGCCCCACCCGGAGGACGAGCGACGACGTCACCGCAGCCGCCAACGGGAGCCGTAGGAGGGCGTCACCGGCTCGATGACGTTCCGGTCGCTCCCGTCGTCCCGCTCGACGGCCGCGGCCTCAACCTTCCACGGCGGCGCCGGCCCGCGACTGCGCCGGCGACCCCGACGCTGAGCGCTCCCCGTCGAACACGTGGGACAGGAGCAGATCCCGCACGCCCGTCGCCGCCACGGGGCCCTCGGGGATCAGCTCGGGGGCGCTGCTGAGGAAGACCGGACCGTCGTTGGGGTCGTCGGTGACGCGGCCGTGGGAGCCCCGCACGATATTCGCGTCGAGCCCGATGACGTCGAGGAGGTTCCGGAAACCGAGCTTCTTGCCGAGGACGCGCCGCGCGGCCTTCAGCTTGGGGAACGCGAGGCGCGGATCGAAGAACAGCTCCACGGGGTCGTAGCCGGGCTTTCTGTGGATATCGACGGTGCGGGCGTAGTCCGGGGCGACCGCGTCGTCCTCCCAGAAGTAATACGTGAACCAGCGATCCGCGCGGCTGAGGGCGACCAGCTCGCCGCTGCGGCGATGATCCAAGCCGAACGCCGCCTGCTCCTCGCGATCCAACAACCGCTCGACGCCGTCCACCCGCTCGAGCACCCGACGGACCTCGGCGACGCGCGAAGGGTCACGTACGTACACGTGGGCGAGCTGATGGTCGGCCACGGCGAACGCGTCGCTGGCGCCCGCGTCGAGCAGCTCCCGCCCCTGCTCCCTCCGGATCGCGATCAGACCCGCCTCGCGCAACGCGCGGTTGAGGTGCACCGGCCCCGTCACCTCCGTGATCCCGTACTCCGAGAGCACCACCACCCGCGCCCCCGCGGCCTCCGCCATGTCGATGAGCTCACCGCACAGGGCGTCCACCTCCCGCAGGGCGGGCGCGACCCGCGGATCACGCGGCCCCAAACGCTGCAGGTCGTAGTCGAGGTGCGGCAGGTACGCGAGCGTCAGGGTGGGCCGCTTCGTCTCGAAGACGCGCTTCGTCGCGTCGGTGATCCAGCGGCTGGAGCGCAGATCCGCGAGGGGGCCCCAGAAGTTGAACAGGGGGAAGGTGCCGAGGGCGCCGTTCAGCTCGTCCCGGAGCTCGCTCGGGTGCGCGTAGACGTCCGGCAGCTTCCGTCCGTCCGCCGGATACATGGGCCGCGGCGTCACGGACCAATCGGCGCTGGAGTACATGTTGTACCACCAGAACATCTTGGCGCAGGTGAAGCTCGGATCGCGCTCCCGCCCCAGCTCCCACACCTTCTTGCCCGCGACCAGGTGGTTCGACTGCCGCCACAGCCACACCTCCGCGAGGTCGCGGAAGTACCAGCCGTTGGCGACGATCCCGTGCTCTCGGGGCAGCGCGCCCGTCACGAAGGTGGACTGTACGGAGCAGGTGACCGCGGGGGTGATGGTGGCGAGCGGGCGCTGAGCGCCCTTCTTCGCCAAGCGCGCCAGGTGCGGCGTGTGCTCCCCGATGAGCCGCGGCGTGAGCCCCACCACCAGCAGGGCGAGGGTGCGTTGCATCAGCCCGCGTCCACCCGCGGCGCCTGCCCCCGGAGCACCGAGTTGCCCTCGAAGAGCTCCCGCTGATCCACCCCGCGCGCTCCTTCCAGCCGCTCTGCCTCCAGCCCTGCCTCCAGGCGAGCGAGGGGCAGGCGCCCGCTCTGGGCGAAGAAGGTCACGGGGTTGTTCCAGCAGATCGTGTCCACGACCCCTTGCCCGAGGCCCGCGTCCAGGAACGCTTGCGCCGTCTTGGGCACCTTGAGGGGATCGCTCTGCCCCCAGTCCGCGGCGGAGTTCACGATGATGCGCTCGGCGCCGTACTTCTGGACGAGGCTGACCATGCGCGCCTCGTCCATCTTGGTGTCGGGGTAGATCGAGTGACCCGCCCAGCAGCCCGTGTCGAGCACGAGGGGCAACGTGATCTCGTTGTTGTGGTCGATCAGGGCGAGCTCCTCGGGGAAGCCCACCTCCTTGATCAGCGCCAGGGTCCGCTCGGTGCCGCGCTTCTTGTCGCGGTGGGGCGTGTGGATGAGCGCAGGCAACCCGAACTCCTTCGCGAGCTCGAGCTGGCGCGCGAAGATCTGCTCCTCACGCGGCGTGACGTCGTCGTAGCCGATCTCCCCCACCGCCACGACGCCCTCCTTCTCGAGGTAGAGGGGCAAGAGCTCCATCACCCCTTCCGCCAGGGCATCGGTGTTCGCCTCCTTCGGGTTGAGGCCGATGGTGCAGTAGTGCTGGATGCCGTACTGGCTCGCTCGAAAGCGCTCCCAGCCGAGCAACGACAAGAAGTAGTCCTCGAAGCTGCCCACGTGGGTGCGGGGCTGCCCCAGCCAGAAGGCGGGCTCGATCAGGGCGACGATGCCTGCCCGAGCCATGCGCTCGTAGTCGTCCGTGGTCCGGCTCGTCATGTGGATGTGGGGGTCGATCAGCTTCATCGCGAGGGCTCCTCGGAGAGGGTGGTGGTCGTCGTCGCCGCGGCAGGCGACGCCATGCGGCGGATCCTGGAGATGTCGTCGGGCACGGAGCGCCCGGCGGCGCGGCGCTCGTTCTCGTAGTCCCCGACCATGCGCTGGAGCTCGGGGGTGACGCGCTCTGCGAGCCCCCAGGTGCGCTCATGGCTCACGCCCAGGAACATCGCCTTCATCAGCATCTGGAAGAGGGCGCCGTCCGGCATGTGCCGCGCGGGGAACGGGTTGTCCGAGCACAGGGCGGAGAAGACGGACACGTCGTTGGTGCGGCACGCCTCACTTGCGAGCTCGACGAAGCGCTCCGGTGACGGCAGCCACGGCAGCGCCCGCAACACGCTCTGCTGCTCTCGCTCGCCGCCGGTGCGATAGAGGGTGGTGACGGCGCCAGGCACCTCCGCGGCGGGGAGCACCTCCGCGGCGCCCAGGACGAGGGCCACCCGCGCGACGTGATCCGCCGTGAAGAACGCCGGGCTCGCGACGCCTTCCAGGCCGCCCGAGCACTCGCTGGGCGCGAGGGCCCGCTGGGGCACGAGGCGACCCAGCCGCGCGAACTGCACCCGCAGGGTCGTCAGCCGCGGAGCGCCGCCCACCGCGGCGATGGCCTCCCGCACCGCCTGCGCCGCCTCCGAAGCGCCGCCCTGCTCGAGGAAGCAAACCCAGTCCCCGCCCTCCGGTGAGGGCGCATCGTCGCACCTACCCTCCGATCCCATCCCTCAGCAGCATACGCGCATCGGCGCAGAACCGAAGGACCGTCGAACCCTGCAGGGACCCCGAGCGAGGCCCCCTCGACCCGCGTACCGTGCGCGCGAACCGCGGGAGTAGAAACGTACACTCCCCACGGGCTCGCGAAGCCGTGTGATCGCGACCTCAATCGAGGCAGCGGGGCGGATGAAACCAGAGCCCCGGCGCGTGCTCCGTGTACCCGCCGGCGTAGCTGCGCTCGCTCATGTAACGCTTGCAGGCGTCGAGGGCCTGACCGCCGTGCACGCACGGTTTCCCCTCTGGAGCGCAGCGCGCGTCGAACACGAACCAGCGCGTCGCCCCGACATCTCCAGGAACGCCCGTTCTCCCCCAGCGCACGGGGAGCGACTCCCCCGTGCTCGGCCGGACGATGGCCGCGCCGTCCGCGCTCAGCACCCACGCCTCCGCGACCTGCAAGAACAGCTTCTCGAAGCGGTTCGTGGGGGCGGGGAACGCCACTATGGGATAGCCGGCGGGGAAGGGGATCTCGTTCCAGAGCCCGTCCACGAACTGGAGCGATCCTCCGTCGAGCTCCGACGACGTGGAGAACTGAAAGACGTGCGCCGTGCCGTCGTCCCAGGCCCGCCGCATCCACAGGGCCCCGTCGGGGCTCCGCGCCAGAGCGAGGCCTTCCGACGACGTCCCCAGGCGCAGCGCGACGTGCTGCTTCGGGAAGGGGCCCGGTTCGTCGTCCTCGCGGGTCGCGCTCACCTCGACCTCGTAGCGCCGAGCGGCTTCGGCGACCGCCTCCGCTTCTGGGGTCTCCCGCTGCGCGGCGTCGCCTTCGGTGCCCTGGGACGGAGCCGCGGCCGCGCTCCTTGGCTCCGCGGCGTTCGCGCGCGGGTCGACGGCGGCCGGGGGCTTCTCGTCGCTGGGCACCCGTGACGCTCGCGCCGTCGAGGAGGCCGCCGGGCGCATCTCACAACCGACGCACAGGATGCCGAGCAGGAGGACGGCCGCCGCCCGGGATCCGGGGCACCGCCCAGGATTCTTCGTGGCAAGCACCCGGCGTCCTCTCATGCGAAACCAGCGCTCCGGAGGGTCGGACCATACCGGAAGAACATTACGATTTCACCCCCAAAAGGGGCGCCGCGCTGCACGCCCATCGTCGCCGGGGATCCTCCCTTGCCCTTGGAATGAGCGCCCAGGCGTGGTTTGGATCCTTGGATTGTGTGTCCCGGTCGCCTCCGCGTCCTCCCGGCGCCGCCCTATTTGCCCGTCGGCTCCGCGGCTCTCATCGGAGCCCTCGCCTGCGGTGTGCTCGGACTCGGCGACATGCTCCTGGGCGGCGCGGCCTCCTTCCGTGCGCTCCTGACGGCCCTCGCCGCCTGCCTCGTGCTGGGCCTCATCGTGGGCGCCGCCTGCGGCGCGATCCCTTACGCGTTGAGCCGCCTGCGGGTGCGCGTCTGGATGGTGATCTGGGTCGTGGTCGGGCTCGTCTACGGGGTGGGCCTGGCGGTGCAGCTCGGCGCCTTCGAGGCGATCGGCGGGCGCTACTCGCGGCTGGGTTGGCTCGCGCTGAGCGGGAGCACCGCCCTCGGCCTCTATCTCACCGGGCTCGCCTGGATCTGCCAGCCGAGCGCGGCGCGTCCTCGGGGGTGGGCGGTGGGCCTGCGCCGGCGTTGGCGCGTCATGGTGGTGCTTGGGCTCGCGGTGACGACCAGCGTCCTGCTCCTGGCGGACGCCTACGCCTTCCCCCTGACGTACCCCGTGGCCCACGTGGCGCTGCGCTGGAGCACGCAGTTGTCCGCGGTGGCGCTGCTGCTGGTAGCGCTCGGTCGCATCGAGGCGACCGCCGCGCGCCTCCGCGGCTCGCGCGTCGCGGTGGGGGCCCTCCTCGTCATCACGCTGCCGGTCCTGACGACCGTCGACCGCTCCGATCGCGTCACCCTCGACGCGATCCTGCAGCGCCCCCTGGTGGGGCTCAACGTCCGCACTCTCCGCTATCTCACGGACGTCGATCGGGACGGCTACTCGAGCCTGCTCGGCGGGGGCGACTGCGCGCCGTTCGACGGCGCGGTCCACCCGGGCGCCGACGAGATCCCCGGCAACGGCCTCGACGACAACTGCGTCGGCGGCGACGCGCCCTCCTGGGCCACCTACGACGCCTCCACCGCGGTGATCCCGGAGACCCCCGCTCCCCTGAACGTCGTCATCATCACCATCGACACCCTGCGCGCCGATCACACGAGCCTCTACGGCTACGAGCGCGACACCACCCCGGCCATCGCCGCCTGGGCCAAGGACGCGACGCGCTTCCAGCGCGCCTACACCGCCGGACCCTGGACGTCCCTCGCCCTGTCGTCGATGTTCCGCGGGGTCTATCCCCGACGCCTCGCGTGGACCTTCCTCTGGGAGACCTCACGGGGGCGCCTCCTGCGTCGCGGCGAGGAGACGACGCCCGGCGAGCGCAAGCTGAAGGTCTTCGCGACGCCCATCGACGACACCCACCGCACGCTCTCCGAGTGGATGTCCCGACGCGGTCTGCGCACCGAGGCCGTCGTGAACGACGGGCTCTCGGACTTCCTCGAGCCGCACCTCAACGTGTCCGGCGCGTGGGATCACTACGAGAAGTCCGCCCTGCGAGGCCGCCAGCCGAACGACGCCTCGGTGACCTCCAAGGCGCGGCGTAGGCTCGAAGAGCTGCGCGACGGACCGCCGTTCCTGCTCTGGGTCCACTACTTCGGTCCCCACGACGCGCCGCGGAGCAAGGACGGTCCGCCCCGCTACGGGCAGGGCCCGGTGGATCTCTACGACCACACCATCCGCGTGACCGACGGACACGTCGGCCGTCTCCTCGCTGAGATCGATCGCCTCGAGCGACCCACCGCCGTGATCCTCACCTCGGACCACGGCGAAGAGTTCCGCGCCAACAGCCGTGGACACGGCGCCAACCTGAAGGACACGACCGTGCGCGTGCCCCTGCTCGTGCGGGGCCCCGGCTTCCCTCCCGGCACCTCCGACACGGTGGTCAGCCTGGTGGACGTGCTGCCCACGGTCTTGACCTGGACCGGAGTGTCCCTCCCCGTGGGGCTGGATGGACTGCCTCTGCAGGAGCTCGCGGGCCAGGATCCCTCCGCGCGGCGCATCGTGCTCAGCGAGACCTGGGCCTTCACGCGATCCCGCGAGATCCGGCACGATCAGGTGGCGGCGACGGACCGCACCCACAAGCTCGACAAGCACCTGACGGATCAATCGGCCCAGCTCCGCGCCACCGGGCCAGACGGCCTCGAGATCAACGAGAACCTCATCGATCGCGTCAATCGCCCGGACCTCTTCGAGGCCATCGACAGCTACCTGGACCAGAACCGACGGGTCAACGTCTCCGAGTGAGCGCAGCGGTCGAGCCTCGGTCGAGCCTCGGTCGAGCCAGAGCGGCCAATCGAGCCAGGGCGGCCACAGCGCGCCCTGAGTTGGCCGCCCTCAGGTCATGATCGCGCCGACGGGGTCCGTCACCCGATGCGGCCCGTCGCCGAAGGCCTCCACGTCCATCCCCACCGCGCGCATCATCGTGAGGTTGACCTTGGTCACGCTCTCCCGCGAGGTCGAGCGGTGATACAGGCCCGTCCGCAGCGCGCCGCCGGCGCGGCCGATCGTCATCATCGGGATGTCGTCGAGGGAGTGCGACCAGCCCTCCCCGACCTCGCTGTAGGCCATGATGGCGGAGTGGTCGAGCAGCGTGCCGCCGCCGACGGACACGCCCTGGAAGCGCTCGATCAGCTTCGCCAGCTGGCTCATCGTGAAGGTGTTGATCGCGTGCACCGTGGGCTGGTTGCCACCCTCCGTGTGCGTCAGCGTGTGGTGGGTCGCCGTCGCGCCGAGGTCCTCCAGCACGGGATCGTCCGTCCAGCCGTGGTGGCGAAACGTGAACACGCGCGTGAGATCACAGGCCAGCGCCATCGCCGTGAGATCGGCCATCAGCTCGTTGTGGAGCACCATGTCCGGGCGACGGAGATCGGGCGCCCCCTGCGCGGGCCGCGCAGGTGACTGACAGGCGGCGTCGCCCGTGGACGGCGTCGCCTCCAACCTGCGCTCGATCCCCCGGATCGCCTCGAGGTGCTCGTCGATGCGCGCCTGATCCGCCGTCCCTAGCCGCGCGCGCAGGGAGCGCGCCTGCTCGTTGACGAGGTCGAGCACGCTCCTGCGGTGCTCCACCGAGGGGAAGGCGGGCGCGTCGGGGCCCGGGGCGTCCGTCTGCAGCGCGAAGAGCCGGTCGAACACGGCGCGGGGCGACGTCTCCGCCAGGTTGGGGCTCCCGGGGCCGTTGTGGGAGAGCGCCCTGGTGTTGAGGCCCTCGCCGTTGAACTGGCCATCGCTGTAGACGCCGACGTGGAGCGCCGGGAACGCGGTGTCCGCGCCGAGGTGTCGCGCCACGTCGATGTCGAAGGAGTGCGCCCGCACGTCGGTGTTGAAGAACCCGCCGTGATCGATGTAGCCGCGCCCCGTCTTGAGCACGGCGGTGCCGATGTGGTGCACGATGCCGCCCTCGCGCACGCTGAACCCACCCAGGACGTTGATCTCCGAGCGGACGCCCTCGAGCGGCGCGAGCTCAGGCGTGATCTCCCAGTTAGGCCCTGTCGTCGTCGGGAAGAAGCGCTCGCGCCGGACCCCGCTGCCCCAGTACCAGATCCCGAAGCGCACCGGGATCGGGGTGCCGTCGGCGTGGGCCGTGCCGTTCCCGTTGAGCATCGCCTCCAGGGGCGGCAGCCCGACCGCCGCCAGCAGTCCATACCCGGCCCCCTGGAGTAACGTTCGTCGATGGAGAGTGTGGCGTTTCATATCACCTCGGTGCGGACACGAGCCGGAACGAGTCGTGCAGGACGACCGCGCGGACCAAATCAGGCAATCGCCTCCCAGAGGCCTCGAAGGCCTCGACCAGATCCGCGACGGAAGCCTTCCCGCCGAGCGACATGCCGAGCGCGTACTCGTGGAAGCGGCGGGCGAAGCACGCGGAGACGTCGGGGTGGCTCGAGAGCAGCTCCCCGAGCTCACGGGCGCCGTCGAACGCTTCACCGTCGATCTCGCCCGTGGCGTCGATGGTGAGCCCGTTGTCCGACTCCCGGTAGGCTCCCAGCGCGTCGAAGTGCTCCAGGGCGAGCCCCGGCGGATCCATCGCGATGTGGCAGCCCTTGCACGACGGGTCACTCATGTGCTGCTCGACGCGCTCCCGCATCGTGACGTGGCCCCCCTCCGGCGGCGCCGGCAGCACCGTGATCACGTCGGCGGGCGGCGCCGGGATCTCCCGGCAGAGCAACTTCGAGACGACGAAGAACCCCCGCTTCGTCACCGACGTCTCCGCCGCGCCCGCGTGGGACGCCAAGAACCCCGCGAAGCCGAGGAGCCCCGCGCGCGGACCGTCCTCGGGCAGGGTGACCGGGATCCACTCGCTCGCCGAATCGGGTCCAGCCACCCCATACAACGCCGCCAGCGGCCCGTTGACGTAGGTGTCGCGCCGGGACAGGAGCGAGAGCAGGTCGTCCGGCTCCCTCACGGCGACGTCCCGCACCACCTCGTACATCTCGTGCGCCATCGCGTCCGCCAGCGCCGGCGTGAAGTCCGGGAACACGTCCGGCACCTTCACGACCTTGTGCACGTGGTGGAGATCGAGCTGCTCCTCGAGGAACGTCATGAGGGCCGTCTGCGCGGCGGGCGACGCCAACAGCCGCTCGAGCTGCTCGCTCAAGCCCTCCGCGCCGTCGAGGGCGCCCGACTCCGCGGCGTCGAGCAGCTCGTCGTCGGGCGTCGATCCCGTCACGAGGTACGAGAGCCGCGTCGCCAGCTCGAACGCCGTGAGCCGAAACTGGTCCGGCTCCTCGGTGGCGGGCTCGCCCAGCTCCACGCGGTACAGGAAGCCCGGGGACTGGAGGATCGCGGCGACCGCGTAGGCGAGCCCCGCCCAGACATCGGGATCGGCCGTGCTCGCGACCAGACCCGTGTAGACGTCGATCTCACTGGCCGTCGCGGGACGCCGGAACGCGCGCCGCGCGAAGCTCGCGACGAACTCCCGGACGCACGGATCCGCGCTCGAGGTCGGCTCGCACCCCGCGAGCTTTCCGCGCTGCCCCACGTCCTCGAAGATCTGCCCAGCGAGCTCGTAGGCGACCTGCTCGAAGCGCTCGACCTTGGGCGCCGAGTACGCGACCCGCGTGGCGCCGATCGCCGTGAAGCCCTGGACGGGCGTGTCCGCCTGGAAGGTGTCGGTCCCGGGCACCTCGACGCTCAGCAGATCGCGCACGGTGGCGCGGTACTCGCTCACGCTCAGCAGCCGCAGCCCCCCGCTAGAGCCCCGGAAGCCCTCCTCGCCGCGGGGCTTTTCGCCGCCCTCGGTGGGCTCGGGATCCCCAGAGCTCGCCCACGGATCCGAGATCGTACCGGTGCAGCCAACCCCGACGGCGCAGGCCAGCAGCGCGGGACCCACGAACCGACTCGGCCTCCACCCGAACAGGGATCTCCCTTGCATAACGAATCTTCTACCCCGCGGCGCTGATCCCCGTCAGAGGAGAAGATCTTCCCCGTCAGAGGTGTAACTTGCCGAAGCTGACGGAGCCCCCCCTCTCCTCAGCCCCTCAGGGCACGGGCCGACCGAGCTCGTTCATGAGCCAAGTCATCGCGGGGCGCGGCGAGCCGCCGTTCATGATGCCAGAGTTGTCGATCCAGGTCTTGCCGTTGATCCAGCCCCACAGCGTGATGCCGTGGATCCACTCCGTCTCGAGGAAGAACGTCAGGTGCTCCTGGTACTTGGTGAGCTGGATCTGATCGTTCGCTTCACCGATGTCGTACTCGGTGATGTAGACGGGCAGCCCCGTGTCCTGGTGGAGCTTGGTGAGCAGGGTCTTCATCGTCTGCGTCGACGCCCCGTACTGGCCATGGAGCGCGTGGCTCTGAGCCCCCACCGCGTGGATGGGCGCGCCGGCGTTCTTGACGGCCTTGGCGATGTTGATGAAGTGCTGGTTCTGATCGCTGTACTCGATGTTGTTGTAGTCGTTGAGGATCAGGATCGCGTCGGGGCACGACTCGTGGGCCCACTCGAAGGCGTTGATGATCCACTGCCACGAGCCGTTGGTGCCGCCCCCGATGGCGTTGGCGTAGCTCGGCTCCGTGTGGGGCGGCGGCTCGTTGACGACGTCGATGAGCCTCGTGTTCGGATAACGGCTGCAGAACTCGGAGATCCAGCTCCTGACGTCGTCCTCCGTCAGGTTCCCGGAGGGCTGCTGTGCGCCCCAGACGAAGGCGTGCTGCTTGAAGATGATGCCGTGGTCTTCGGCGTAGTCGTAGAGCGCGTCGAGGGTCGACCAGTTGCGCCCGGAGCCGGCGTTCGGCTGCACCGAGCCCCACTTGCCCGCGTTCTCCGGCGTGATCTGGTCCCAGTAGTCGGAGAAGACGAGGCCGTCCGTGTCGACCTGGTCGTGGGTCGTGATGTTGCCGACGAACTTCGGCAGCTCTCCGCCCGAGCCGCCACCAGACCCATCATCGCCTCCGGTGCCGCCCGTGCCGCCGGATCCCGGCGTCTCCCCGTCCCAGGGCTCGAAGGTGAGCGAGTCGAGGTCGGCGTAGTCGAGCGCTCCGACGGACACGCGAATGACCTGCACACCCGCCGACAGTTGCACCACGACCGGCGCGGAGGTCTTCACCTGCCCCCAATCGTCGATCCGCGGCACCGCGATGGTCCCGAGGGCCTCGCCGCACGAGGACAGCTCGAGCGTGCGTCCCGCCTCGACCGCGCCGGCCTGCGCCGTGACCGCGTAGGCGCCCTCCGTGGCGACGTTCACGGTGTACTCGAGCCACTCGCCCGAGACGAACCAGCTGATCGCGTAGCCGTCCCCCAGCGCCTTGATGTCGACGTCCACGTCGGTCCGGTACGCGCCGTCCTCGTTGCCGGGCGTCGTGTCCGAGTACCCCTCCGGATCGAAGTCCTCAGCTTCGATCGTACCAGGGATCGCGCGGGCTGTGCCCTGATGAGCGTTCGCGGCGTCCCCAGGGCACGTCGGGTGGACGATGGGCCCGCTGCCCCCCGTGCCCCCGCTCCCGCCGGTCGCCGCGGCGATTCCACCGGCTCCGGACACGGGATCCCCGCCCGTCCCAGGCACACCGTTGCCCCCCGCCCCGATCACGTCGCCCCCGCCGCCGCTCGGTCCCCCCAGACCCGTATCGAGGTCGCCGGAGGCGTCGCTACAACCGAGGGTCGAACCAAAGAAGAGCACCGCGGTGGAGACCGCGCGGCATGCGGTGGACTTCATGCTCCATTTCATGACGCCTGGCCCCGACACCGGGAAGAGGTGTCCCACCGCCCCCTCCCCGTGGATCTTTCCAAGCACACCGCCCTCCACCGCGTCCGCCCTCCACCGCGTCCGCCCTCCACCG